>JAFIEF010000001.1 GCA_020832655.1 Paracoccaceae bacterium
GGGTCGCCTCATGGGCAAAGCGCGAGGCCGCGTATTTCGAATGCCGGATCTTGATTTCCTGGAAGTCCTCGACGCCCCAGAGGTTGCGGTTCTGGCACACGGCGCGCAGATAGAAGCTGGCGATGCCCAGCGTCTTGGCGCCGACCTCGGAGTTCCAGCAATAGAAGCCGCGAAAGAACAGATCGGGCGAGCCATCGGGCAGTTTGCCGGCCTCGATCGGGTTCAGGTCGTCGAGCAGAAACAGGAAGATGTCGCGATCCGAGGCATAGAGCGTCGTCGTGTCCTTGGTGATGTCGACATTGGGGTTGTAGACGCCGGTCGACCAGTCGAGCACGCCGGGCACCTTCCAGCGCGTGTCGCCCGTGCCATTGCCCGCGATGCGCTGCACGGCCTCGGCCAGTTCATGGTCGTGGATGCGGCCGTAATCGGGGCCGGTGACGGCGCGCAGGTCGATGCGGCCGTTGTCGGTTTCCAGCGTCTTGATCTGCTCGGCCCGGTGGGTCGAAAGGCCGTATTGCAGGTTGATCCCCGCGAGCGAGGCCGGGAGCTGGCGCAGATAGGCCGCGGGCGCGCCGACCATGCTGGCCAGCTGGCCGAAGGACCAATGCGTCGGCGCGACCGGCGCCTCGGCCCCGGGCAGCACCAGCGCCAGCCGCTCGGGGTTGTCGCGGCTCGCCTGCACCTCGATCGCGGCGCTCTCGATGACGCGCGTGCGGCTGCGCGCGGAGCGGGCGCGCACGGCGTCGGTCAGTTCGGTGAGCGAGAGGTAACGCTCGTCATCGGGGCGCGAGAACCATTCCGACGACACGCGCCCCACACGCTCGCCCCGCCCGACATCGACCTTGTAGCCGCCCGACACATCGCGCCGCGCCTCGAGAACCTGACCCTGGATCATGGGAAACCCTCCACGACGGGCACCAGGGGCCTCTCCCCCGGCTCGCAACCCGTCATGGACCCTCAGGCCACCCTCTGACTCTCATCATCGATTCGCATGCAATGCGCCGGAACAGGCCGTGGAGAGGCAATTGGCGGATTTTCGTTCTGATGCGCTCTTCCGTTTTGCGCGCCAGGGCCGCCCACAATACGACGCCATCCCCGAGACGCTTCTACGGCAGGGGGCTGGCATTATCATGAGCGAATGGGCAATCGTGATTTGCAGCATCAGGGGCATCCGGCAGGTTTGCGTCGGTCAAGGCATCGGCGAATACCTGCCCGAAAGCCCTCTGGACTGGATGCCGATCTGATTGAGATCGTGCGCGCGCTTGCCAAAGCGGCGGCGAGGGCGGATCATCGAAGGGCGACCGCGGCGGAAGCGGGGGCCCATTCCGGAGGATCTGCACATGAAGAGGACAGCAATTTACGCACGCTTTTCAACGGAACTACAGAACGACCGCTCGATTGAAGACCAGATACACCTGTGCCGGGCGCATGCCCAGCGGCAAGGCCTCGATGTCACGGCAACCTATTACGACAGGGCGCGCTCCGGCGCGTCGGTCTATGGCCGCGATGGACTGATGGAGATGCTGCATGCCGCCCGCTCGGGCAGCTTCGACGTCATCCTTGTGGAATCGCTCGACCGCCTGTCACGTGATCAGGAAGACCTTGCCGGCATCTGGAAGCGTCTGAACTTCGCCGGGATCGAATTGCGCGCGGTGCATGAAGGCACCGCCGATCAGGTCCAGATCGGGGTGCGCAGCCTCCTGGGCTCGCTCTACCTCGCCGATCTCGCCAACAAGGTGCGGCGGGGGATGGATGGGGTCGTGCGCGACGGGCGCCATGCCGGGGGGCGTGCCTATGGCTACCGTCCGATACCGGGCAAGCCGGGCGAGTTGGAGATCGTCGAGAGCGAGGCCGAGATCATCCGGCGGATCTTCAGCGAGTATGTCGCGGGCCGGACCCCGCGCGAGATCGCGCGCGACCTGAATGCCGAAGGTGTTGCCGCGCCGCGCGGATCTCGCTGGGCCGCCTCGACCATAAACGGCAACAAGACGCGCCATTATGGCATCCTGCGCGGGCGAGCTCTATTCCGGTGTCCTCGTCTGGAACCGCGTGCAAATGGTGAAGGACCCCGACACCGGCAAGCGCGTGTCGCGGGCGAACCCACCCGAGGAATGGAAGCGGGAACAGGTGCCTGCGCTGGCGATTGTCGAGCAATCCCTCTTCGATGCGGTTCAAGCGCGCAAGCGGGATCGCAGTCATGAAGCCCCGCAGCGGCAGCGCAAGGCGCGCTACCTGCTGTCCGGCTTGCTCAAATGCGGGTGCTGCGGTGGCGGGTTGTCGGTGAAGGACCGCGATCACGGTCGCGTCCGGGTCCATTGCAGCACGCGGCGCGAATCGGGTGCCTGCAGCAACAACCGCATCTTCTACATGGACGAGATCGAGGCTGCGGTCCTGGCCGGGCTCAAGCAGCACCTCAAGGCGCCGCAGTTGCTGAGGGAGTTCGCCGAGGCCTACCAGCAAGAGCGCGAGCGCGCGACAGCGGACAAGCGGCGGCGGCGCATCGTTCTGGAGAACAAGCTGGGAGAGATCAAAAGGCTGCTGGACCGGTCTTGGCAGGACTATGTGCACGAACGTCTGCCAACCGATGTGATCGGCGCCCAGATGCGTGAACTCTCCGCGCGGCAGAAAGAGATCGAGGCGGAGCTCGCCGTCGTGCCGGAGGTGCCCAAGGTCGTGGGCCTGCATCCCGCCGCGCTGCGCCAGTACGAGACCTATGTAGGCGATCTGGAAGGGGTGTTCGCGGCCGGGATATCACCCGACACCGAGGACGCCGCCGAACGCATCAGGCGCCTGATCTCCCGTGTGGTGGTCACACCGGAGGAAACAGGCTTCAAGATAAGGCTGGAGGGCCGACTTTCCGAACTCATGGAAGCCCCGAACCTCTATCCCAACATGCGCATCAGGGCGTCGGGGGGAACGGTGGTAGCGGAGGAGGGACTTGAACCCCCGACACGCGGATTATGATTCCGCTGCTCTAACCAACTGAGCTACTCCGCCACTTGATGACGCTGCGTTTATTCCAGCACCGAGTCAGCGTCAAGCCCCAGTTGGCGGGGTTTTGAGCGGGGATGCGGGACCGCGCACTCGTTCTTTGTTATGCGCGGCGTTATGACAGCGGGGATAAGGGTTCTCGGGGGCGCAGGGCGTGCAAGGACAGCGAGATACCGCCAGAGATGTCGTGCTGATCGGCGGCGGGCACAGCCACGCGCTGGCTCTGCTGGCGTTGCTGCGTCAGCCCTTGCCGGGTGTATCGGTGAGCGTGATCAATCCTCAGCCGACAGCGCCTTATTCGGGGATGCTGCCGGGGGTGATTGCGGGGCATTATGCGCCTGCGGCGCTGGAGATTGATCTGGCCGATCTGGCCGCGCGGGCGGGGGTTCGATTCGTGCAGGGCACAGCGCAGCATATGGACCGCGCGGCGCGACTGATTTCGGGCACCGGGTTTGACCCCATCCGCTATGATCTGGCCTCGTTGGATGTGGGCATCACCTCGGAATTGCCCGATTTGCCGGGGTTTGGGGCGCATGCGGTGTCGGCCAAGCCGCTGGCGGCCTATGCGGCACGCTGGCATGACTGGCTGGCGCGGTGCAAACAGGGGCAGGTCAGCCCCGATATTGCCGTGCTCGGTGCGGGGGTCGCAGGCGCCGAATTGGCGATGGCGATGGCGTTTCGCCTGCGCGATCGGCCCCACCGCATCAGCCTGATCGATCAGGGACCGGCCCTGCCCAATATCGGCCGTTTCGCGCGCTGGCGGCTTTGTGCGCATCTGGGGCGGTTTGGCATCGGCCTGATAGAACATTCAAAACCTGTTGCTGTCGGCCCGGATCATGTGGCGCTCGCGGATGGGCGGCAGATTGCTGCCTCGCTGGTTGTCGGGGCCGGGGGGACGCGCCCGCATGCATGGTTGGCAGGGACAGGGCTGCATTTGACCAAGGGGTTCGTCTCGGTCGATCAGCATTTGCGATGCGTGAATGACAGCGCGGTCTTTGCGGTGGGGGATTGCGCGCATATGACCCACGCCCCGCGCCCCAAGGCCGGGGTTTACGCCGTGCGCCAAGCCCCCTTTCTGCTGGCCAATCTGCGCGCGGCGCTGGGTATGGGGGAATTTCAGGCCTATCACCCGCAGCGCGACTATCTGAAGCTGGTCTCGCTGGGCGACCGCGTGGCACTTGCAGACAAATGGGGCTTGCCGCTGGAAGGGCGCTGGCTGTGGCGTCTGAAAGACCGGATCGATGCCCGCTTCATGGCGCAGTTCCGGGGCTGAGTGCTCGCGATTGCGCCGGAAAAAGAAAAGGGCCGGTCGCCCGACCGGCCCATCATGGCTTTCAAGCTGTCAGGCGTTATTCCTGTTGTCCCAGGAACATCAGCAGGAACTGGAACATGTTCAGGAAGCTGATATAGAGGCTCAGCGCGCCGTCAATCGCGGCCTTGTCCAGATAGTCCTGATCGCCAGCCATTGCATGGGCGACATAGTCGCTCTTGATCTGCTGGGTGTAGAATGCCGTCAGTCCCGCAAAGATCAGCACCCCGATCGAGGAGATCGCGAACATCATCGCCGGGCTTTGCAGGAACAGGTTGACGATCATCGCCACGATCAGGCCGATCACGCCCATGATCAGGAAGGTGCCCATCCCTGACAGGTCGCGCTGGGTGGTGTAACCCCACAGGCTCAGACCGCCAAAGGCGATTGCCGTGACCAGAAAGGTCTGGGTGATTGAATAGCTGGTAAAGACCAGAAAGATCGAGCTGAGTGAAAGGCCGATCGCACTGGCGAAGACGAAAAAGCCAAGTTGCACGCCCGCCGCCGAAGCGCGCCGCATCAGCGCGCCCCAGCCGAACAGGATGAAAGCCAGCGGCGCGAACATGATCACCCAGCGCAGCGGCGAGGCATAGATCGTGGCCCCCAGGCCATTCAGCATTGTACCATTGGGCAGTTGTGCGACAGCGGCACTCGGGTCGGTGGTGGTCGCCAGACCGGCAATGGCCCAGGCCGCGGCACCGGTGATCAGCATGCCGACCGACATGGTGCCATAGACCTTGTTCATATGGGCGCGAAGCCCCGCATCAATCTGTTCAGCGCGTGCGCTGCCGATCTGCGCACGCATTGTGTTGAGATCTGCCATTATTTCCTCCGGTGACATATTCAGGGTGGGTTCACACTGGTCCTAGATATCGGTGACAACAGCATGGGTTTCAAGCATTTCCGGACTCAAATAGACAGGATTTGAACTGCCCGGCTAATATCAGCGGTCTTGTGCGTCGGGTTTCAGCGCGATGACGACCTTTCCGGTGGATTGTCGTGTGCGCAACAGCTCCAGCCCCTCGGCCACGTTGTCAAAGGGCAGGCAATGGCTGATATGGGGCGTCAACCGGCCTTGTGCATACCAGTCGAACAAGCTGCGCAGGCTGCCTGTCAGCGCGCTCGGGTTGAAACGCAGATAGCCCCCCCAATACAGCCCGATCACCGTCAGGTTCTTGACCAGCAGGATATTGGCCGGGAATTGCGGCACTTTTCCGCCGGCAAAACCGATGGCGAGGAAACGCCCTTCGGGCCGCAGGCTGCGCAGCGCCGGCGTGGCCAGCGGCTCGCCAATCGCGTCATAGACGACATCGACGCCGCCATGCTGCTTCAGCGCGGCGCGCAGATCGGTGCTGTCGCTGTCCAGACAGATTTCCGCGCCCCTGGAGCGCGCAATTTCCAGCTTTTCCGCACCGCGCGCCACTGCGATCACCCGCGCGCCCATCTGCGCGCCAATTTCGACCGCGGTCAACCCCACGCCGCCTGCCGCACCCAGCACCAGCAGCGTTTCGCCCGGCATCAGCCGCGCGCGATGATCCAGCGCCAGATGAGAGGTGCCATAGGCGACCAGAAACCCTGCCGCTTGCGCCATCGACATTGAGTCGGGCAGCGCAATGCAGCGACCCGCCGGGCAGATCGCGGTTTCGGCCAGACCGCCCTGGCCAACGAACGCCGCAACGCGCTGACCGACCTGCAAGCCGGTGACATCCTCGCCGATTCGCGTGATGGTGCCTGCAATCTCCATTCCCAGGGTGAAAGGCGGGGCAGGGCGTTCCTGATACTGCCCCTTGATCATCAGCAGATCGGCGAAATTCAGCCCGCAGGCGCTGACCGCGATGGCGACCTCTAAGGGGCCGGGTTCGGGGGACGCTATGTCACGAATCGAGGGGGCTGATTCGGCACTGTCCAGCATAAAGGCACGCATCTGTTGGGGTCCATGTTGCCAGTTTGGGCCAAAATGTCCCAATCCCGTGGTAAGGGCAAGGGCGCGCGCTATGGTCATTATTGCAACTCGCCTAACTCACCCAAAGGTTGTTTGCAATTTGCAAAACAATATGCAACGCAGTATCGAAGCAAAGGCACCGGGCGTAGAAAGTATCACTTCCGGTGGAAACTGCGCTATACCGGGGGTTGAGATTGGTCTGCCGAAGTCCCGTAGCGGATTTGGTCGCCCGGAGTCAGGCTTGGTATCGCGGTGTCATGCGCAGAGCGCTTCGCCACCGGGCTGCGCCATGGTCACGAAGCGATGTCGACAGTTCAATGCCGAAGTCTTGAGTTTGTGGAGAAATCATGTCGCATCCAGTAGACGTTCATGTCGGCCAGCGCATCAGGCAACGCCGGTGGGCAATCGCGATGACACAGCAGCAGCTTGCAGAGGCTGTGGGAATCAAATTCCAGCAGATTCAGAAATATGAGACGGGAATGAACCGCGTCTCTGCCTCGCGGCTGTGGGATATTGCCAAGGCGCTGAATGTGCCGATCACCTTCTTTTTCGAAGATGCCGAACAACCTGGCCTCAGCGAGGAGCAGGCATTGTTGTCCAGCAAGGAAACGCTGGACTTGCTGCGTACCTATTATTCAATCCCGGAAACACAGCGCAAAAGGCTGTTCGATCTGGCCCGCGCGCTGGGCGATACTGGCTGACGCTCCCTCGGTGGTTGCATTCATGCCGTCGCCGCGCCATTGCAGAGTCGGACCATCGGGCAACAAGGGTCGCGTCACAGATGCAGGACAGAACACAGCTTGGCGCAAGCGAACGGGCAGCGTTGCTGGCGCTGGCAAATCGTCTGGCCGATCTTGCCCGGACCGAGACACTGGCCTATTTCCGCCGCCCCGATCTTCTCGCGGACAGCAAGCTGACCGAAGGCTTTGACCCGGTGACTGCGGCGGACCGTGCCGCTGAATTGCGCCTGCGTCAGGAATTGGCCGGATCACGCCCAAGGGATGGTATTGTCGGGGAAGAGTTTCCGCCCGTGCCTTCTGACTCCGGCCTGACATGGATCATAGATCCGATCGATGGCACGCGCGGATACCTGAGCGGCACGCCCTGTTGGGGGGTGCTGATCGCCCTTGCCGACACGGATGGGCCGTTTCTGGGCGTGATCGACCAGCCATATATTGGCGAACGCTTCATCGGCGGGCTGGGCGAGGCCAGCCTGTCGGGGCCGCATGGAACTGCGGGGCTGCGGTGCCGCAATGTGGGTGACATTTCCCAGGCAGTGCTGTTTTCAACCTTTCCTGAAATTGGAACATCCGATGAATGCGCCGCCTTCGGCAGGGTGTCGGCGGCCTGCCGCCTGACCCGCTATGGCATGGATTGCTATGCCTATGCGTTGCTGGCGCTGGGCCAGATCGATCTGGTGATCGAAGCTGGGCTGAAGCTTTATGATATTGCCGCCCCGCTGGCCGTGATCGAGGCCGCAGGCGGCATGGTCACCGACTGGCAGGGCGGACGCGCGGGCGATACCGGGCAGATCATAGCCGCCGCGAATGCCGATATACATGCGCAGGCGCTGAAATTGCTGAACGCGAATAGCTGAAGCATGCCGCGCAGCGGGCGACAGTGCTGTGCGCCTGCGACCTCAGTCTTCGATAATCTCTCGGGGCGGGGCGGTCGGTGCGCGCACTCCGGCACGGCGCCAGCGCTCCAGCTCGGCATATTTGTCAAGCGCCATATGCTCATAGGCCTGAACATAGACATTCACGCCGAACATGCGTTCCAGCAGGCGGCCACGGTTGCGCTGACGATGCGCCAGATCTTCGGCCGCCAATTGCTCGCGGATGTTATCGGACCGGCCAAAGCGGGCAGCGTAATTGACGATGCCGCCATCAACTGCGCCGGGTGCGATGGCCGCCGCAGGATTGCCCCCCAGCGCGCGCGCGACATCGGCGCGCGGTTGCGGATCAACCCGGTTCACCCCACCTGGGTTGGGCGCGGGCAGCGCGGCGAAGTCGGACGGCATTTCCAGCGGTGCAGTGGGCAGGATGCCGAACTCGTCGGGTTCGCGCTCCTGCGCGGCAGCATGCATCAATACGGGGTTATCAGGCGCATTGCATGCTCCCAATACCAGCACCGACACGCCGAAGGCTGCAATAACCATCTGCCTGACTGTCATCCGGACCCCCTCAGCTTCTGTCCTGCGACCTGTCTTAGCTGATTCAATCACCAAGGTCACGCCCTGTTGCATCTGTGAAGGCGGATTGCTGCATTCAGCCTGCCGGATCATTCTGGCGCCGCCCGGAAAACAGGATCAGGCCAATAGCGCCTGCAAAGATTGCCGCATCGGCAAGGTTGAAGGAATAGGGATTCTGCAAGCCGCAGCAGGACATGTTGATGAAATCCGCCACTGCCCCCCAGCGGATGCGGTCGATGACATTGCCCAGCGCGCCGCCGATCAGCATTCCGGCGGAAATCTGCATCCAGAACCGCGCCCCGTCGCGCCTGACCCACAGCCAGACCCACAGGCAGATGGCCAGCGCCAGCGCGATCAGCATCACCCGCGCGGCCATGCTGCCGGAGCTGAACAGCCCGAAATTGATGCCGGTATTCCACGCCATCGCGAAATTCAGCCAGGGGTCATAGACAGGAATGAACAGGCGCTGATCCAGCCCCATCACGCTGATCACGGCCCATTTGCTGGCCTGATCGGCGATCAGCACTGTCATCAGGCTTCCGGTTGCAACGCGCATATCGGCCCCTTTCCCCGCATGGGCCTTAGTGCCGGAAATGCCGCTGGCCGGTAAAGACCATTGCCAGACCGGCCTCATTGGCGGCCTCTATCACCTCGGCATCGCGCATCGATCCGCCGGGCTGGATGATCGCGCGTGCGCCGGCCTCTGCCGCTGCCAGCAGCCCGTCGGCGAAGGGGAAGAACGCGTCCGACGCCACTACCGAGCCTTCGGTCGGGGTCGCCGCAAGCCCCAGCGCCTGCGCCATATCCTGCGCCTTGCGCGCGGCAATGCGGGTCGAATCGACCCGGCTCATCTGGCCCGCGCCAATGCCGACCGTGGCCTGATCCTTGACATAGACAATCGCGTTCGACTTGACATGCTTGGCGACCTTCCAGGCAAACAGCAGATCGGCCAGTTCGGCCTCGGTCGGGGCGCGTTCGGTCACGACCTTCAGATCATCCGCGCTGATCATGCCATTGTCACGCGTCTGCACCAGAAACCCGCCCGAAACCTGCTTGAAGGCCAGCCCGCCCTCGGCGGGGTTGGCCAGACCCGGCGTGGTCAGCAGCCGCAGGTTTTTCTTGGTCCTGAAATGCTCGATCACGTCATGGTTCGCGCCGGGGGCAATCACCACCTCGGTGAAGATGTCGGTGATTGCCTGTGCGGTTTCCAGATCCAGCGGTCCATTCAGTGCCACGATGCCGCCGAAGGCCGACGTGCGGTCGCAATCATAGGCGCGGGCATAGGCTTCAGCCAGCGTGGCCCCGCGCGCCACCCCGCAGGGATTGGCGTGCTTGATGATCGCGCAGGCCGGCCCGTCAGCGGGCAGGAATTCCGAGACCAGCTCAAACGCTGCATCCGTGTCATTGATATTGTTGTAGCTTAGTTCCTTGCCCTGATGCTGGGTCGCGCGGGCCACACCGGGGCGATCCGACGCGTCGCGATAGAACGCCGCTGCCTGATGCGGATTTTCGCCATAGCGCAAGGTCTGGGCAAGCACGCCCGCAAAGGTGCGGCGACGTGGGGTGGCCTGGCCGATGGCCTGCGCCATCCAGCCGGAAACCGCAGCGTCATAGGCGGCGGTATGCGCATAGGCGCGCTGCGCCTGTGCCTGCCGGAAACCCAGCCCTGTGCGCCCGTCATTGGCGTCCAGCTCTGCCAGCAGCGGCAGATAGTCCTCGGGGTCGGTGATCACAGTGACAAAGCCGTGGTTCTTGGCCGCCGCGCGAATCATCGCCGGACCGCCAATATCGATATTCTCGACCGCTTCGGCATAATCGGCCCCGCGCGCCACTGTGGCCTCGAACGGATAAAGATTGACCACCAGCAGGTCGATCGGTTTGATCCCATGCGCCGACATCGCGCCCATATGCGCCGGGTCATCGCGCAGCCCCAGCAGGCCGCCATGCACGGCAGGGTGCAGGGTCTTGACCCGGCCATCCATCATTTCGGGAAAGCCGGTCAGGTCGGACACATCGCGCACCTTCAGCCCGGCCTCGCGCAGCGCACTTGCCGTGCCCCCGGTCGAGACCAGCTCGACCTTGCGCGCGGCCAGCGCCTTGGCCAGATCGATCAGCCCGGTCTTGTCGGAAACCGAGATCAGCGCACGCTTCAGCGGGGCGAAGTCTGTCATGAGAATGGCTCGTCCTTGATCATGTGTTCAGTGGCCGGGTACGGCCAGCGGATTGTCCTGCACAGTGTCGCGCATGGCCAGTGGCGTTTCTTGTGCCTTGGCCAGGCTCCAGTTGATCTGGCTGGTATAATCTTGCGCGCGCAAGGACAAGACGATCTGCTGGCCGGGGCGCGGTTTCAGCCGCGATTTTTCCAGATAGACCGACGGCGCCACCGCAAGTTCATAGCCCGAGGCGCGGAATACCCAGACCTCGCCCGAGCGCAGGACAATCGATACGGCAGTGTCATTCATGTCCAGCGATGCTTCGATATCGGGGTGCAGATGAAAGCGCAGCTTGAAGGGAATGCCTGCGCCATGCGTGCGCGCCAGCACCTCGTCAAAGCGCTTGCGCGCCGCGCGGCCAGTGGCCAGCAGCATATCTTCGCCTGACAGCACCCGGCCATCTGCTGACAGATCCAGAAAGCGCGTATGTTCCAGCCCGTGGCTGCCCAGATAGCCATCATGCGACAGCGCGACCGCGCGCGAATAGGATGTGTGGCGAAACTCGCAGCCGACATGTTGCGGCGCATCGGTCAGCATCAGCCGGTTGCGCCCGCTGCCGGTAAAGCGGGCCGAGGAATAGCCGTCAATCGACAGGGTGGAATGCGAGGCACTGGCGCGGCTGGCGCGCTGCCAGTCCAGCCCCAGCCTGGTGCCATCGCCGCAGGACACGATCAGCGGGCGCCGGTTCGAGGTCAGCTCGAACGCCAGTGTCGAGGCATGCGCGCGCCGGGGCGCGGCCTGTATTGGCGGCGGTGCGGCATCGATGATGACTGTGCTGCGCCCCGCTGCCAGCCGCGCAAAGCCCATAACCTGCCCTGCACCCAGATGTGGCGGCGCGGGGTTCAGCGCGTCATGCACGGCAAGCGCGGCAACAAGGTCGGCTTCGTTCCCGCGCCCGCCGCCATGAAACCGCGCCAGCCCGCCATCGGCATGGCGCAGCATCCGCAGCGCGCCGACCGCGCGCGCCAGCAGATCAAGCGCGCGGGTGTCAATTGCATGGCCCTGCTCGTGCATGACGCGCAGGGCGCCTGCCAGAAGCATGACAATTTCCAGCAATTCTTCGGGGTTGCGGCGCGCAATGCCGCCATCGGGGCCGATCTGCGCCTCGGCTGCCGCGATCAGCGCGCGCAGGGCCGTTTCGCGCCGGACTTCCCAGCCTTCCAGTGAAAGCGCAGTGTAAAGCAGCCCGCAATAGGCTTCGATCCGCGCCAGACCGGGCGGCGCGCGATGCGCGCGGCGGGTCAGAAACACCGCGTGATGGGCAAGCGCTTGCAGAAACCGATCCTGAAATGCCTTGTCCTGCCCCTGCATCAGAAGCAGGGCATGGGATATCCAGTTCAGCAAGCGCCGCCCCGCCAGCCCCGGCACCCAGCCCGGCCCGGCCCCGCGCCCATATTGTGCAAGCCAGTTGGCCAACGACTGCTGCGCCAGTATCCGCGCATCACGGTCGCCCACAGCGGCCAGATGATCGAGCCAGTCAAACCCGTGCAGCGCATCCACGGCCTGCGGTGTCTGGGCCTTGAACGGCACGCCGCTGCCGCAGTCCAGCAACTCGCCCGCAATCAGCAGATTTCCGGCCAACATCTGCTTGCCGCGCGCGAATTGGCCGGTGCCGCGCGGGGCAGGTTGCGCGATCAGCGCACTCACGCGGCCACGCCGCCATGACAGCCGCGCCGCAACCCGGTCGAGCAGCCCGACTGGTGTGGTTCCTTTGGCGGAAAACTGCGTCAATGCGCTCTGGCCCTATATGGAATCGTGCCCGTGAATAGCTGCGCTTCTACCCGTCTGCACAGGCTCGGGCAAGGCCCGCAGGTCAGCGCGGTGACGGTTGTGGTGCAGCGTGCTTGTCGCCCGTCAGCCCGAATGCTGCATCAGCGCGATATAGAACCCGTCCAGCCCACCCAGATCCGGCCAGAAATCGGGGCGGGTGCGGATGCCGCCATCAAGGCTGCGCCAGTCTTCCGGCAGGCCGGGCAGGGTGGCAGGCACAACATCTACGCCTAGGTGGCGCGCCAGCGCGGCGCGGATCTGGTCCTCGCCCTCGGATGGCAGAAGCGAGCAGGTGCAATAGACCACCCGCCCGCCTGCGCGCAGAATTCCCGCGGCGGGGTCCAGCACCCGGTCCAGCATCTGCGCCTGCAACGCCACCAGCGCCTTCACATCCTCGCGGCTTCGCAGAAAGGGCAGTTCGGGGTGGCGGCGCAGCGTGCCGGTGGCCGAGCAGGGCGCGTCCAGCAGCACAGCGTCAAAGGGGGCATCGGGCTGCCATGTCAGCGCATCGGCCTGCACCATCCGCGCCGAAAGCCCGGTGCGCGCCAGATTGTCGCCAAGCCGCGCCAGCCTTGGGCCAGAGATATCCAGCGCCGTGACATCTGCCCCCTTGGCGGCCAGTTGCAGGGTCTTGCCGCCCGGTGCTGCGCAGATATCGAGCACCCGTTCGCCGCGCTTCGGGGCCAACAGCCGCGCGGGCAGGGCGGCAGCGGCATCCTGCACCCACCATGCGCCACTGTCATAGCCGGGCAGGGCGCTGATCTGACCCCACTGGTCCAGCCGCAGGCTGCCTGTGGGAAGCATCACGCCGCCCAACCCGGCGGGCGGGTTTTTGTCACGCAGGCTCAGATCCAGCGGGGCAGGGCGCTGATGCGCGGCCTCTATGGCCAGCGTGGCCTGCGCGCCATAGGCGTTTTGCAAGCTGCCGCGCAGCCAGTCGGGCAGGCGCGGTATCGGCGTGTCGGCCCAGTCTTGCGCGCCGTGCTGCGCCAGCTTGCGCAGCACGGCATTGACCAGCCCGGTCAGTTTCGGTGCCTTCGCCCAATTGCGGGTCAGCGATACCGCATCATTGATTACCCCATGCGCGGGCGCGCCCTGGGCCAGCATCTCTATCGCCGCCAGCCGCAGCACCCAGCGCACGCGCTCGGGCGGGGGCTTGCGCAGATTGCGGCGCAGCAGATGATCGGCCCGGCCCGTCTGGCGAAACGCCTCTTGCGCCAGCCTCTGCGCGCGGGCGCGACCTGCGGGCGGCAGGGCGGCAAGGCTCTCGGGCGGGGTGCTGCGGGCATCGGACAGGCTGCGGCGCGCCTCGATCACGCCTGCGATCAAATCGAGCGCGGCTTGGCGCGGGGCGAGTGAGGCGGGCAGGTCTTGCATGGGGCGGTGTTTCTTGTCCTTGGGCTGCTTTGGCGTATATCAGGGGGGGAACCATGACAAGCAGGCGAGTTTCATGCCCGACACTGACCCGCAAAGCGCTGACACAACTGCAAACGCGGCCCCGCAGGAGACCGAGGACGAGCGCCGCGCAAAACTGCCCCCCGCGGCGCAGCGCGCGCTGGCAGAGGCCGAGGCCCGCCGCGCCGCCGCCCCTGACCCAGCCCGCCCGGTAGAACTTGGCGGGCGCAAGGGGCCGGAACCCGTGCGCTATGGCGATTGGGAAAAGAAGGGCATCGCGGTGGATTTCTGAGCGCGTGGGGGGCTGCTCTGAGGCACGCCCCTATCGCAACCGCAGATCGGCGTAATCCCCGCTGCCCTGATCCGAGATGAAGCGCAGCGTATTGCCATCACGCAGCACAAGCTGGCAGTTATACGGGTCGCCGGAACTGCCGAATTCCAGTGTGCGGCAGAAATAGCCATTGCGCCACTCCCATTCCCCGCCCACGCGCATGCCGAAACCGCGCCCGGTGATGCGCCCTTCGGGCAACACTTCCAGCCGGATGCCGAAACGGGCCAGTTCGCGCCCTTCGACAAGGGCGCGGAATGTCGTCTCGTCGCGCACCGGTTGGAAATCTGCAAAAGCCGGAAGCGCGCTGGCAATCAGTGCGGCAAGGCTGGCTGCGATCAGGCGGGTCATCGGGATCCTCTGGCATGCTTGGATGGCTTGCCCAAGGGTTACGATGATGCCGCGCGTCTGGATCACTCGTGCGGCTGCGGCCCTGTCAGGCTTTGCGCAGCCCCAGCACATCGAGCATGGAATATTCGCCCGCTGGCTGATCCTTCAGCCAGAATGCGGCGCGGATCGCCCCGCGCGCAAACAGCGCCCGGTCGCTGGCGACATGGCGCAGCGCGATCCGTTCACCCGGCCCGGCAAAGATCACATCATGCTCGCCGATAAAATCGCCGCCGCGAATGGCGTGAAAGCCGATATCGCCCACTCTGCGCGCGCCGGTAATGCCGTCGCGACCGCGATCGGCGACCTGATCCAGCGCCACGCCGCGCCCCTGTGCCGCGGCCTCGCCCAGCATCAGCGCGGTGCCCGACGGCGCATCGACCTTGTGGCGGTGATGGGCTTCGACCACTTCGATATCGAAATCCTCGCCCAAAGCCGCCGCCACCTGTCGCGTCAGCGTGACCAGCAGATTGACCCCCAGCGACATGTTGCCCGCGCGCATGATCCGCCCGCTCTGGCCCGCCTGTGCGATGGCGGCCAGTTCTTCTGGCGCAAAGCCGGTTGTGCCGATGACATGCGCGACACCCGCGCGCGCCGCCTGCTGCGCCAGCGCGACCGAAACCGCGGGTCTGGTGAAATCAATCACGACCTCTGATGCATCCAGCGCCGCGGCCACATCATCGGTCACGCGCACACCCGATGCCACCCCGCCCATCATCTGCCCCAGATCCTGCCCGACCCAGGCATGGCCGGGGCGTTCGACCGCGCCCGATAATTCGGCCCCCTCGGTCTGCGCAATCATGCGCACCAGCATCTGGCCCATACGACCCGACACCCCCATCACAGTCATACGCATCCTGCCTGCCCCTTTCCAAGAGATCACACTTGCGCGTTTTCCTAACCGCTTCGCCGGAAATAGGCAAAGCCCTGATTGCGCGGGCGCGCGCATTGACCTAAATGGCAGGGATGGGAACCAAACGCTTCGAAACCGCCAAAGGGCCATCACAACGTCAGCTGCGCGTGGCAGAGCTGATCCGGCGCACCTTGTCGGATGTGCTGGCGCGTGGCGATGTGCATGACCCCGATCTGGCGCGCATTCCGATCACCGTCAGCGAAGTGCGCACTTCGCCCGATCTGAAGATCGCCACTGCCTTCGTGATGCCTTTGGGCGGGCGCGATCAGGACACAGCCCTGCAAGCGCTGGCGCGCAACAAGGCCGAGCTGCGCCATCTGGTCGCGCGCGAGTTGACGCTGAAATACGCCCCCGATCTGCGCTTCCGGCTGGATGAAAGCTTTGATCGTATGGACGAGACCCGTCGGCTGTTGAATGAAGAGCGCGTGCGCCGCGATATCGCTGCTGCGCCAGATGACGATGCAGGGCGCGGTTAGCGCCACGCTCGGGCTGTGGCTGGGGCTGATGCTCGGCCTTGCCAGCCCGGCCCATGCCGTCTGCACGCCGGTCGAGTTCAGGGGCGACCGTTTCATCACCTGCGAGGCGCAGCATGGCGATGATCTGCGCCTGTTCCTTGCGCGCGATGACGGCCAGCTTCATGGCAATTTCCGCAGCATCAATGACGCGCTGGCCGCTGATGGCAAGAAGCTTGCCTTTGCCATGAATGGCGGCATGTATCACCCTGACCGCCGCCCGGTGGGGCTGTATGTCGAGCAGGGCCGGGAAATCGCGCCGATTGTCACGCGCGAGGGGCCGGGGAATTTCGGCCTTTTGCCCAATGGCGTGTTCTGCATCGAAGATAGCGGCTTCACCCTGATTGAAAGCCGCGCATTTGCCAGCGCCCCGCCGCGCTGCATTCATGCCACGCAATCCGGCCCGATGCTGGTGATCGATGGCAGCTATCATCCGCGCTTTCGTGAAGATTCAGACTCGCGCCTGATCCGCAACGGTGTCGGCGTGTCATCGGATGGGCGGCGCGCGGTGTTCGTCATCGCTGACAGCCCGGTCAGCCTCTATGAATTCGCGCGCTTCTTCCGCGACTATCTGGAACTTTCACAGGCGCTTTACATCGATGGCAATGTCTCGCGGCTGCACGCCCCTGCCTTGCGCCGGTCGGATTGGGGCGCGCTGCTGGGGCCGATCATCGGCAAGGTTGTTGACGCGGGCACGCCCAGCCAGTAGCACGCGCCCCTGACAAGCAAGAGGGCAGGAATGGGACGCAAGCGCAAGGGCCGCGCGATTTCGGGCTGGCTGGTGGTGGACAAGCCTGCGGGCGTGACCTCGACTGCTGTGGTGAACAAGGTGCGCTGGGCGCTTCAGGCGCAAAAGGCAGGCCATGCCGGCACGCTGGACCCGGCTGCCACGGGCGTTCTGGCCGTGGCACTGGGAGAGGCCACCAAGACCGTGCCCTATATCACCGAGGCGTTGAAATGCTATCGTTTCATGGTGCGGCTGGGGCAGGCGACCACCACCGATGATGCCGAGGGCCGCGTGATCACTGAGAGCCCCGCGCGCCCCTCTGACGCGCAGATCGCCGCCGCCCTTGCCCCGTTTCGCGGCGAGATCATGCAGGTGCCGCCGCAGTTTTCCGCCGTCAAGGTCGAGGGCGAGCGCGCCTATGACATTGCCCGCGCAGGCGAGGAGATGGAACTTGCCGCCCGCCCGCTCTGGGTCGAGAGCCTTCAGATGGTTGCCCGCCCCGACCCCGATCATGTCGAGTTGGAAATGGTCTGCGGCAAGGGCGGCTATGTGCGTGCGATCGCGCGCGATCTGGGCGCGGCTTTGGGCTGTCATGGCCATGTCTTGTGGCTGCGGCGCACATGGTCCGGCCCGTTCGACGCGCAAGACGGGTTGAGCATGGATCAGATCGACGCGCTGGCCCATGACCCGGCCCTTGACGCCCATATCCGCCCGCTCGAACAGGGGCTGGCCGATCTGCCCGAACTGCCAGCCACGCCCGAAGGGGCGGCAAGGCTGCGCAACGGCAATCCCGGCATGGTGCTGGCATCGGATGCCGAGTATGGCGAGGAAGCCTGGGCCAGCTTTCAGGGCCGCGCCGTGGCGGTGGGCATCTACAAGGCGGGGGAATTGCACCCTGCCCGCGTCTTCAACCAGCCCTGATGCCGGGCGGGCCGGTCATCACGCGCGAGGCCGTGAAGGGCGATGCGCCCTCGGTTGCGGTCTATTCCCCATGCGAGCGGTACCGCTATCTGCTGACGCGCGAATGGGCACCCGACGAGGGCCGCGCGCTCTTTGTCATGCTCAACCCCTCGACCGCGACCGAAGCCCAGAACGACCCCACGGTCGAACGCTGCGAACGCCGCGCCCGCGCGCTGGGTTTTGGCGCGTTCCGGGTGTGCAATATCTTCGCCTTCCGCGCCACGGACCCGCGCGTGATGCGCGCCGCCGATGACCCGGTGGGGCCGCTCAATGATGCAGCGATCACGGAAAGCGCGCATTGGGCGGATCAGATCATCTGCGGCTGGGGCAATCACGGCGCGCATCTGGGCAGGGGCCGCGCGGTGGCCGCGCTGCTGCGCGCCACATCGCGCCCGCTCTGGCATCTGGGCTTAAGCAAGACCGGCCAGCCCAAACACCCCCTTTATATCGGATATGCCGTGCAGCCGATGTTGTGGGTCTGACCCCGCGCGGTGTCGCTCGGCGCCTTAAGAAGGCTTGGCCATGCCCGCATCCGATGCGATCAGGTCGGGAACGCCGCCAACGTGACTCGCCTTGCCCCAAATCCTCACCTTCCCCGCGGCCCGGCCAGAAACCAGATGATCAGCCCGACCACCGGGAAGATCAGCACCAGCAGGATCCACAGCACCTTGCGCCCGGTCGAGACGCGCGCGCCAAGGATCGACACCGCCGCCCAGATCACCAGCGCCAGATGCAGGATTCCAAGGAAGCCGGAATAATTTGCGTTCGTGGTTTCGTCTTGCCTTTGCTGCCGGAAATCGGGTTTTGCCCTGTCTTGCCCAAAGCTCTCGCAACTGCGCCCCAATGGCAACCCCTTCCGGTCGCACATGCCCCCACACCCTCTGCGCCCCGGATCTTCCGGCATGGTCGGGGTCAGGGCGAATCCGTCCCTGCGGTGCTTTTCCTGAACTTCATCTTGCCCCAAATACTCCCGCCGGAGGCACCCTGCCTCTCGACATTCGCGCCCCTCTCGGGCTAGGCATCATTCCCATGGCCCCTGACCAGATCCCCCATCGCGGCACGCTGACGCCGCAAAAGACGCTCGACAGTCTGACATGGCTGCGCGTGGGCGGGCCGGCGGACTGGCTGTTCCAGCCGGCTGATGAGGATGATCTGGCCGATTTCCTGCGCGCGCTGGACCCTGCAATCCCGGTATTCCCTATGGGGGTCGGCTCGAACCTGATCGTGCGCGATGGCGGCATTCGTGCGGTGGTGATCCGGCTGGGGCGGGGGTTCAACGCGATTGAAATCAGCGACACCATCACTGCCGGTGCCGCCGCTCTTGACGCGCATGTTGCACGCAAGGCCGCCGATGCGGGGCGCGATCTGACCTTTCTGCGCACCATCCCCGGCAGTATCGGCGGCGCGGTGCGGATGAATGCGGGCTGTTACGGATCCTATGTCGCCGATCATCTGATCGATGTCACCGCGATTGACCGGCAGGGCCGACGCCATGTCATCGCGGCCAGCGACCTGAAGCTTGCCTATCGCCATTCGGAATTGCCCGAGGGCATGGTGCTGACCGCGGCGCGGTTTCGCGCAGGCACGGGCGACCCGGCCGCGCTTCACGCCCGCATGGCCGACCAACTCGCCAGGCGCGACGCGACCCAACCCACCAAGGACCGCAGCGCGGGGTCGACCTTTCGCAACCCGGCGGGGTTCAGTTCGACCGGGCGCGATGATGACCGCCATGACCTGAAAGCCTGGAAGGTGATCGAGGCGGCCGGTCTGCGCGGTGCGCGGCTGGGGCGTGCGCAGATGTCGCCCAAACATCCCAATTTCCTGATCAATACCGGCGGGGCGAGCGCGGGTGAACTCGAAGCGCTGGGAGAGGAAGTGCGAAAAAGGGTTTTGCAAGCGCGCGGGATTTCGCTACACTGGGAAATCATGCGGGTAGGCGATCCGGTTTCCGGCGTCACGCTTCCAGCGCTGGAGCTTCAGCCTGCCGCAGAGCAAATAACAGAAAAGCCCTGATAACAGGGCGATAAGGGTCAAAACCGGCCCAGAGGCAGTAAAATGGGCATGTCGAGCAGGGCAGCCCCCCGTATATGTGTTCTGAAGGGCGGACTCTCGGTCGAGCGAGAGGTGTCGCTATCCTCGGGGCATGAATGCGCCAAGGCGTTGCGGGTGGCGGGCTATGAGGTGGTGGAACTGGATGCGCGCGGCGATGTCGCCCAGCGTCTGGTCGAGATTGCACCCGATATCGTTTTCAATGCGCTGCATGGCCGCTTTGGCGAGGATGGCTGCGTTCAGGGCATTCTGGAATGGTTGCGCATTCCCTACACGCATTCGGGTGTGCTGGCCTCGGCGCTGGCGATGGACAAGGCGCGTGCCAAACATGCCTTTGCGGGGGCTGGTCTGCCGGTGGCGTCCGGCGTGATCCTGCCCAAGGCCGATGTGATGACGCGCCATGCGATGGCCCCGCCCTATGTCGTCAAGCCCAATAACGAAGGTTCTTCCGTCGGCGTCTATCTGGTGATGGATGGGGCGAACCGTCCGCCACAGCTTGGCGCAGAGATGCCGGATATGGTGATGGTCGAAGCCTTCGCGCCGGGGCGTGAGCTGACCACCACAGTGATGGGCGATCGCGCGCTGGCTGTCACTGATATCGTGACCGATGGCTGGTATGATTATGACGCCAAATATCGCCCCGGCGGCTCGCGCCACGTCGTGCCGGCCGATATCCCGTCGCAGATCGAAGCGGCTTGTCTGGATCATGCCCTGCGCGCGCATCAGGTCTTGGGCTGTCGCGGGGTCAGCCGTGCCGATTTCCGCTGGGATGAGGCGCGGGGCGCGGACGGGCTGGTGCTGCTGGAGGTCAATACCCAGCCCGGCATGACGCCCACCTCGCTGGTGCCGGAGCAGGCCGCGCATTGCGCGATCAGCTTTGTCGATCTGTGCCGCTGGATGATCGAGGATGCCTCATGCGACCGATAGAGCGTTTCAACCCGGCGGATGGGGTCAGGGTCGATGACTGCCTGAGCAACCATCACGATGCGCCGGGGGCGGATCATGACACCGGCGCGCCGCTATCGGCTGTTACGCCGGAGTTGAGCTTCTGGGATCATCTTGGGGCGACGCGGGCACAGGAATATGCGCAGGAAGATATCCTGCCCGGTGTCGCGCCTCCGCCCCCGCAACCGGAACCCGTCGCGCCGCAGATGCCGGGCCAGACATTTTCCCCGCTGGAGATGCCGGAGCAGGTTTTCGCCAGCCTTGACGATACCTTGCGCGCCCATGAGCTTCCCTTTGGCAATAGCGGGTCCGAAGGGGAGTGGCCCGATGCGATGGGGCAGGGCGAGGATGACGGGCCGGTCGGGCTGGGGCTGCGCCACGACATGCCGGTGCCGGAACCCGAACTGGCTGCCCCGCCGACCCGGCGCGGCCTGCGGCGCAAGCCGCGCGCGCCCAGCCGCCTGTCCTACCGTACCCAGCGCATCTGGCTGACCCCGCTTTACCGGCGCGCGATCAAGATCGGCGTGCCGGTTGTCGCGGCGCTGGCCATGCTGGGGGTGTCTGTGGGCAACGAAGAGCGGCGCGCCAGCCTTCTGGCACAGGCAGAAGCGGCCTATTCCGCTGTGGTCGACCGGCCCGAATTCATGGTCAGCAGGATTGATTTGTCGCCGACGGCACCAGTGCTTGATGAAGCGATCCGTGCCTTGCTGGCGGATGATCTGCCGCTGTCAAGCTGGCGCATCGATCTGGAAGAGATGCGAACCCGGATCGAGGCGCTGGATGCGGTGCGGGTTGCCGATCTGCGCGTTGCGGCAGATGGCGTCCTGTCGGTCAGCGTGACCGAACGTGTGCCCGCTGTGCTGTGGCGCTCGCCCGACGGGCTGGAGGTGCTGGACGCCGAAGGCATTCGCATCGGTTTTGCGCCGGATCGCCATGTGCGCCCCGATCTGCCGATCATCGCCGGGGTAGGGGCGTCGGCCCATGTCGCGGAAGCCCTGACGCTGATCGACGCCGCAGCACCCCTTGGCGAGCGGCTGCGCGGGCTTGTCCGGCAGGGCGAGCGGCGCTGGGATGTCGTGCTAGAGCGCGAGCGGCGCATCAAGTTGCCCGAACGCGGCGCGGTCACTGCGCTGGAACGCGTGATTGCGCTGGATCAGGCGCAGGATCTTCTGGCGCGCGACCTGATCGTGGCCGATCTGCGCAATCCTGCCCGCCCGACACTGAAAATCAGCACCGGCGCGATGGAGACGATCCGTGCCATTCGTGCCCAGAACTAAACAGAACCAAGGAGTGGAAGGCGTATGATTGACCCGTATTCATCGCAACGTGCCATGCGCCAGATGCGCCGCGCCGCCATGCAGCGCGGTGTCATTGCTGTGGTGGATATCGGCACCTACAAGGTGGCTGCACTCGTGTTGAAGCTTGATCCCCAGAATGCGGCGCCCTTGGCGGGTGGTGTCGGCAATCTGGGCGGGCAGGCCGGATTTCGGGTAATCGGCGCAGGCACCACGCGCTCGCGCGGGGTACGTCTGGGTGAAATCGCTGCGATGTCGGAAACGGAATCTGCGCTGCGCACGGCGCTGCAGGCAGCGCAGAAAATGGCCCAGACCCGCGTGGATCATGTCATTGCCTGCCTGTCGGGCGGCAATATCCGGTCCTATGGGCTTGCTGGCGAGGTCGATGTGCTGGGCAATACCGTGGCCGAGAATGACATTGCGCGGGTGATGGCCGCCTGTGACATGCCCGATTTCGGCATGGGGCGCGATATCCTGCATATGCAGCCGGTGAATTTCGCGCTGGATCACCGCGCCGGGTTGTCGGATCCGCGCGGCCAGACCGGTCAGAAGCTGGCATGCGATATGCATATGGTCACGGTCGATTCCGCGCTGGTGCAGAATATCTGCAACTGTCTGAAACGCTGCGATGTGGAACTGGCCGGGATCGTCGCCAGCGGCTATGCCAGCGGGATGGCTGCGCTGGTCGAGGATGAGAAAGAGCTTGGCGCGGCCTGTATCGATCTGGGCGCCGGGGCGTCGGGTGTGTCGATCTTCATCAAGAAACACATGATCTACGCCGATACTGTGCGGCTGGGCGGCGCGCATGTGACGCTCGATATCTCCAAGGGGTTGCAGGTGGATATGGCCACTGCCGAACGCATCAAGACCATTCATGGCGGGGTGCAGGCGACGTCGATGGATGATCGAGAGATGATCTCGCTGGAAGGGGATTCAGGCGATTGGGACAAGGATCGCCGCCAGATCAGCCGCGCCGAGCTGATCGGCATCATGCGCCCGAGGATCGAGGAAATCCTTGAAGATATCCGTGCGCGGCTGGAAGGGGCGGGCTTCAACTGCCTGCCCAGCCAGCAGGTGGTCTTGACCGGGGGGGGCGCGCAACTGCCCGGCATCGACGGGCTGGCCGCGCGCATCTTCGGCCAGCAGGTGCGCCTTGGCCGCCCGGTGCGCGTGCGCGGCCTGCCACAGGCCGCATCAGGGCCGTCCTTTGCCAGCGCCGTGGGGCTGAGCCTGCTTGCGGCCGGGCCGCAGGATGAATGCTGGGATTTCGATCTGCCAATTGAAAGCTACCCAGCCCGATCCTTGCGCCGCGCGGTAAAATGGTTTCGGGACAACTGGTAGCCGCAAGATGTGTCACATTTGTCGAAATCCGGCGAAACCCTGTAAAAAAAATGCCATATCTTGGCGCGAAAAGTGAATTTATTGGTGACGATGAAGGCGAAGCACTGTAGGATTCCTGAAAAAGTCAGCGATTTGGCAACAAATCAGATGTGTCAGGCAGCACAATAACAACGAGGCGGAGTGGATCATGGCATTGAATTTCGTGGAAACACAGACCCACCAGGATCTGGCACCCAGGATCACTGTGTTCGGGGTTGGCGGGGCTGGCGGCAATGCCGTCAACAACATGATCGAAAAGCAGCTTGAGGGCGTCGATTTCGTTGTTGCCAATACCGATGCGCAGGCATTGCAGCAAAGCCGCGCCAAAGGGCGTATCCAGATGGGCGTGAAGGTCACCGAAGGGTTGGGCGCGGGCGCGCGTGCCTCTGTCGGGTCTGCCGCTGCCGAGGAAAGCATAGAGGATATCATCGACCATCTGGCCGGGTCGCATATGTGCTTCATCACTGCGGGGATGGGCGGCGGAACCGGCACCGGCGCGGCACCGATCATCGCGCAGGCCGCGCGCGAACTTGGCGTGCTGACCGTCGGCGTTGTCACCAAGCCCTTCCAGTTTGAGGGCGCCAAGCGCATGCGTCAGGCCGAAGAAGGGGTCGAGGCGCTGCAAAAGGTGGTCGATACGCTGATCATCATTCCAAACCAGAACCTGTTCCGTCTGGCGAATGAAAAGACCACCTTCACCGAAGCTTTCGCAATGGCCGATGATGTGCTCTATCAGGGCGTGAAGGGCGTGACCGATCTGATGGTGCGCCCCGGCCTGATCAATCTTGATTTCGCCGATGTCCGCGCCGTGATGGACGAGATGGGCAAGGCGATGATGGGCACGGGCGAGGCCACGGGCGAAGACCGCGCGGTTCAGGCTGCCGAGAAGGCTATCGCCAATCCGCTGCTTGATGAAATCAGCCTGCATGGTGCGCGTGGTGTGCTGATCAACATCACCGGTGGCTATGATCTGACCCTGTTCGAGCTGGACGAGGCTGCCAACCGCATCCGCGAACAGGTCGACCCAGAGGCCAATATCATCGTCGGCTCTACGCTGGACCCGGCAATGGAAGGCGGCATCCGGGTGTCGGTTGTCGCCACTGGCATCGATGTGGCGCAGGATGCGCGCGGCCAGTCCGACCGGGCCGAGCATCCGCGCCGTTCCATGACCTCTCCGATCCCTGCCCCGATCCGGCCGGAACGGCCGGTCGAGCAACCCGCCGCACAGTACGCCGCGTCACAGCCAGAGGCCACTCCGCAGCCAGCAGAGATGCCCCGCAATGACGTTGCCGCGCACGCGCGCGCGCCGATGCCGGAACCCCAGCGCTATCAGCCCCAGCCCGCGCCCCAGACTGCGCATCGGCTGGATCAGCCTGCCGCGCAGCCAGAGCAGCCGAACCTGTTCAGTCATGAATCGCCCCGGTTTGAACCGGAGCCGCATTTCAACGACCCGCGCCGTGCCGCGCCCGCCGCGCAGTATCACGACGATCCGCGCGCACCGGAATATGATCATCCCCGCGCGGCCCCACCAGTTGCCCGGTCCCAGCCGCAGCCGCAACATTCTAGCAGTGCTGATGACGCGTTTGACATTGATGCGGTGTTTGATGCGGGCCGACAGCAGCGTCCGGCACAGGATCCCGCTGCCGGGTTTACCGCCCCGCGCCGCGCTACCCCCGGCACACCCTCACCAGAGACTCTGGCACGGTTGCAGCGGGCAGTGCAGAAAGCACCTGAGAATGCGCCGCGTCCGCGTCCGGCAGCGCCTCAGCCAGCCCCGGAACCAGAGCGTGGCTCGCGTTTCGGCATCGGCTCGTTGATCAGCCGCATGGCAGGCGGCCAGGGTGGTGAGAGCGCGCAAACACAGCGCCGCCCCGCCCCGCCCATGCACCACTATGACGAGGATCACGCGCATGAGGCCAGTGATGATCGCATAGAGATTCCCGCTTTCCTGCGCCGCCAGGCGAATTGACCCGATAAACTTTGTCAATGGATGACGTGTTAAAGACCGGCTGTGCCGGTCTTTTTCATATTTAAAAACAGGTGGTTGTAGGGCTGATGCCCGGATGTGCGGAATTCCGCCCCGCTGGCTGTGTTTTGTTACAACGGGTCACAATCTGTGAATTGCTCCTGCATGTGTTGTCAGGATAGTTGAAGCCAAGACATGCCGCAGACGCATGTTGCCAGCCCTGATAGCCCGGCAAATGGCTGTGTGATCGGGAAAACTGGCGCAGAAATGATGGCGGATAGCGACACAATACATGCAACAGACACTGGCGACACCGATCCATATTTCCGGCACCGGGCTTCATTCGGGCTTGCCTGTGCGCATGCGGCTTTGTCCGGCCGGCGCTGATCATGGGCTGTGCTTCGAGCGCGTTGATCTGCCCGAAAGTGGCCGGGTGATTGCGGTCAATCCCGACAACTGGGTAGAAGCAAGCCTGTGCACGGTTCTGCGCAATGAAGCTGGGGCCAGCGTCAGCACGGTCGAGCATCTGCTGGCCGCGCTGCATGGCTGCGGCATTCACAATCTGCGTATCGAAATCGACGCGCCCGAAGTCCCGATTCTGGATGGCAGTGCCGCGCCTTTTGTGCAGCGTATATTGAGGGCAGGGGTGGTCGGCTGCAATGCGCCGCTGAATGTCATCCGGGTGCTGCGGCCGGTCTCGGTCACTCAGGGCGACGCTTTCGCGCAGCTTTCGCCCTCTGATCATCTGCAGATGGCGTTCCAGATCGACTTCCCTGATCCCGCGATCGGGCGTCAGGCGCGCGCGCTGTCGCTTTCAAACGGCGCTTTCCTGCGCGAATTGAGCGATTGCCGCACCTTCTGCATGCGCCGCGATGTCGAGGCGATGCAGGCCAATGGCCTTGCCTTGGGCGGGTCGTTGGACAACGCCGTGGTGTTTGATGAAGGTCAGGTGCTCAGCCCTGGCGGTCTTCGCCGTGCGGATGAGCCCGTGCGCCACAAGATGCTGGATGCGATGGGCGATCTCTATGTTGCGGGGCGTCCGATCATTGCCCGCTATGAAGGGCACAAGGCCGGGCATGCGTTGACCGGAAAACTGCTGCGCGCGCTGCTGTCCGATCCGGCCAATTTCGAACTCTCTGCCTGCTCGCCCGACGATTGTGCCCGCCTGCCGGGGGCGCATATCACCAAAAGCGATTTTTCGCTGTCAGCGTGATTGTGACGCATCACCAGGTCGCCACAGAACCGGCAAAAGGCGTTTTGCGCCCCGGTTTTTTCTGTGCTAACAGATGGTCACAGATCGTTGCCATTGGGGTAGGGGCCAGATGATTTCGAAGCCAGTCTTTCGGGGTATTGCAGCCGCTGCTGCGCTATTGGCCGTGCTCGCTGCCTGCGACCGTAACCGGGGGCCAGACGAATCATTGGCCGCCTTTACCGCCGAAGAGATCTTTCAGCGTGGTGAATATGAGCTGGAAGCCACACGCAGATCCGAAAATTCGGTGCGCTATTTCCGTGCCATCGAACAACACTACCCCTATACGCAATGGGCACGCCGCGCCCTGATCATGCAGGCTTATGCCCATCATCGCGTGCGCGAATATGACGAAAGCCGCGCCGCTGCGCAGCGTTTTCTGGATGTCTACCCCAATGACGAAGACGCGCCCTATGCCGCTTATCTGCTGGCGCTGTCCTATTACGATCAGATCGACGAGATCGGGCGCGACCAGAAAGTGACCGAACAGGCGCTGCGCGCGATGCGCCGCGTGATCGAGGAATATCCCGACACGGATTATGCGCGTTCGGCGGTTCTGAAATTCGAGCTGGCCTTCGACCATCTTGCCGCCAAGGAAATGGAAGTCGGGCGCTATTATCTGCGCCGCGGCAATTACAATGCCGCGATCAACCGCTTCCGCGTGGTGGTGCAGGACTTCCAGACCACCACCCACACACCTGAAGCACTGCATCGGCTGGTCGAAGCCTATCTGTCGCTGGGTCTGCGTGACGATGCGCAGACGGCTGCGGCGATCCTTGGACATAATTTCGAGGCCAGCCCCTTCTATCAGGACAGCTACCGTCTGCTGACGGGGCAGGGGCTGGAACCTGAAGCCCGCGGCGAAGGCTGGCTGCGCACGATCTATCGTCAGGCCATCCGCGGCGATTGGATCTGATTTTCGCCCATCGATATGGGGCTGAGGGCGCTTGATGCTGCTGTCGCTCGAAATTCGGGACATGCTGATCATAGACCGGCTGGAACTTGCGTTTCAGCCCGGTCTGAATGTGTTGACCGGGGAAACCGGGGCGGGAAAATCCATCCTGCTGGACAGTCTGGGCTTTGTGCTGGGCTGGCGTGGTCGCGCGGATCTGGTGCGCCAGGGCGCCGAGCAGGGCGAGGTGGTGGCCGAATTCGCGCTGACGCCCGATCACCCCGCGCGCGACGTGCTGTCCGAGGCCGGGTTGCCCGCAACCGAAACGCTGTTGCTGCGCCGGGTCAATCGCAGTGACGGGCGCAAGACGGCGTGGATCAATGATCGCCGCGTCTCTGGCGAGGTGCTGCGCGCGCTGTCAGAGACACTGGTGGAACTGCACGGCCAGCAGGATGATCGCGGGCTTCTGAACCCGCGCGCGCATCGTGATCTGCTGGACGCTTTTGGCGGTATCAATGATTTGCTGGCGGCGTCGCGCGACGCCTGGTCCGCGTTGCGCCGCGCCCGCAAAGCCCATCGCAGTGAAACCGACAGGTTGGAAAAATTGCGCGCAGAGGAAGATTTCCTGCGCCATGCCGTGGCCGAACTGGACGCGCTGTTGCCCGAACCGGGGGAAGAGGCCACGCTGGATGCACGCCGCCGCCTGATGCAGGCCGCGACCCGGCTGAAAGGCGATGTCGTGCGCGCCTTTGGCGCACTGGGCGAGGACGGGGCCGAGCGGCTGATCACCGACGCCACGCGCTGGCTGGAAGGTGCGGCTGACGGGGTGGAGGGGCGGCTGAATGAAACGCTGGATGCGTTGGCGCGCGCTCTCGATGCGCTGGGCGAAGCGCAGAACGGGGTCGAAGCCTGCCTTGACGCGCTGGAGATCAACCCCGCAGAGCTGGAACTGGTTGAGGAGCGGCTCTTTGCCTTGCGCGGTCTGGCACGCAAGCATGGGGTGCTGCCCGATGATCTGGGCACCTTCGCGCAGGAATTGCGCGCGCGGCTTGACCAGCTTGACGCCGGCGCACAGCAGCTTTTGGCATTGAAGCAGGCGCGCGATCAGGCGCAGGTTGCCTATGACCGCGCCGCCGATGCGCTGGGGGCCGCGCGCCGGGAAGCGGCGCTGCGCCTTGATGCGGCGATGGCGCAGGAACTTGGCCCGCTGAAAATGGAACGCGCGGTCTTCACCACCCGCGTCAGCGATGGCACGGCCGGGCCGGATGGGCGCGACGAGGTGGTGTTCGAGGCCGCCACCAACCCCGGTGCCCCGGCGGGCGCGCTGTCGCGCATCGCCTCTGGCGGGGAATTGTCGCGCTTCCTGCTGGCGCTGAAGGTCTGTCTGGCGCAGGGGAGCGCTGGGCTGACGATGATCTTTGACGAGATCGATCGCGGCGTGGGCGGGGCCACCGCCGATGCGGTGGGGCGGCGTCTGCGTGCGCTGGCCGATGGCGCGCAAGTGCTGGTGGTGACGCATTCCCCGCAAGTTGCCGCGCTTGGGGCGCATCACTGGCGGGTGGAAAAACACGTCACGCAGGATGTCACACGCTCGCAGGTTGTGCCGCTTTCCGCCGATGACCGGGTGCAAGAGATTGCAAGAATGCTCTCGGGTGATACCATCACCGATGCGGCGCGCGCGGCGGCCAGCGATCTGCTGCGCGCCGGTCAGGGCCGGGCAATCAGTGAAGGAGCATGACATCATGGGTATCGGGTGCATCAGCCAGCGTCTGGGGATCGGCCTGTCACTTACCCTGATGCTGGCGGGCTGCATGGGCATGGCCCCGGCGCCGCGGGTCATCTCTGGCACCCCGCCCGCAGGGCTTGGCGCACCGCAGGGTCTGGCGCAGCCGGGAAGCGATGCCCGCATCGCAGAACAAGCCTGTATCGACGCGGCGGAAGAACGCGGGCTTCAGGTGCAGGGGGTTGCCGGGTCGCGCGCGGTCACCGGCTCTGACGGAAGTGCCGCGCGCGATGTCATGCTGCGTGTCAGTCGAAACGGCACCCAGATCGAATTGCGCTGCAATTATCAGGCATCTACCCAGATGGCACGTATCATGCTGATCTGAGACCTGGCCGCGCGCAGCTTCTGTTTGTGCCGATGGCCCTCTACAGGCAGACAGAAAAAGGCGCGCCTGTTGCCAGCCGCGCCTTGTCCTGTGTCGTTATTGATGCGGCTGATCAGCCAAAAATGTCATCGACGATGCCGTTATACCAGCCAATGCTTTCCTCATAGGTCTGGCGGCGCAGTTCGGCATCCTCGCCGGTCTGGCTGATGAAGCTCGACACCGACTCGATCTGGTCTTCGCCCGGCTCATAGGCCGCACCCACCTTGACCCCGTCATTGGTGGCGATCAGCGACCAGCAGGTGTTGGAATAGCGCGCCGGGAAGATGCGGCTGCCGGTCAACTCGCCGCGGATCACATTGGCCACGACCGTTGCCTGAGAGTTGGCCGAGAAGCCCGATTTCGGCATCGCGCCCTGATGGCTGGCATCGCCCAGAACAAAGACATCCTCATCCATGCGCGAGCGCATATCTGCAGGCATCACCGGCGCCCAGCCCGCATCATTGGTCAGCCCGGCCAGTTCGGCGATCTTGCCGGCTTTCTGGGCCGGGATGACATTGCAGACATCGACGTTTTGGGTCTGACCGTCGATGATGACTTCCATGTCGTCGGGGCGCACCTCGACGCGGTCGCCGCCGAAATCGGGGCCGATACGCTCGACCATGCCGGGATAGTGACGCGCCCACCCTTCCTCGAACAGCCCCTGTTTCGAGAAGTTCTCTTTCGGGTCGACGATCAGGATCTTCGCGGTCGGGTTGCGTTCTGACAGAACATGCGCGACCATCGAGATGCGCTCATAAGGTCCGGGCGGGCAGCGATAAGGGTTTGGGGGCGCAACCATGCAATAGGTGCCGCCTTCGCGCATATTCTCGATCTGATGCTTCAGAAGCTGCGCCTGGGTGCCCGATTTGTAGGCATGCGGCATCAGGCTTTGCTTGCTGACATCCCAGCCCGGCACGGCATCATCGACAAAGTCGATCCCCGGTGCGACCACCAGCTTGTCATAGCTCAGCGACGGGCCAGAGGCCAGCGTCACGGTCTTGGCGTCGCGGTCCACGCCGATGGCCCAGTCATGGATGATGTTCACGCCCAGCAGCGCGACATTTCCGTAATCATGTCCCAGATTATCAAAATCCCAGAACCCGCCCATATACAGGTTCGAGAAGTAGCAGGTGTAATACATGCGCGACGGTTCGATCAGGGTCACGTCGATTGCGCCCTCGGCCCCGCTGGCGATGTAGCGCGCTGCGGTCGCCCCCCCGGAGCCGCCGCCGATCACCACCACATGCGGGCGCGCACTGCCCATGACTGCAGGGGCCGCAAGCGTCGCGGTGGCTGCGGTCGCAGTCCCCAGAAAAGCGCGTCTGTCCAGTTTCATGTTTTCTCTCCCGTTTTGGTCCCTTGCTCCCGAGACCGATACTGCCCCTGTCACTCTGCCGCGTCCAGTCTCTTGGCACGATGTTTACGCCGTTATGACTGGACATAACCCCGCGCCGGGGCATCAATGCGCGGAACCTGTATCTGTTTGCCGCCATCCGGCAGTTTTCCGACCAGCCCGGTGAAGGCATCGGAGGACAGCATTATTTTGGTCCTAGTTCCCAAGGTTTTCAAAATACGCCGCAAGCGCGGCGATTTCTTCTTCGTCAAGGCGTTGCGCCACGGACTGCATAACCGCATGGGGGCGCAATTCCTGCTTGTAGGCGTGCATGGCGACCACGAAATCCTCTTGCGGCCAGCCGACAATGCCCGGAATACCGGCGTGATCGCCACTGCGCTGGTGGCAGGTGGTGCATTCCGCACTCAGGAACGCGCCAAACTCTGCATCCCCTTCGATTGCCAGGGTTTCTTCCGACAGCTCGACCTCTGCGCGCAGCGCAGTGGGCGAAGCTTCAGGGATGTTTTGCGGCTGGTCCGAATAGGCACGGATATAGGCGATCAGATCCGCGCGGCGTTTTTCGTCACGTAATCCGCGATAGGCCATGCGCGTGCCCGAGACCAGCGCGCGCGGGTTTTCGATATAGGCATGAAGCCGCGCCAAATCCCAGCGCAACCCGTCGCGGCCCTGACGTGACAGGGCTTCGGAATAGCGAAATTCCTCATAACTGCCCGCGCGCCGGTCAAAGATGCGGTTCAGATGCGGGCCGATGCGGTGCAAGGCACCTTCGCCGATCTGGTGACAACTGGCGCATTCGCGCTGATAGACCTGCGCCCCGGCCTCGGCATCGCCGATCGGGGTGGCTTGGGCGAACACGCCTGCCGGTGCGAGCAACGCACCGGCAAGAAGGATAGAGGAAAATGTGAGCTTTGGCATCATCCTGCCTCAGTTCGTGTAAGACTTCATATAGGCGATCAGCGCTGCACGTTCATCAGCACTGCGCACCCCGCGGAAGGACATCCGGTTGCGTGGGATCATGCCCGCCGGATTTTCAAGGAAAGCATCGAGCGTTGCCTCGTCCCAGATAACCCCGCTTTCCCCTGCGTCAACGAATGCAGGGGAATAGCGGAACCCGTCAACCTGTGCCGCCATCTTGCCGACAATGTCATTGAGTTGCGGGCCGGTGCCGTTGCGGGCACCATCGCCGATCTGATGGCAGGTGCGGCATTGCCGCCATGCGGCCTCACCGGCGGCCACCAGTTCCGGGTCAAGCGAGGCCATCTGCGTTTCGGCTTCCCCGGCCTCTGCTTCGGGCTGGGCCGAGGCATCCTCGATGACCTCCTCCGCTGCAGCATCTGCCGCGCCATTTCCGATCAGATCTTCTGTATAAAGATTGCGGATGATCGGGAAATCCGGCGTCACATTCAGGGTCGTGGCGCGCGCGGAGATGCTGACAGGCGCGCCACAATCGCTCATGCAGGGTTCCTGCGTGAAGATCGGAAACTCCACTTCGGCCCGGTCGTCGAAATAGAACCCGCCCTCATTGGGCAGACGGTTTTCGGTGAAGTTCTCATGCGTCAGTTCGTAATCATCATCCACCAGCCCGGCCGAATAGAGGATATAGGCGGTGATGGCATACACCTCATCGGTTTCCAGCGTCTGGGCGGCCCCAAAGGGCATCGAACGATTCACATAATCCCACACTGTCGAAAGATAGGGCCAGTAGGATTCGACGGTCTTGAGCGGGCGGTCAGCCGTCAGCGTGCCGCGCCCGCCAACGATCGGCGGCCAGACGCCCGCGCCTTCGGCAAAATCGCCGTGGCAGACCGCGCAATAGTCGATCCACAGATCCTCGCCATCGAACACATTGCCCGCGCCTTCGGGCAGGCCGCGCCCATCGGGCATGACGGCGACATCCCAGGCGGCGATTTCTTCGGGCAGGGCAAGACGGCCAAGACCCAGAGTGTCGGCAAAGGCGGGCAGGACACCGATCACGCCCATCAGCGCGGTGGTGGTGATAAGCTTACGACACTTCGACATTTTCCGCCTCTCCGCTCTCATTGACATACCACGTCTGTATGCCGTTGTTGTGATAGATCGAGTTCACGCCGCGAATGGCGCGCAGTTGTTCCTTGGTGGGCTGGACATAGCCGGTTTCGTCAATCGCGCGTGATTGCAGATACATCGGCTTTCCGTCCCAGACATGATCGACATAGAAGCGCGTCAGCGCCTTGTCGCCCGGCTCGCCGGCCAGACGCGCGGTTTGCCAGTTCACGCCGCCATCGAGCGACACATCCACACGCGCAATCTTGCCCAGACCGGACCATGCCAGCCCGGTGATGACCATTGGCCCCGGCCCGTGGCCAATCGGCATTTGCGGCGAGGGCGAGGTAATGACCGATTTGGCATGCATTGCCCAGGTAAACTCGCGCGCGCGCCCGTCGGGCATCAGATCGGTGTATTTGCTGGTTTCCTCGCGGCTGTAGATGGGCGCATCATGCACACCGATGCGGCGCAGCCATTTGACCCACAGATTGCCTTCCCAGCCCGGCACCACCAGCCGCACCGGATAGCCATGCTCCATGCGCAGCGCCTCGCCATTGGCGAAAAAGGCGATCATGCAGTCATCAAGCGCCTTTTCCATCGGGATCGAGCGCCCGTTAGAGCTTGCATCCGCGCCCTCGACATAGATCCAGCTGCCTTCGGGTTTCACGCCCGCTTCGTTCAGCAGGGTACGCAGGCTGACGCCGGTATATTCCATGTTGTGGATCATGCCGTGGGTGAATTGTGCGGCATTAAGCTGCGCACCGCCCCATTCCATGCCGCTATTGGCCGCGCATTCGCAGAAGAAGGTGCGCTGGATGCGTGGCATCCGCAGCAGATCGCCAAAGGTGAAGATCAGGGGCTTTTCCACCAGCCCGGTGATCATCAGGCGGTAATCTTCCTTGCTCAGCTCAATCGCGCCTGAATGGTGGCGTTCAAATGCGCAGCCTTGTGGCGTGATGGTGCCGTCAAGGGCGTGAATCGGCGTGAAGTTGATCGAGGCAATCGGGTCCGCGGTCAGCCATTCGACATTGCGCCGCACCACATGATCTTCGAAATGGATCGGCATCCCGTAAGGCGTTGCGTCCACCCCTTCGCCCAGAAACGAGGCCCAGGGCTGAACTTCGGTGATCAGCGGGTCAGGCGTGGCGGCGCGGCCAGCACCCGCCCCAAGCGCGGCCCCACCGGCCGCCAGGCCCGCCGTGCGCAGGAAGTCCCGGCGCGAGGCACCGCGCGACTTGCCCTTTGCATCCATTGGCGTGTCAGTCATGACATTGCTTCCTCTGTTATTGTGGCAGGGCATGCGTGCCCTGCCGTGGTTGGTGTTACAGGCCCGTCACCTGAACCGAGCTGTTCGGCTCTAGGCTGACGCGCCCGAGTTTGCGAATATGGTTTTCCACGACATCCCAGATCTGCGGGCCTTCAGTGCCTTCATTGACACTGCCCCAGCCGCCGACGATGTAGTTGCGCGCGGGGTCAATGGCCTCGCCCGTGGCCAGCAGCACCATGTCGGAAATGCGGCTGCCCTGGGCTTCGGTTACATCGATGCGGTAGCCCAAGCCCCCCATGCGCACCATGTCGCCACCGGCCTGGAAATACGGGTCGGGGTTGAAGATGTTTTCTGCCACGTCTTCCAGCGTGGCTTTCAGCGTTTCGCCGCTCATTTCCATGCGGTAGCACTGGCCATAGGTCATGGTCGTGACATTATGGATGTCCTCGCGGGTGATCGCATCGCCCGGCATCAGGCTGGTGCCCCAGCGCACGCCGGGGGACATGGCAATCTCGGTGTCGCGCTCGGACATGATCGCCTCGACGATCAGGTCATCCCAGGTGCCGTTGAACGTGCCGCGACGATAGAGCAGGCTATCGGTATGGCCGATGACCTCTTCAAGCTGGTCCTTGAAGGGCGCGCGCTCGGCTTCGATCAGCGCGGCCATGTCGGGGTCAGGGGTGATGACATCGGCAAAGACCGGGATCAGCTTGTGGCGAAAGCCCATCAGGCGTCCGTCGCGCACATCCAGATCCAGCCGTGTGACGAATTTGCCGTGGCTGCCGCTGGCAATCAGCAGGGTCTGCCCTTCCAGCACGGGTTCGGGAATGGCGTCATGGGTATGGCCGGTCAGGATGATGTCGATGCCGCTGACACGCCGCGCCATCTGTCGGTCGGTCGGGAAGCCGTTATGCGACAGAACCACCACCAGATCGGCGCCCTGGCTGCGCACCTCGTCAACCATTTCCTGCATGCGGCGTTCGCGAATGCCGAAGCTGTAATCAGGAAACATCCAGCCGGGGTTGGAAATCGGCATATAGGGGAAGGCCTGCCCGATCACCGCGACTTTTGCGCCGCCGCGCTCGAACCACGCATAATCGTCGAATTCGGGGTCTTCCCATTCGCGTTCGAAAATGTTCTGCGCCAGAAAGGGGAAGGGCAGGTCATCGACGATTTCATGCACGCGATCCTGCCCGAAGGTCCATTCCCAGTGGCTGGTCATCGCATCGACGCCCAATTTGTTCATGACATTGACCATGTCCTGACCGCGGGTCAGATGGCTGGTCATGGACCCATGCCATGTGTCGCCCCCATCCAGCAGGATTGCGTCGGGGCGCTCGGCGCGGATTGCATTTACCACCCGCGCCACCCGGTCCATGCCGCCCATGCGGCCATAGGTGCGGCCAAGGGCTTCGAAATCGGTATAGGTCAGTGCATAGGCTTCGGGGGAGCCGGGCTTCAGGTCGAACATCTTGATGAAGTCCTGCCCGACCACATGCGGCGGGCGGCCCTTGGCCTCGCCTATCCCGATATTCCACTCCGGTTCGCGGAACCAGATCGGCCTGACCTGGGCATGAATGTCCGTGACATGGATCAGCGAGACATTGCCAAAGCTGTCAAATTGCAGCAGGTCATCCTCGCTTAGCGCCTGTTGCGCAGCAAGTTTCGACCAGTTGCCGAAGCCGGAAATGCCGTAAAGCGCCGAGGCCGCAACAGACGCCTGCAAGAATTCGCGCCGAGATATCATCAAGAACTCCTTCATCAGCAGGCCGCAACAAGCCAAGCCTGTACCGATCGGTCCGCGCGCATGGCGGGCCGATGAACTGTGTTGTAATGCCTGAAGGGGGGGGCGGGATCGGGTATTCCCTGTCCTGCTATCAGTGTCGGGCGCGCGCGGGGATCTTCCCTGTTGGTGGCGTCTGGCATTGCCGCCACGTCAGCCCGGTTTCAACCTCCTCCCAAGGCCGAAATGGCGTGTCAGCCAAGCTCCATATGCTGGGTCTCGGAATAGACAGAGCCGTCATCATCATACCATGTGAAGACGAAATCAGCGGATTCTTCGACCTTCACATCGAATTCCATATAGGGGTTTGCGGCGACCGAAATTTCCATATCGACATCCAGAACCACCTTGCCGCCATATTCACAGGTGAAGCGGTTGATGATCTGGCGCGGGACGATATTGCCGTCAGCGTCGCGGCGGTTGCCGGTTTCCATCGGGTGGCTGATCAGCGTGCGGACCTGCACCACATCGCCGGGATTGGCCGAGCGCGGCAGCCGGATGCGGGGGCGAACAGTTGACATAGTGTCTCTCCTTGACGTTCAATTCGTGTAAGTGCGGCGCGGGCGTCTGAAACGCCGCTTAGCCGCCGCAGCCGCCAATGGTGACGCGCACTTCGGCTGCGCCGCGCACGAAGTTTCCATCGGCAAGTTTGGCAATGGCCATCACATCCTGGGTTTCGCCCAGCCGGATGCGGGTCGAAATCCGCGGCGCGCCCGATGCCTCGCCAAAGCGCACCCGCGCCACGCTGGGGGTCGGGTTGCCCGTTGCCAGCAGGAAGATCTCGGATGCGCCGGGGGCTTCCACCTCGACCGGAACATTCTCGCCATTCTCGGCAATCTCGGGGGCGATGACGGTGACCCCGCCATCGGCGATGGCGGCCCCGCCGGTGAATGCGTTGATTGCTTCGTCCACTGCCGAGGCGCTGGCCTTCATCGGCACCATTGCGATGGTGGCAGCGCCAAGACTCAATGCCATTGTATCGCGTCTGGTCAGCATGGGGTATTTCCTTTCTCGGTCCTAAGATAGAGCAGCCACCGCCTGCAATACCGGCGGTTCTGGTCTGGATTTTCAGTGTCGGGTGAAAGCGCGCAGGCCATACAAGGATGCGGCGTGCCGCATAACCGGATCATTGACAATATGCCGCATTGCTTGGTTGATCCTCCTTGATTGTCTGACAGTGGCGCGCTCTCCCAATCACGTCACGTCATCAATGTAGCCGATGGAATACCGTCGCTGCAAATGAAAATTCGATTTTTTGCATATTGTTTGGTTTGAATATTGATGTGCCGCGATGAGCTCTTTGTAACGATATGAAAATAAACCATAAAGTGCTGTTCCTTAACTCTGGGAACTCTTTGCGCCACGGCAGAAGATCCTGCCGGATCATGCTGGTGCCTTGTTCGGAGCCTGAAAAAAATCCGCCGAATTGACGCGCATGACAGAGGGAAAGATGTCCAGTCAGCGCGAATCAGCCCCGCACTGACCAGATGCGCCCATCCCAATGCCTGCAGGCCGGGTCTATCCCAGCCGACCCATCCAGGGGAACCAGTCCAGCATTGCATTGGCGATCAGCGCAACAGTATCGGTGGCAATCAGCACTGCAAACAGGATCAGTAGCACCCCCATCAGCTTTTCGACATGCGCCAGTTTGCTGCGATGGCGCGCGACCCAGTTCAGGAACGGCCCGGCGAACAGGGCGGCCAACACGAAGGGGGCGGTCATCGCCAGCCCATAGACCGCAAGCAGCGCCGCGCCGCGCCAGATTTCCCCCATGCCCGAGGCGATCATCAGGATCGCGGCCAGCGCCGGGCCGACACAAGGCGTCCAGCCGAAACCGAAGGCCAGACCCAGAATGTAGCTGCCCAGCGCCGATTTCGGGGCGGCAGCGGTCTCGATCCGGGCTTGTCGATACAGCAGCCCAATGCGCAGGGCGCCCAGAAAATGTAGCCCGAACACCAGCAAAACGGCGGCGGCAACCCAGCGCAGCACATCCTGCCATTCGATGAAGACCTGGCCCAGCGCAGTGGCGGCCATACCGAACGCCATGAAGATGGTCGTAACCCCAAGCGCGAATCCGACCGAGGCGAAGACCAGCCTGCGTCTGGCACCGGGTGCCAGAGTGGCGCTGTCGCGCAATTCGGACATCGACAGCCCGGCCATGTAACACAAATAGAACGGCACGATGGGCAGGATGCAGGGGGACAGGAACGACAACAGCCCTGCCAGCGCCGCAGCCCCGAAACTGATATCCAGCATCATCCACAAAGCCTTTTCAGCAGGGCAACAGTGGCGTCGGGGCGTCACGGTTGCGCGTTTTCCAGTTGTCAGGACCGCATCTAGATATTACGTTGTTGCTATGTTTGCTCTGACAGGTCAATCCCGCGCCAGACGTCCTGGTCCCCTGCTGTTATCGCTTGCGGTGGGGGTGGCGGGGCTGTTGCTGGCCTTTGGCGCGCAAGCGCAAGAGTTCCGCTTGCTGTTGATCGAACAGCATGGCTGCTATTACTGCCGTGTGTTCAACCGCGATATTGCGCCTGCTTATGAAAAGTCGGAACTGGGCGCTGCGGCCCCGCTGGAACGCGCGCAGTTGCGCGGGCCTCTGCCCGATGGGGTCAGCCTTGCCAGCCCGGCAGTAGTGACACCGACCTTTATCCTGATAGGTGCGGACGGGCAGGAAATCGAGCGTCTGACCGGCTTTCCGGGTGAAGACTTTTTCTGGCCCTATGTGACTGATATGTTGTCAAAAGCGCAGTCGGAAAACTTGCAGACCGGTGGCGGCTGACGCCAGCACCGGGGCAGGCTATGCTTCCAGTGTGCATCGTGCTATCGTGCCGTGATCGAAACAAGCAGAGCCTGCCGTGGCCCGTGACCGGGAACTTCATACCATGCCTGACGGGCAAGACCTTGACAAAAAGGCCAAGCTGGCAGATCGGATCGTCGGTCCGCCCGGTATGGTGGACAAGGCGCAGCGGCGTGCAACTTTCGACATGGGGCTGGACGAGCTGCAGCAAGAGGCGCGCACCGCATCTGATTTCCTGAAGGCGATGGGTCATGAAGGGCGTCTGCTGATGCTTTACTACCTGTGCGAGCGCGATTGCAGCGTGACCGAGCTGGAGCGGCTGATCATGTCACGGCAGGCGGCGGTCAGTCAGCAACTGGCGCGGTTGCGCCATGAAAAGCTTGTCACCACGCGGCGTGAGGGCAACCAGATCATCTATTCGCTGGCCGATGAGCGGGTGCGCGCGGCAGTAGAGATGGTGCAGCATCTGTTCCGCGGCAACCCGGCCGAGTGATCCATATCAAGGCAATGCGCCCGCGCAGGCTTTAACCATGCCGGTCAGAAGATGATGGCGGGGCGCGGATGGACCTTGTTGATCTGGTGGAACTGCTGGGCGAAGGCAATGCCGAGGCGCTGATGGGGCTGATCGTCGGGCTGGTCTTCGGGATTGCGGCGCAGCGTTCGCGCTTCTGTCTGCGTGCGGCGACAGTGGAATTCGCGCGCGGCCAGATGGGGCCGCGCATGGCAATCTGGCTGCTGACCTTCTCGACTGCCGTGGTCTGGGTGCAGGGCGCGCAGGCGCTGGGGCTGTTTCGGGTGTCGGATGCGCGCATGATGGCGGTGGCCGGGTCGTGGTCGGGCGCGGTGATCGGCGGGCTGATCTTTGGCGTGGGGATGGTGCTGGCGCGCGGCTGTTCGGGGCGGCTGCTGGTCCTGGCTGCGACCGGCAATCTGCGTTCAGTCATTGCGGGCATGGTGTTCGCGCTGGTGGCGCAGATGGCGCTTTATGGCTGGCTGGCACCGCTGCGGCTGTGGCTTGCGGGGTTGTGGGTGACACCGGGCGGGCGCAACCTGCATCTTCTGCCGATGCTTGGCCTGCCCGCGCGGCTGGCCTTGTGGCTGGGGCTGGCGCTGGCCCTTGGCGCTATCTGGCTGGCCTTGCGCAACCGCATCGGGTTGCGCCCGCTGGTCTTTGCATCCGGCGTCGGATTTGCCGTCGCGCTGGGTTGGGTGGCGACATGGGCGCTGGCGCAGATCAGTTTTGAACCCGTGAATGTGACCTCGGCCACCTTTACCGGCCCTTCCGCCAATACGCTGATGTTCTTCCTCAACCCCAATCCGGGGCTGCGCTTCGATATCGGGCTGGTGCCGGGTGTGGTGCTGGGTGCCTTTCTGGCCGCGCTATGGGCACGCGAATTGCAATGGCAGGGATATGATGGGGCGGGCGCGATGCGCCGCTCGCTGATCGGCGCGGCGCTGATGGGGTTTGGCGGGATGCTGGCCGGGGGCTGCGCCATCGGTGCAGGCGTCACCGGCGGGTCGATCTTTGCGGCAACAGCGCTACTGGCGCTGTTGTGCATGTGGGTGGGCGCGGCGCTGACCGACATGCTGGTCGATCAGCGCGGTGCGTCCCGGCAGGCGGGCGGGCTGGTCTGACCCATGATCAGCCGCTTTTGGGCCGGAAAACATGCGTGCCATCGCGGCGCTGCTCGACGCGCCCCAGCCCGTTGCCCGGCAGGTGATAGCCGATAACGGGGACATCTTCTGCCATGATGCGCGACAGCAGGCTCTGCCGGGTCTGCGCCGCCAATGCGGGATCGTGGTCAGAGCCAGAGTGCCAGTGCGGTCGCTCAAACGCGACATGGCCATTGTCGAACGCATCGGCCAGCACCATCACCGATTGCCCGTCCTGATGCAGATGAAAAGACATATGCCCCGGCGTGTGGCCGGGGGTGCCGATGGCCAGCACTCCGGGCAGGATTTCGTCGCCATCTGCAAACAGGCGCAGCCGATCCTGCACCCTGCCCAGCCTGCGCTGCGCGCCAACGGCAAAATGCTCGCGCAGCATGCCCATCTCGGTGATGGTTTCAGGGCGCATCCAATATTCATATTCGCCCACCCCGATCAGCATTTCGGCATTGGGCAGGAACGGATCCCCAAAATCATCCAGCAAACCCCAAAGGTGATCGGGGTGGGCATGGGTCAGCACCAGATGCGTGATTTCCGCCGGGTCGACCGCCAGGGCGGCCAGCGCCTGCGGCAGGTGCCCGACACTGTCCATCAGATCCTGGCCTGCCCCGATATCAAACAACACCTTGCGCGGCCCGTCGCGCAGCAGCGTCACATTGCAGGGCGGCTCGAACTCATAGGGCGACAGGGCGTGCCGCGCGGCAATCGGGGCCAGTTCTTCTTGCGGCATGGAGCGGGTGATGAAATCCCCCGGCAGCAAAAGCTGGCCATCGGACAGGATGTCCAGCCTTGCCTGCCCCAGCGCCAGGCTGTCCTGTGCCCATATCCGCGCGGGCAACAGCCCTGCACAGCCCATCAGCGCTGCCGAGGCGCATAGCATTTCACGTCGTTTCATGGTGAGTCCCCATCAAATCACAGCGGGGCGTCAGCCGTAGCCAACTGCCCAAAGATCAGTATTTGTTGCGCGCCAGGGGAGAGCGCGAAACAACTATGGCGTATCCATGCGACAAGAGCAATGCGTCAGGCAAATCGGAGCGCTGCCTCGCGCCTGCGTTGGGTTTCGGGGGCGATTCCCGCATCCGGGTTCGTGCTTACCCCTGCCGCGCGATCTGCAGAAGCGCAGCGTGCAGGTACGCGCGGCCCTTCGATGCTGAGCAAGGCGTGCAGACCGGCATTGCAGGCAACCAGATCGGACAGATACAGATCATCCAGCGCTGAATAGAACGCATCGACCGCGCGCGACAGATGCGGGCGCATGTTGCAGTGGTCTTTCAGCGGGCAGGTGTTGCTGTCAGAAAAACACTCGATGAAGGGCAGTTCTGATTCGAAGGTGCGAAATACCGCGCCGACGCTGATTGTGTCGGCACTGCGGGCCAGATGAAACCCGCCATTGCGACCGCGCAGGGTTGTGATGAAGCCTTCCTGACCCAGCTTGTTGATGACCTGTGCCAGATGATTCTCTGACGCGTTGATCGCCTGCGCCGCATCCTGTTTGCGCACCAGCTTGCCGTCATTCACGGCGCAGAACATAAGCGTGCGCAGCGCCAGATTCGTGCGTGTTGTCAATCGCATGGGTGCCAACTCCTCGCCCATGCGCCTGCATGGATGAAATCCTGTTCCTTGAATGCTGATTATGCCCGGCTTGCACCGCGCTGCCTTGATCAAGATCAAAGCCCCCGCAGAAGGACAATTTGTCGCATGCGGGCATCCGGCAGGAAGAAAACCATTGATCCAGATCAAACATTATGAAAACAGAATATGTGAAGGTGAACATCTGTATACCGATTCTTGCGCATGACGACGATGGGAGGAACCCGATGATTGATGTAAAAAAGCTTGCGACCAGCCGCAGGGCATTCATGGGCCTTGCCGCAGGGGGCAGCGCAGCGCTTGCGCTGGGGGCCGGGCAGGCGCAGGCAAAAGTCCGCACCAATGCGAAAATCCTGATCCTTGGCGCTGGTGCGGGCGGGGCTGCAATCGCCAATCGTCTGGTTGAGCGGCTGGACGGCGCGCAGATCACGGTTCTGGATGGCCGTGCGCAGCATTGGTACCAGCCCGGCTTCACGCTGATTGCTGCGGGGCTGCGCGATGCCAATTATGCCATCTCCTCGACCGAGCAATGGCTGCCGCGCGGGATCACCTATATCAACGAATATGCCGCCGAGCTTGACCCCGAAGCCAACCGTGTCATCACCACAGGCGGGCAGCGGCTGGAGTATGATTATCTGATCGTCTCTACCGGTCTGGTGCTGGACTGGGATGCGATCGAAGGGTTTGACCTTGGCATGGTCGGCCCTGAAAACGGGATCTCTGCGCATTATGCCGGCCCCGAATATGCCGAAACCAGCTGGCGCGCGCTGGACAGGTTTACCGATGAGGGGGGCGTCGGCGTGTTCGGACGCCCCGCGACCGAGATGAAATGCGCAGGCGCCCCGGTCAAGATCTGCTTTCTGGCGGAAGACATTGCCACCACCAAGGGCAATCGCGGCAAGTGCGAATTCATCTACAACACGCCGGCCACCAATTTGTTCGGGGTGCCGGTGATCCATCACCGCGTGCGCCAGATCATGGATGAGCGCGACATCGCCTATAATTATCGCTGGACGCTGAAAAGCATCGATCTGGCGGCCAAGACCGCAACCTTCGACACGCCGGAATTCCTGGAAACGCTGGAATGGGATCATATCAATGTCATCCCGCCCCAGCGCGCGCCGCAGGTGATCCGTGATTCGGGGCTGGCCTGGGCGGATCGCTGGACCGATCAGGGCTGGATCGAGGTGGACATGCAGACCCTGCGCCATGCCCGTTATCCCAATGTCTTTGGCATTGGCGATATCAATGGCGTGCCCAAGGGCAAGACTGCCGCCAGCGTCAAGTTCCACCTGCCCGTGGTCGAGGATCATCTGGTCAGCGAGATCGCAGGGCGTGAGGGCACGCGGCTCTATGATGGCTACACCTCCTGCCCGCTGATCACCCGTGTCGGCCGTGCAATGCTGGTGGAGTTCGACTATCAGGACAATCTGACCCCGTCCTTCCCGGGCCTTATCGCGCCCTTGGAAGAGTTGTGGATTTCCTGGCTGATGAAGGAAGTCGCGCTGAAAGCCACCTATAACGCCATGCTGCGCGGGCGCGCCTGAGCCATGCAGGGCAGGGGGCTGCCGCCCCCTCGACCAGCGCCGCTGGCGCTGGTCTCACCCCCGCGGATATTTGGGCAAGGATGAAACAGCCTGCCCGCGAAGACAAAAGGATGAGAGAATGGAAGAATTCAGCCTGATGACAATCCTGGCCGTGTTCGAAGAGATGTTCGGGCGCTGGCTGTTCTGGGCGATGGTGCTGGTCGCCGTGGCGATTACAGTGGCCTATCTCTATGTGCTGATCCGTGACCGCGCGATGTCGATGCGCAAATTCCTGCTGGCGCAACTTTCGATGCCGGTGGGCGGCATTGCGGCTGTGTGGTTCGTGCTGCTGATGACCAATTCCAGCCTGCGCGATATTGGTGGCCCGATCGACTGGATCGTGCTGCTGGGCGTTTTTGTCGCGGGGGCAGTGGGTTTCGCAATCCTGGTTTATGTGGTGCAATCGCTGGCGCGGGGCAAGGACGCAGAAATCTGATCCCCGCATAATGAGCCTCTGGCCGCACATCGCGCCTCCCGGTGATGTTCGGCGCAGCATGCCCGCGCTCCTCCTCCCGGGAACGCGGGCTTTTTCATGTTTCGGGCTTGGCAGTGGGGCGGGGCGCGATTATGGTCTGGCCATGACCCGCTTGACCTGCATCATTTGCTGCTGCATTTGCCGCTGAGAGTTTTCGGCGGTCGGTCCTTGTCATCCTGTTGATCCAGACAACACCTTCCGCCGGGCCTTGGCCGAAGAGGACCCTATGCGCCCGATCAGACTGCACAATACCCGCACGCGCCGGAAGGAAGATTTCGCGCCGCTCGACCAAAAAAATGTTCGCATCTATGTCTGCGGCCCCACTGTCTATGACCGCGCGCATCTGGGCAATGCGCGGCCCGTGGTGGTGTTCGATGTGTTGTATCGTTTGCTGCGCCATGTCTATGGCGAGGGGCATGTGACCTATGTGCGCAATTTCACCGATGTCGATGACAAGATCAACGCGCGGGCGCGGGCGATGCAGGAAGCGGGCGATGGCCGCGCGCTCAATGACATTATCCGCGCGCTGACCGATGAGACAATCGGCTGGTATCATGCCGATATGGATGCGCTGGGCGCGTTGCGCCCCGACCACGAGCCGCGCGCGACCGAATTCATCGGCCAGATGATCGGCATGATCGAGGGGCTGGTGGCCAAGGGCCATGCCTATGCCGCTGAAGGCCATGTGCTGTTTGATGTGCGCAGCTACCCCGATTACGGGCATCTGTCGGGGCGGTCGGTCGATGACATGATCGCAGGCGCGCGGGTCGAAGTCGCGCCCTATAAGCGTGACCCGATGGATTTCGTGCTGTGGAAACCGTCATCGGATGAAGAACCGGGATGGGAGTCGCCCTGGGGGCGCGGGCGTCCGGGCTGGCATATCGAATGCTCGGCGATGGCGCATGAATTGCTCGGCCCGTCCTTTGACATTCATGGCGGCGGGATCGATCTGCAATTTCCCCATCATGAAAACGAGATCGCCCAAAGCTGCTGCGCCCACCCCGATGCGGGCTTCGCGAATGTCTGGATGCATAACGAGATGGTGCAGGTCGAGGGCAAGAAGATGTCCAAATCCCTGGGCAATTTCTTCACGGTGCGGGATTTGCTGGATCAGGGCTGGCCGGGCGAGGTGATCCGTTTCGTGATGCTGTCCACGCATTACCGCAAGCCGATGGACTGGACGGAGGAGAAGGCGCGGGAGGCTAAAGATACGCTAAACAGATGGCGGCGCATGTTCGGTGACGTGCTTGAAAGCGACTGGATGGGACAGCCCGCGGTCGAAGTAACTGATGCTCTTGAGAATGATATGAATACCGCGCAGGCGCTCTCCGAATTGCATCGGATGCATTCGGGCATACTAAACGCTTACAATGGAATTATTGCCTACGGTACGGACTATGATGGCACTGATCCGCAGACGCTCGAAGCGACGTTCTTGAGTTCGGCGAGGCTGCTGGGTTTGTTGGAGCCAAGTATGGGTAGCTGGTCGAAAAATACAGATCTTTCTGCGTTCGCCAGCAAGCTATTCGAGTTGCGAGCAGTGGCGATGGACACCAAGGACTTCGGTGCAGTTGACGCGCTTAAGTCTGCCCTGATCGAGTGCGGGGTCGAAGTTCGCATGACCAAGGAGAGCGTAGAGTTGGTTCCAACTGCGGACTTTGACCCATCAAAGCTGGAGGGGATTGAATGAACCTCCCACACCTCAAGCGTAGCCCCCGACCCGAGGGTGGGGGCGATTTCGCCCCCGCCCTGGGGGGCGGGTCGGGGGCGAAGCGGGTCGCGGGCGACCCGCAACCTGATTGCCTTGAAGCGCAATTCGGGCAAGCGATGGTCCGGCTGCAATGGAGCCAACCATGACCCGCGAGCGTCTTTATCTCTACGACACCACACTCCGCGACGGGCAGCAGACGCAGGGCGTGCAGTTCTCGACCACGGAAAAGCAGGCCATTGCGGCGATGCTCGACAGTCTTGGCATCGACTATATCGAAGGCGGCTGGCCCGGCGCGAACCCTACTGACAGCGAGTTTTTCGCCAACCGCCCCCAGACCCGCGCCACCTTCACTGCGTTTGGCATGACCAAGCGCGCGGGGCGGTCGGCGGAAAATGATGAGGTGCTGGCTGCGGTGCTGAATGCGGGCACAGAGGCCGTGTGCCTGGTCGGCAAGACGCATGATTTCCATGTCACCACCGCGCTGGGCATCACGCTGGAGGAGAATGTCGACAATATCGCCGCCAGTGTCGCCCATTGCGTGGCCCAAGGGCGCGAGGCGCATTTCGATGCCGAGCATTTCTTCGATGGCTACAAGGCCAACCCCGATTATGCGCTGCAAGCCCTGCATGCCGCGCATGGCGCGGGTGCGGCTTGGGTGGTGCTGTGCGACACCAATGGCGGCACCCTGCCCAGCGAGATCCGCGCCATCACCGAGGCGGTGATCGCCAGTGGCATTCCCGGCGCGCAGCTTGGCATCCATTGCCATGATGATACAGGGCAGGCCGTGGCCTGTTCGCTGGCCGCGGTTGAGGCCGGCGCGCGCCAGATCCAGGGCACGCTGAACGGGCTGGGGGAACGCTGCGGCAATGCCTCGCTGACGACGCTGATCCCGACGCTGCTGCTCAAACCCGCCTATGCCGAGCGCTTTGAAACCGGCGTGAGCCGCGACGCGCTGACGGGGCTTTTGCGCATCTCGCGCAGGCTGGATGATATCCTCAACCGCGTGCCCTTGCGCTCGCTGCCCTATGTCGGGGCTTCTGCCTTCGCGCATAAGGCGGGGTTGCATGCCAGCGCGATACTGAAAGACCCTACAACTTACGAGCATGTCGAGCCGGGTCAGGTGGGCAATGCGCGCGTGGTGCCGATGTCCAATCAGGCCGGGCAGTCGAACCTGCGTATGCGGCTGGCCGATATGGGCATCGCGGTCGAAAAGGGCGATGCGCGGCTGGGGGCGATCCTTGACGATATCAAGACCCGCGAGGATCAGGGCTATGCTTACGATTCCGCGCAGGCCAGTTTCGAATTGCTGGCGCGGCGCGCGCTGGGGCAGGTGCCCGATTTCTTCGAGGTCAAGCGCTACCGCGTCACGGTAGAGCGGCGCAAGAACAAGCGCAACCAGATGGTCACGCTGTCAGAGGCCGTGGTGGTGGTCAAGATCGGCGATGACAAGAAGCTCTCGGTCTCGGAATCGATGGATGCGGCAGGCTGCGACCGCGGCCCGGTCAATGCGCTGTCCAAGGCGCTGGCCAAGGATCTTGGCCCCTATCAGGGCGCAATCGACGACATGAAGCTGGTGGATTTCAAGGTCCGTATCACGCAAGGGGGAACCGAGGCCGTGACCCGTGTCATCATCGATAGCGAGGACGGGCAGGGGCGGCGCTGGTCCACTGTGGGGGTGTCGGCCAATATAGTGGATGCCAGCTTCCAGGCGCTCGTGGATGCTGTGATCTGGAAACTTTTGCGCGACGGGGTGCAACCATGTCGGAACTGACGCCCGATGATGCCTTTCTGACGCTCTACAGCGATCTGGCCCGCGAAGGGCCGGGGGCACCGGCCGATCTGGGCTGGGCGCTGTCAGTCGCGGCCACGCCTGCGAAGGCGCGCATCTGCGATGCGGGCTGCGGCTCGGGGGCGGATACCGTGACGCTGGCCAAGGAACGCCCCGAGGCGCAGATCGAGGCAGTAGACAAGATCGCGCATTTCGTCGCGGCCGCGCGCCAGCGCACCGCCCATTTCGGGGATCGTGTGCAAGTCCGCCAGGGCGACATGGCTGATCTGAGCGGCCCTTATGATCTGATCTGGTGTGCGGGCGCGATCTATTTTCTGGGCGTGACAGAGGCGTTGACGCGCTGGCGCAGCGCGCTTGCGCCGGGCGGCGCGGTGGCGTTTTCCGAACCCTGCCTGTTGCCGCGCCCGTCAGAGGCCGCGCGCGCCTTTTGGGCAGAGTACCCGCAGATCACCGATATTTCGGGCATTCGCGCGCGGGCGGCGGCGGCGGGATACCGGGTGCTGGGCGAACAGATGCAGATCGGCGCGGCGTGGGAAGCCTATTACCGCCCGATCGAGAGACGCATCGAAAAGCTGCGCCCCAGTGCCACTGGCGCGCTGGCTGGCGCGCTCGATCAGGCCGAGCAGGAGATTGCGCGCTGGAAGGCCGCGCCGTCCGAAATTGCCTATGCGCTTCTGGTCGTGAAGCCGGAATGACTGCACTGGAACAGATGGTGCGGCAGGGCGACCCCGACCGCCATGCCGTGACCATTGCCGCCCCTGACGGCGCGCGCGCGCGGCTCTGGCCGCTTTATGCCTTCAATCTGGAAATCGCCCGCGCCCCCTATCTGACGCAGGAGCCGATGATCGCCGAAATGCGGCTGCAATTCTGGGCGGATGTGTTCGGGCAGATCGCCAGTGACGCAGCTGTTGCGGCGCATGAGGTCGCCACCCCGCTTGCAGAGCTTTGGCGCGCGGCAGAGCTGCCCGTGGCGCTGGGCGAGCAGATGGTCGCGGCGCGGCGCTGGGATATCTACAAAGAACCCTTTGGCGATGATCAGGCGCTGCTTGAGCATATTCAGGCCAGTTCCGGCAATCTGATGTGGCTGGCCGCGATAGCGCTGGGCTGCGGGCGCCGGGCCGAGGGGCCAGTGCGCGATATGGGGGTTGCAAGCGGGCTGGCAAACTGGCTGGTCGCGGTGCCCGCGCTGCAAGCTCTGGGGCGTCAGCCCTTGCCTGAACTGCGTGCCGATGCCATCGCCGCGCTGGCCCGTCAGGGGCTGGATCTTCTGGCCCGCGCCCGTGCCCGCCGCCGTCAGGTGGGGCGCGCGGCCCTGCCTGCGTTGCTGACCGGCTGGCAGGCCGGGGCCGTGCTGAAGCGCGCGGCGCGCGAGCCTGCCGCGGTGGCCGAAGGGCGGTTGCGCCCGTCTGAATTCCGCAAGCGCGGCAGCCTTGCGCTGCGGGCACTGTCCGGTCGCTGGTAGCGACCGCGGGGTTCACGCGATTGCGAGCGTCACACCGCGGCAGCCGCGCTGTTTTCGGATGGCCGCGCCTTGCCAAGCCTTAACCCTGCAAGTAGGGTGCGCGCGAATTCCACCCCGCATGTTGCCATGCAGGGTTCTGCTTATGCCTACTTGCAGGCCACCAACCGACAGGAGCTTTCATGTTCGTCACCCCTGCCTATGCACAGGATGCCGGTGCCGCCGGCGGTCTGATTTCGATCATTCCGTTCATTCTGATCTTCGTGATCATGTATTTCCTGCTGATCCGTCCGCAGCAGAAAAAGATGAAAGAACATCAGAACATGGTCAACGAGTTGCGCCGCGGCGACCAGATCGTCACCCAGGGCGGGGTGATCGGCAAGATCACCAAGGTCAAGGAAGATGGCGAGGTCGAGGTCGAGATCTCCGAGGGCGTGAAAGTGCGCGTGGTCAAGCAGACCATCGCCAATGTCCTGTCCAAGACCGAACCTGCGGCCAAGGACTGAGCCGCAACTTCCCGAGCTGATCTGACACCGAAACCGGGGGCGATGCGCTGATGCTGCAAATACCGATGTGGAAACGCATCCTGATCTGGGGGGTATGTGCGCTTGCGCTCCTCTTTGCGACGCCAAACCTGTTCTATGACCGGGTCGAACGTCACAATGATGCGGTCGCGGCGCTGGCGGCGGGACAACCCGCCGCGCCAGAGGACATGGAAGGCTGGCCGGGCTTCCTGCCCTCCTTTCTGGTCAATCTGGGGCTGGATCTGCGCGGTGGCGCGCATCTGCTGGCCGAAGTTCGGGTGTCGGATGTCTATGCCGACCGGATCGACAGCATGTGGCCCGCCGTGCGCGACCGGCTGCGCGATGATCGCGATATCGTTGGTGCCGTGCGCCGGATGCCGTCTGATGACCCGGGCAAGCTGCGCGTGCGCATTGCCAATACCGATGCGCTGGAGCAAGCCGCCAGTTTCGTGCGCGAACTGGCCCAGCCTACCCAGACCATTGGCGGCTTTGGCGGGGCCAGCGATCTGGATGTGCGCGTCGATGGCGAGGATATCGTCGTCACCCTGTCCGAGGCAGAGCGCGCGGCAACCGATGAACGCACCATGCGCCTGTCGCTGGAAATCATCCGCCGCCGTGTCGATGAGGCGGGCACGCGCGAACCCACGATCCAGCGTCAGGGTGCTGACCGCATCCTGATCCAGGTGCCGGGTATCGGATCAGCCGAAGAGCTGAAGGCGCTGATCGGCACCACTGCGCGGCTGACCTTCCACCCGGTTATCCGCTCCACCAGCGACGGCGATGAAACTGTCGGCCCGCGCGAGGTGATCTATCCCTCGATAGATGATCCCGGCATCTATTATGTGCTGGAACGCACGCCCGTCGTTTCGGGCGAGCAGCTTGTCGATGCCAGCCCGGGCATGGACCAGAACAACCGTCCGGCCGTGAATTTCCGCTTCAACGCGGCAGGCGGGCGCGCCTTCGGGCTGTATACGGCCGAGAATATCGGCAATCCCTTTGCCATCGTCCTTGATGGCGAGGTGATTTCCGCCCCCGTGATCCAGAGCCATATTCCCGGCGGGTCGGGCATCATCACAGGCCGCTTCACGGTTGAGGAAACCAGCCAGCTTGCAGTGCTTCTGCGCTCGGGCGCGCTGCCTGCGGAAATGGATTTTCTGGAAGAACGCACGGTCGGCCCGGAACTTGGGCAGGACAGCATTGATGCCGGCAAGATCGCCGCGATTGTGGCGATGATCGCGGTGCTGGTCTTCATGCTGGCCAGCTACGGCATTTTCGGGATCATCGCCAATATTGCGCTGCTTCTGAACCTGTCGATGATCTTTGCGCTGCTGTCGCTGATCGGGGCCACGCTGACGCTGCCGGGGATTGCCGGAATCGTGCTGACCATCGGCATGGCGGTGGATGCCACGGTGCTGATCTTCGAACGTATCCGCGAAGAGATGCGCACCGCCAAGGGACCGGCGCGCGCCATCGAACTGGGCTATGAAAAGGCGCTCTCGGCGATTCTGGACGCCAATATCACCACCTTCATCACCGCGCTGATCCTGTTTGCGATGGGGTCCGGCCCGGTGCGCGGTTTTGCCGTGACGCTGGGGCTGGGGATCATCACCTCGGTCTTTACTGCGCTGTTTGTTACCCGGCTGATGATCGTGGCCTATTACGAACGCCGCCGTCCCAAAACCCTTGCGATCTGAAGGAACCTGCAATGCGTCTGAAACTTGTTCCGCAGGACACGAAGATCGACTTCTTCCGCCACTGGAAGACGACCTTTGGCGCGTCTGTGGTGGCGATGGTGCTGTCGATTGTCGCTTTCGCAGTGATGGGGCTGAATTTCGGGATTGATTTCCGCGGCGGCACCACAGTGCGCACAGAGGCGCAGGCGCCGGTCGATGTCGCGGCCTATCGTGGCGCGGTGGCCGAGCTGGGCCTTGGCGATATCGCCATTACCGAAGTGTTCGACCCCACCTTTGGCCCTGAACGCAATGTAGCCTCGATCCGCATTCAGGCGCAGGAAGGCGAAGAGGCGATCACGCCCGAACAGATCTCGGCAGTGCGCGCCGCCTTGCAGGCGGTTGATCCGACACTGACCTTTGCCGCCGTCGAGTCGGTCGGCCCGAAAGTGTCGGGCGAATTGATCCAGGCCGCAGTCATTTCGGTGGCCTTGGCGCTGGCGGCGGTGCTGTTCTATATCTGGCTGCGTTTTGAATGGCAGTTCTCGGTCGGTGCAGTGGCAGCACTTGTGCATGATGTGGTACTGACCATCGGCATTTTCAGCGTTTTGCAAATCCGCTTCGATCTGGCGATCATCGCAGCCCTGCTGACCATTGTGGGCTATTCGCTGAATGACACGGTGGTGGTGTTCGACCGCGTGCGCGAAAACCTGATCAAGTTCAAGAAGCGCAGCCTGAAAGAGGTGCTGACGCTGTCGATCAATGAGACGCTTTCGCGCACGGCGATGACCTCTGTGACCACGCTGCTGGCGCTGATCGCGTTGTTCGTGCTGGGCGGTGATGTGATCCGCGGCTTCGTGTTCGCGATGATCTGGGGGGTGATCGTGGGGACGTATTCCTCGGTTTTCGTGGCCTCCGCAGTCTTGCTGCGGCTGGGGGTCAAGCGCGACTGGTCGAAAAACTCGGGCGATACCGCAGGCACAAGGTTCGGTGTGAAAGAGGGGTAGCATGCAACTCTCCGAGATTGATTTCGGGGCCGCCAGACCCATCGAAGGCTATGGTGCCGATTTCTTTCGCATTGGCGGGGAAGCCCATGCCGCGCCGCTTCTGGCTTATCCCGGTCATCTGAGTGGCTGGGGCGGCTATGATGATGCTGACAGATTGCTGGCCCTTGAAGGGCGGGTGGATGTGCTGCTGATCGGCACGGGGCCGCAGATCGCCCATATCCCCCCGGATCTGCGTCAGCGGCTGGAACAAGCCGGGCTGGGGGTCGAGATCATGGACAGCCCCGCCGCCTGCCGCACCTATAATGTGCTTTTGTCCGAACAGCGCCGCGTCGCCGTGGCGTTGCTGCCGGTTGGCTGAGGGCAGGTTTTGAGTATTTTTGGCAAGATGAAGAGCGGGAAACAGGACAGGTGGCAGCGCTGCAAGTAGAGGGGCTGGCCTGCGCGCGCGGAGGCATTCCACTGCTGGAGGGCGTCAGCTTCGCGCTGGCGCCGCGTCAGGCGCTGGTGCTGCGCGGCCCGAATGGCTGCGGCAAGACCACGCTGCTGCGCTGCATCGCGGGGTTGCAGCCGATCACGGCGGGCCGGATTTCCTGTGATCCTGATGTGATTGCCTATGCTGCCCATGCTGACGGGATCAAGGCCACGCTGAGTGTCGCCGAAAACCTGTCCTTCTGGGCCGATATCTATGGCACGGGGCAAATCGACGCGGCGTTGGATCAGATGAATCTGCGCGCCCTTGCCACGCGCGCGGCGCAGAACCTGTCGGCAGGCCAGAAGCGGCGGTTGGGGCTGGCGCGGCTTCTGGTCACGGGGCGGCCGGTCTGGGTGCTGGATGAACCGACCGTGTCGCTGGATACCGCATCGGTGGGGCTGTTTGGCGATGTAGTGCGCGCGCATCTGGCCGCAGGCGGGATGGCGCTGATGGCGACGCATATCGAACTGGGCCTGCCCGAAGCGCACCAGCTTGACCTGAGCGCGCACAAGGCGACCCTGCCCGAACCCGGTCAGGGTGCATTTGACGAGGCCTTCCTGTGAGCGCGCTGCTGACCCGCGATCTGCGTCTGGCGATGCGCGCCGGGGGCGGTTTCGGGCTGGGGCTGGCCTTTTTCCTGATCCTTGCCGTGCTGGTGCCGCTGGGGGTGGGGCCGGAGCAGGCCACGCTGGCGCTGATCGCGCCCGGTATCCTGTGGGTTGGCGCGCTCCTGGCCTGCCTGTTGTCGCTGGATCGCATCTTTGCGCTGGATTACGAGGATGGCTCGCTTGACCTGCTGGCCACAGCGCCAGTGCCGCTGGAAGCCGTGGTCAGCATCAAGGCGCTGGCGCATTGGCTGACCACGGGGCTGCCACTGGTGCTGATCTCGCCGGTTCTGGGGCTGCTTTTGCATCTGCCCCCTTCGGCCTATGGCTGGCTGATCCTGTCGCTGGCTCTGGGCACGCCTGCGCTGTCGGTGATCGGCACTTTTGGTGCGGCGCTGACAGTGGGGCTGAAACGCGGCGGCCTGCTGCTGTCGCTGCTGGTGCTGCCGCTCTACATTCCGACACTGGTTTTCGGGGCCGAAGTCGTCAGCCGTGGTGCGCAGGGGCTGGATATCTCGACCGCGCTGGCGCTTCTGGGGGGGATCACGGCGGGGGCTGTGGCAATATTGCCCTTTGCATCCGCGCTGGTGATACGGATAAACCTTCGGTGAGCCAGGGGCAAAGCGCTTGAGAGCGGCCCCAAGCAAGGATAGGTGAACCTTATGGCGTCGATCTGGCAATATGCGAATCCGCTGAAATTCATGCGTACCACCGACTGGCTGCTGCCGATCGTGGCAGTGGCGGCCGTGGTGGTGACAGCGACCGGGCTGATCTGGGGTTTCTTCTTCACGCCTGATGATTTCCGGCAGGGATCGACCGTCAAGATCATTTTCCTGCATGTGCCCTCGGCATTGATGGCGATCAATGCCTGGATCATGATGCTGGTGGCCTCGCTGATCTGGCTGATCCGGCGCCATCATGTCAGTGCGCTGGCGGCACGCGCCGCCGCCCCCATCGGGCTGGTGATGACGCTGATCGGGCTGATCACGGGCGCGGTCTGGGGCCAGCCGATGTGGGGCGCATGGTGGGCGTGGGATCCGCGCCTGACCAGCTTCCTGATCCTGCTGCTGTTCTATCTGGGCTATATCGCGCTGTGGTCGGCGATTGATGACCCCGACACGGCGGCCGATCTGACAGCGGTGCTTTGTCTGGTGGGCAGCGTATTCGCCCTTCTGTCACGCTACGCTGCGTTTTTCTGGAGTCAGGGTCTGCATCAGGGCGCGTCACTGTCGGTGCAGGCAGGCACGCGGGTAGACTGGGCCTATAAGGCGCCGCTTTATGTCAGTATGGCGGGCTTTTCGCTGATCTTTGTTGCGCTGGTGCTGGCAGGCACGCGCACCGAGATACGCGCGCGGCGCATGAAGGCGCTGGTGGCACGCGAAAGGATGGCGGCATGATGCCTGATCTTGGACGCTATGCGCTGGAAGTGTCGCTGGCCTATCTGGCCTCGCTGGGGCTGATCGGGGGGCTGGTGGCCTGGTATTGGCTGCGCGGGCGTGCAGTGCGCCGCCAGCTGGAAGAAATCGAGAACCGGAAGGGATCCGATGGGTAAGTTCAGGCCGCTGATGTTCCTGCCGCCGCTGGTGTTTCTGGCGCTGGCAGCACTTTTCTTCTTCGGCAATATGCGCGAAGATCGCGACGCCCTGCCTTCGGCCCGCGAAGGGCAGCAAGCCCCGCCGGTGGTGCTGGCGCAGCTTGGTGACAAGGTCATGTTCGATGACGACACGCTGCGCGATGGCGAGGTGAAGCTGGTCAATTACTGGGCGTCCTGGTGCGCGCCCTGCCGGGCTGAACACCCGCTGCTGGAAGAACTGGCGCAGGAAGTGCCGGTCTATGGCATCAATTACCGCGACCAGCCCGACCGCGCGCTGGATTTCCTGGATGAGCTGGGCGACCCCTTTGCCGGGATCGGGGCCGATGCGGCGGGGCGCATGGCGCTGGATTGGGGGCTTTACGGGGTGCCCGAAACCTATGTTGTCGCGGGCGATGGCACCATCATGCTGCGCTTTGCCGGGCCGATCACGCGGCAGGTGCTCGAAAACCGCATCCGCCCCGCGATGGAGGCCGCAGCGGCGCGATGATTGCGTTCGCGCTGGAGCCTGAGCTTGATGTCAGCGAGTTCATCGCTGTGCTGAATACGTCCGGGCTGGCGGAACGTCGCCCGGATGATCCTGCACGCCTGACGGCAATGCTGCGCGGCGCGCAGCTTGTCATCACCGCGCGCGACGGGGCGCGGCTGGTTGGGGTTGCGCGGTCAATCACCGATTGGGCCTATTGCCTGTATTGTTCGGATCTGTGCGTGGACCGGGCCTATCAGGGGCAAGGTATCGGCAAGGCGCTGCTGGCGCGCACCGCCGCCGAGGCCGCAGGCGTCAAGACCTGTCTTCTGCTGTCAGCCCCCGATGCGGTCGGGTTCTACCGGGCGGCAGGCTACCGCCAGCATGACGGCGCATTCATCTTCGCCCAAGGTGCGTGATCATTCGCGCACGATGAAGGTCATCACCTCGCGCGCATTTCCTTCGACCAGCACCAGCTCCCAGCGCCCCGGCCGTGTCAACTGGCCACTGCCATACCATGTTTGCGCATTCTCGGTGCCTTCGCTTAGCGCGATGGGCGCGCCATCCACGGGCCGAAGCTGCACCTGCGGCGACTGGCTGTCGCCATGTTCGACCGTGACATCCACGCCAAACGCCCCATCAATCGCCACGGTGGAACGGATTTGCGGTGCAATCTCGGTTGTGTGCAGCATCAGGCGCTGATTGGGGGCGATGATGGGCAGCGGGTCGCGCACGAAAAATGTGACCGAGGCCATCAGGATGATGAAGCCCAGTGTCAGGCCAAGAAAGACAAGCGCGATGATGCGGGTGGACATGGACGACCTTTGGTTCAGCGACAGAAACGGCCTAGCCCCGACATCTGCCGGGGTCAAGATGGCGCGCACGGGGCGTTTGGCCGCAGCGTTGCTCAAGGGTGCTCAGACATGGGCGGCCTGCAAGGGCTGGCAGTCCAGATCCGTCCCCACTGCCCAGATGGCGGGCGGGGCCATGCGCGCGCGCAGCCGTTTCAGTACCCATGCGGGCGGCACGCGGTGTTCGGCATCGGCCGTGGCGGCAGGGCAGGGCGCCAGATGCCAGCGGCTTTCCACCCCCGACGCGCCCCCCTGATCGGGGGTCAGCACCAGCGCGTGCAGCCTGTCCGTGCCGGTTTGTTCGCGCTGACGCGCCAGCCCTTTGGCTGCGGCCAGATGCAGCCTGCGCAGCGGGGTCAGGGTGGGGGGGTGGTCAAGCTCTGCCACCACCAGCGCCACTGCGCCCGAACGCAGGCAGTCCTCCGCGCAGGCCAGAAGCTCGGTTTCGCGCGCGGCTTCTACCACCACCAGACCTTCCGGGCTGGCCCAGTTGCACAGCCCCATAGGGTATAGCCGGTCCTGATGCCAGCGCAGCCGCAGCCAGATCACCGGGGTTGCGCGCCCCATCTGCCCGACCATGAACGCCGCCAGCACCCGCCGCGCAGGCCCGCAAAATTCATGCGCGCGACCGGGCCGCAGATGCAGGATATCTGCCAGCCGGTCCCTTGGGGGCGACAGTTCCGCGTGATGCAACATGCTTTCCCCGCCGCAAATGTTCACATTGTGTTCTTATCCGGGATTCGGCCCCGCCTTGGCAAGTTCTTTCCGATCCCGGCAATGTGATCCGGGCCGCATGGTGCAGCGTGGCGCGATCTGTGTCAGCATATGAGGCAACACAGATTGAAAGGTCATGTCCATGCGTCACCCCGCTGCCATTGCAACTCTGGTCATTCTGCTTGCCGCCTGTCAGGCAGAACAACCCGACCCCATGCCCAATGATGCTGCCGATGCCTGCGGCGCGGCTGCGCTGCAAGGGCTGCTGGGTCAGGAACTGACCGCGTTCAAGGCACTGCCCGACACCGCCAGCACCACGCGCATCATTGGTCCGGATACCGCCGTGACGATGGATTATCGCCCCGAGCGGCTGAATATCGAACATGATAAGGACGATATCATCACCCGCATCTATTGTGGCTGAAACGGGGTTTTCTTTGCCGCCTCATGGGTTAGATTGCCCCAGACGCGACCGAACAGGACAGCAGCAATGCAAAAGACGAAATTGGGGCGCAGCGATCTGACGGTTTCGGCCTATTGTCTGGGCACGATGACATTTGGCTCGGAAACCCCTGAAGAGGATGCTCATCGCCAGCTTGATCTGGCCTGGGAGCGCGGGATCAATTTTCTTGATGCCGCCGAAATGTATCCGGTCAACCCGGTGACATTTGAAACCGCAGGCCGGACAGAGGAAATCATCGGCCGCTGGCTGGCCAGCCGCAAACCCGCCGAGGCGATCATCGCCACCAAGATCACCGGGGCAGGCTCTGCCGCCGTCAAGGATGGCGCGCCGATCACGCCTGCCCGGATGCAGGAAACGGTCGAGGCATCATTGAAGCGGCTGCAAACCGACTGCATCGACATCTATCAGCTTCACTGGCCCAATCGCGGCTCTTACCATTTCCGCAAGATGTGGGGCTATGACCCTTCTGGCCAGAACCGTGCCGAGACCGTCGCGCATATGACAGAGATCCTGCAACTTGCGCAAAAGCTGGTCGAGCAGGGGAAGATCCGCCATTTTGCGCTGTCGAATGAAACCGCCTGGGGCACAGCGATGTGGCTGCGGCTGGCAGAGCAGATGGGTTTGCCGCGCGCGGTTTCGATCCAGAATGAATATTCGCTGCTGTGCCGCATGTTTGATCTGGATATGGCCGAGCTGTCGGTGAATGAAGATGTGCCGCTTTTGTCCTATTCCTCGCTGGCGGCGGGGTTGCTGACCGGGAAATATGCGGGCAATGTCATCCCCGAAAACACCCGGCGCGAGCGCAATTCCGATCTGGGCGGGCGCATCACCCCGCGCGTATTCGAGGCGGTTTCGGGTTATCTGTCGATTGCCAATGAAGCGGATATCGACCCGGTGCATATGGCCTATCAATGGACCCGCACGCGCCCGTTCCAGTGCACCCCGATCGTGGGCGCGCGCAACACTGCGCAGCTTGAACATCTGCTTGAAGGCGTCGATCTGGAATTGCCGCAAGACGTGTGTCAGGCCATCGACAAGATGCATCGCGCCATGCCGCTGCCCTTCTGACAGCGCATAAGGATCAGCTGATGCAGCTTTCGCAGTTTCGCGCGGTGCTGTTCGACAAGGACGGCACATTGTTTGACTTTTCGGCCAGCTGGTCGGGTTGGGCCGCAGGGTGCCTGGATGATCTGGCCCAGGGCGATGACGGATTGGCCGAGCGAATGGCCAAGGCGATCATCTATGACCGGCAGGCAGGGCGGTTCGATCCGGCCTCGCCCGTGATTGCGGGCACGCTGGAAGAAACCGCCGATCTGCTGATCCCGCATCTGCCGCATCTGTCGCGCGCGGGGCTGACCGCTTACCTGCTGCAAACCGCAAGCGCTGCGCAGATGGTGCCGCCGGTGCCGCTTGACCCGCTTTTGTCGCGGCTGTCGGCAAACGGGCTGATGCTGGGGGTGGCGACGAATGACGGCGAAGCCCCGGCGCGGGCGCATCTGACCCGTGCAGGCGTTCTGGCGCATTTCGCCCATGTTCTGGGCTATGACAGCGGCTACACCCCCAAACCCGCCCCCGACATGCTGCTGGGCTTTGCCGAACGCGCGGGGCTTGCGCCGGATCGGGTGGTGATGGTCGGCGACAGCACCCATGACCTGATTTCCGGGCGTGCGGCGGGTATGGCCACAATCGGTGTGCTGACCGGGCTGGCGGGGGCAGATGTACTGGCCCCCCATGCTGATATCATCCTGCCAGATATCGGGCATCTGGCTGATTTAATTGATTGAAAGTCGGATCACGCGTCTGTGATACCCCCCTTGAAAGGGCGGCGATGCTTACCCACATCTGGTCTGTCGCAGGCGCCGAAACCGGGCCTGTGGCGTGTCAGATATGCGCCTGTCCATTTTTCGGAGGGCGCGCAACACATCGCTTCATGAAGGAGGATGCACATGCGTCGTTTTGATCCCACCCCGCTTTACCGTGCCGGCATCGGCTTTGACCACATGGCCGATATGCTGGACCGTGTCCTGTCCAGCGACCTGCAAAGCCCCAGCTACCCGCCCTATAATATCGAGCGGGTCGAGGAAAACGCCTATCGCATCTCGCTGGCCGTGGCCGGGTTCCGCCCGGAAGATCTGTCGGTCGAGGTCAAAGAGAATGCGCTTCTGATCACTGGTCGCAGCGCCGAGGATGAGCGCGAGCGCCAGTACCTGCATCGCGGCATCGCCACGCGGGCTTTCGAGCGCCGCTTCCATCTGGCCGATCATGTCCGCGTGACAGGGGCCACACATCAGGACGGGATGCTGCATATCGAACTGGTGCGCGAATTGCCCGAAGCACTGAAACCGCGCCAGATCGAAATTCAGCGCGCGGGCGGTTCAGCCCGGCAGATAGAGGCTGACCAGGCCGCCTGACGCTTGGCCAAGTGAGGCTTGGAAAAAACACGGGCGCTCTGATCAGAGCGCCCGTTACTTGTTAATGACTTCCACTGGCTAATCGATCCCTGCGGTCACATCTGCACCGCAGGCTACTCGGCAATGGCTTTGAGTCTAATCGACCGTAGTTAATACAACATTATCGGCGGTGCAGGTATCACACGGCGAGTTTTTGCAGCTTTGCCATCCGGCGGGCAAGCTTTGCGCGCCGCGACCAGGGAAGTTCCGGCAGCGCGTTCTGGGCCTGTTCAACGGTCTTGGTGATCCAGCGCTTGGGGGGGCGGGCCTGCATCGCTATTCCTTTCCTTCATCGGAGGTCATGTTTCATTAACCAACATGCCGCGCGAATCGGGCAGCAATGCGACCAGTGCGTGATCCTTGCATGGCGCGTCAGTCGTGGAAAATGGCGCCTTGGGGCGGGTTGTGTCGGCAATGCGCAAGGCGTGTCGCCATATTCCCCAGATGCAGTTCCAGCTTGTGGCCGTCCGGGTCCAGAAAATAGACCGACGCCCCTTCGGAGCGGTTCTGCTTCCATTGCGGCGCGGCGTCAGTGATGCGCTGTGCCAGCGTCGGGAAATCCTGCGGCGCGCAGGACAAGGCCAGATGCGTGTCATCGCCGCGCGCAATGGGGTGGCCGAGCTCCAGACAAAGCCACAGATCACCCGCGCCAAGATAGGCACCCCGCGCCGATGTCAGCCGCGCAACACAGCCCAAGACCCCGCAATAGAATTCCAGCGCGCGGGGCAGGTCGCTGACCACCAGTGTCACATGGTTCAGCCCCGACACCCCCGGTGCGTCAGAACCCGTCATTGCCCTGTTGCCACGGCTTGACCAGATTGCTGAAGCGGGTGAAGCGGCCTTCAAAGGCCAGTTCGACCGTGCCGATGGGGCCGTGGCGCTGCTTGCCGATGATCACCTCGGCCTTGCCATGCACCGATTCCATCACTTCCTGCCATTTGGCCATCGCGTCCAGATCGTGATCAGAGGGCTTTTCGCGTTCGCGGTAATATTCTTCGCGGAAGACGAACATCACCACATCGGCATCCTGCTCGATCGAGCCTGATTCGCGCAGATCCGACAGTTGCGGGCGCTTGTCGTCGCGGCTTTCGACCTGGCGCGACAGCTGCGACAGCGCGATGACAGGGATGTTGAGTTCCTTGGCAATCGCCTTCAGCCCCTGGGTGATGTCCGACACTTCCTGCACCCGGCTTTCCTTGGACGCGCCGCGCAGAAGTTGCAGATAGTCCACCATCAGCACATCCAGCCCATGTGTGCGTTTCAGCCGCCGCGCGCGCGCCGCAACCTGGCTGATCGGCAGGGCGGGCGTGTCGTCGATATAAAGCGGGCAGGATTCCAGCGCCTTGGCGGCCTCGACAAAGCGGCGGAATTCCTCTTCGGTCATGTCGCCGCGCCGGATCTGTTCGCTGGGCACTTCGGCGGCTTCCGACAGGATACGCGCGGCCAGTTGCTCGGCGCTCATCTCCAGGCTGAAAAAGCCCACCACGCCGCCATCCACCGCGCCTTCGGTGCCATCATGCCTTTGGCCACGCTTGAAGGATTTGGCGATATTGAAGGCGACATTGGTCGCAAGCGAGGTCTTGCCCATCGAAGGCCGCCCCGCAAGGATGATCAGATCCGACGGGTGCAGCCCGCCCAGCTTCTTGTCCAGATCCATCAGCCCGGTGGAAATACCCGCCAGCCCGCCATCGCGCTGATAGGCGGCATTGGCCATGTTGACGGCATCGGTCACGGCCTTCAGGAAGCTTTGAAAGCCGCGCTCTGCCACGCCCTGTTCGGCCAGCTTGTAAAGGCGCTGCTCGGCCTCGACGATCTGTTCGCGGGGTTCCGAGGCCACATCCATCTGGCCTGCGCGCGAGGCAATATCCTGCCCCAGCCGAATCAGGTCGCGCCGCACCGCCAGTTCATAGATCATCTGTGCGTAATCGCGCGCGGCATAGGCAGAGATCGCCGCTGCCGCCAGCCGCGCCAGATAGGACGGCCCGCCCAGTTCCTTAAGCCCTTCATCATCTTCCATGAAGGCCTTGATCGTCACCGGGCTGGCAAGGGCGTTTTTCTGGATGCGGGTGCTGGCAATTTCGAAGATGCGCTGATGCACCGGATCATAGAAATGTTCGGGCTTCACCAGCGAGGAGATGCGGTCATAAATATCGTTATTGACCAGAATCGCGCCCAGAAGCTGCTGTTCGGCCTCGATATTATGGGGCATCGCCGCTGCCGCGTCCGACTCGCCCGCACGGATTGCCGTGATTTCATTCATGCCTGATACCGCCAGTGCCCGTGTTTCTTTGCGGTCAACCTAACAGGATTCGGGGGGTGTGCGCAAATTGTATAAGGCTGTGCATGGCTTGTGGATAACTTTATCTGGGCGGGGTCGGGGCATGGACCGCAACATGTTGGGGTGTGCTTCGGGGCGGTGACGTGCCGCTCTTGCCCCTGTTGCGCCCTTGGGCTAAGGCCACAGCGACCCGCAGCAGGAGTGGCCGATATGGCGAAAAACAAGGGCCAGAGACGCCCCAAGGCAACCACGCCAAAGGGCTTTCGCGACTATTTCGGCGCGGAAGTCACCGCGCGCAAGGCCATGCTGGACAGGATCGCCGCCGTCTATCATCGCTACGGGTTCGACGCGCTCGAAACATCGGCTGTGGAAACGGTCGAGGCGCTGGGCAAATTCCTGCCCGATGTCGACCGCCCCAATGAGGGCGTCTTCGCCTGGGAGGAAGAGGGCGACTGGCTGGCGCTGCGCTATGACCTGACAGCCCCGCTGGCCCGCGTGGCGGCGCAATACCGCAACGACCTGCCGACGCCCTATCGGCGCTATGCGATGGGGCCGGTCTGGCGGAACGAGAAACCCGGTCCGGGGCGGTTCCGGCAGTTCTATCAATGCGATGCGGATACGGTGGGCGCGGCCTCGGTCGCGGCAGATGCCGAGATCTGTGCGATGCTGGCGGATGCGTTGGAGGAAGTGGGCATCCCGCGCGGGGATTATGTGATCCGGGTGAACAACCGCAAGGTGCTGAACGGGGTGATGGAGGTTGCGGGGATTTTGGACCCTAGCGATCCGTCGAAGTTCGAGGCCGAGCGCGGGATCGTGCTGCGCGCGATTGACAAGCTGGATCGGCTTGGGGTTGAGGGCGTGCGTGCGCTGCTGGGCGAGGGGCGCAAGGATGAGAGCGGGGATTTCACGAAGGGGGCGGGGTTAGGCGACGCGCAGGCCAGCATTATAATGAGTTTCGTGCAAGTAAATGAAACCGCACAAAAGCAACTTGTTAGGCTTAGCCGATCAGTCCCTGAAGAAACGGGAAGTCAACTACGCGTTGCGGCATACGATAGCAACAAGCACGTCGATGCTGGATGGCGCGATGAAGTAACAAGCAAAATCTGGAACAGGCAAGTTCTAAGCGTCCTTATGGACATCTCTGGCCAGTCAGAAATTGGTGCAGAGGGAGTTAAGGAACTCGCTGAAATTGCAAACTTGCTTCATGCCCAAGACTACGGCCCCGACCGGATCATCATCGACCCGTCTGTTGTCCGCGGTCTCGGCTACTACACCGGCCCGGTCTATGAGGCCGAACTGACCTTCGAGATCAAGGACGAAAAAGGCCGCCCGCGCCAGTTTGGCAGCGTGGCAGGCGGCGGGCGCTATGATGATCTGGTCAAGCGCTTCACGGGCCAGGCCGTGCCCGCGACCGGTGTCAGCATCGGGGTGGACCGGCTGCTGGCCGCCCTTGCCGCCAAGGGGCGGCTGGACAACTCTGCGCAGGGTCCGGTGGTGGTGACCGTGATGGATCGCACGCGCATGGCCGATTACATGCGCATGGTGGGCGAGTTGCGCGCCGCTGGCATCCGCGCCGAGATGTATCTGGGCAACCCGAAGAATTTCGGCAACCAGCTCAAATATGCGGACAAACGCCAAAGCCCGGTGGCGATCATCCAAGGCGAGGATGAGGCCGCGCGCGAAGTGGTGCAGGTCAAAGACCTGATCCTTGGCGCGAAACTGGCGCAAGAGGCGACGCTGGAAGAATGGAAATCCCAGCCCGCGCAGGTGGAAGTGCCGCGCGCCGATCTGGTCGCAACGGTGCGCGGCATACTGGACCGGCACAAATGACCCCGGCTGACGCCCTTGGCGCAAAGCTTCTGGCGCAGATGCAGGCGGCGGGCGCGCAGCCCGTCGCCGCTGACATCCTGCAACCCGCCGAAACCCTGCTGGACCTTTATGGCGAGGATATCCGCGCGCGCGCCTATGTCACCCATGACCCGGCGCTGGGCGAGATGATGCTGCGCCCCGATTTCACTGTGCCGGTGGTGCAGGCGCATATGCGCGAAGGCGCGGAGCCTGCGCGCTACTGCTATGCAGGGCCAGTGTTTCGCAAACAGAGCAGCGCGCGGGCACGCGAATATCTGCAGGTGGGCTATGAGCTGTTCGCCCGCAACGACCCCGCCCGCGCCGATGCCGAGGTGTTTGCGCTGTTTGCGCGTTTGCTGGCGGGGTATGATCTGCGCCCTGTCACCGGCGATATCGGCATTCTGAAAGCAGCGGTGGCGGGGCTGGACACCACCGAGCGGCGCAAGGCGGCGCTGATGCGCCATATCTGGCGGCCCGCGCGGTTTCGCGCGCTTCTGGACCGGATGGGCGGGCAGGGGAAGCTGGCGGCCCCGCGCGCGGAACTGGTGGCGCGGCTGCGCACAGCCCCTGTGGCGGAGCTGGTCGCGCAGGCTGGCCCGGTGATCGGGCTGCGCAGCATGGCAGAGATCGAAGCGCGCGTGCAGACCCTGCTGGAAGATGCCGAGACCCCGCCCTTGCCCGCCGGACAGATCGCGGCGCTGGAACGGCTTCTGGCGCTGTCCGGCCCCGCGCGCGATGTGCTGGCAGAGTTGCGCGCCGAGGGATGGGATGCCCTGACCCCGGCGCTGGAGCGGCTGGATGCGCGGCTTCAGGCGCTGGACGCGGCAGGCATTGACACGCAGACCCTGCCCTTCGAGGCCAGTTTCGGGCGCACCACGATGGAATATTATGACGGTTTCGTCTTCGGCTTTGTCAGCCCGCGGGCCGATATGCCGCCTGTTGCGACTGGCGGGCGCTATGATGCGCTGACGGCCGTGCTGGGGCAGGGGCGGCGCATCCCGGCAGTGGGGGGGGTGATCCGGCCCGAAACCCTGATCGCGCTGGGGGGGGCATGATGGCGTTGAAGCTGGGCGTGCCGTCCAAGGGGCGGTTGATGGACAAGACCTTTGACTGGTTCGCGGGCCACGGGCTGACCCTGCGCCGCACCGGCGCGGAACGCGAATATGCCGGTGCGGTAGACGGGATCGCGGGCGTTGAACTGGTGCTGCTGTCGGCCAGTGAAATCCCGCGCGAACTGGCCGCAGGGCGCATTCATCTGGGCGTCACCGGATCCGATCTGGTGCGCGAAACCCTGCCCGACTGGCAGGGGGCGGTGGCCGAACTTGCGCCGATGGGGTTTGGCCATGCCGATCTGATCATCGCTGTGCCCAAGGCCTGGGTGGATGTCGAAACGCTGGATGATCTGGATGCGGTCGCGGCCGCATTCCGTGCATGCCACGGCTTCCGGCTGCGCATCGCGACCAAATATCACCGCCTGGTGCGCGACTATCTGCGCGCGCATGGGGTGGCGGATTATCAGCTTGTCGACAGCCAGGGCGCGACCGAAGGCACGATCAAGAACCTGACCGCCGAGGCGATTGCCGATATCACCTCTACCGGGGAAACTCTGGCCGCCAATCACCTGAAGATCCTGCGCGATGCGCCGGTGCATCGCTCGCAAGCCACGCTGTTTGCCGCGCGCGGGGCGGATTGGCAGCGGGCAGGTTCGGCAGGCGCGGCGCTGTTTGCGCGCCTTGGCCTGCCAGAGGCGACGATCTCGGGTATCACCTCGCCCATCGCCTGAGTGCCGCGCGGCAACGTGTCACACTGCCACCCGCGCCCCGAAAAGATAACTCCTCGCAAAATATTTGGAGGAGAGTGAGAAAATGGCGACCAGCACAAACAGCACCACCGGGACAACCGCACGCAGCCCCGAGCCCTGGGGCATCTGGGCAGGGATACTTGTGGTCATCCTGGCATTGGTGGTGGCGTTCACCTTCTTCGGTTTGCCGGGGCTTGCCGCTGTCATGGTCGCGGCTTCGGGCGCAATGCTGGTGGCGCTGGTTTTGATCGTGTTCGGATAATCTGCCGCAGCATGCCGGATTGCGCATGTGCCCGAAAACGCTAGATTGGATTGCATCCAAGGGGTGGGCAGGTCATGCGTGAAGAATTCGATATCGTGGTCTCTGGCGGGGGCATTGCCGGGCTGACAGCCGCCGCTGCCTTCGGCACCGAAGGTTATTCGGTGCTCTGCGTTGATCCCGCCCCGCCGGTAATGGCAGAGCTGGATCCCAATTCCGATCTGCGCACCACGGCTTTTCTGCACCCTTCGGTCGGGGTGCTGAAACGTGCAGGGCTGTGGGAACGCTTTGCCGCCCATGCCATGCCGCTGCAGGTGATGCGCATTGTCGATGCGGGCGGCGAGCTGCCCGAACCGCGCGTCAGCCATGATTTCGATGCTGCCGATATCTCGGACCAGCCCTTTGGCTGGAACCTGCCCAACTGGCTTTTGCGGCGCGAATGCGTGGCGCGGCTGCAAGAGTTGCCCAATGTCAGTTTCCGCCCCGGTGTGGCGACCGCGCGGCTGACCACGCGAGAAACGGCGGCACTTGTCGGGCTGTCGGATGGCCGCAGCGTCGAAGCGCGGATGCTGGTGGCCGCCGATGGGCGCACTTCACCGATGCGGCTGGCTTTGGGCATTGACGTGCGCACCACGCGCTTCGGACAGAAGGCGCTGGCCTTTGCTGTCACCCATCCGGTGCCGCATGGCAATGTCTCGACCGAGATTCACCGCTCTGGCGGGCCGTTTACCTTCGTGCCGCTGCCGGATCGCGATGGCCAGCCCTGTTCGGCCATTGTCTGGATGGAAACCGGACCAGAAGTGGCGCGGCTGGCGGCGTTGCCGCCTGCGGCATTCGAGGCCGAAATGAATGCGCGTTCTTGTCAGTTGTTCGGGCCGCTGAAGCTGGCCTCGCGGCTGACGATCTGGCCGATCATCAGCCAGATTGCCGAGCGTTTTTATGGCCAGCGCACCGCGCTGATGGCCGAAGCGGCTCATGTCGTCCCGCCCATCGGCGCGCAGGGGCTGAACATGTCGCTGGCCGATCTGACCGCGCTGTGTGATCTGGCCACGCCCGACACGCTGGGCAGCGATGCGATGCTGCGCGCCTATCACCGCCGCCGCTACCCCGATGTTGCGCTGCGTGTGGCCGGGGTGGGGATGCTGAACCGCGCCTCGATGATCGCAGCCCGCCCCTTGCGCGATGCGCGGGCCTTCATGCTTGATGCGCTTTATTCCGCAGCCCCCATGCGGCGCGCGCTGATGCAGCTTGGCATTGGCGTCAGATAGGGCGCTTCAGTCGCTTTTCTTCGGTTTGCTGCCGAACACGGCCTCCTGCAAGCCAGCCACATTCTGCGCCAGACGCGGCAGGCGGCGCAGCACCTTGCGGATTTCCAACTGCGTTTCAAGCTTCGTGGCCGGGTCGCCCAGCACGGTGCGGCCAGCAGGCACATTGGTATAGACGCGGCTTGCACCGCCCACGATCACATCATCGCCGACAAAGATATTGTCATTGACCGCGACCTTGCCTGCCAGCAGCACACGGTTGCCGATCCGCGCTGATCCGGCGACGCCCGCCATGCCGCACATCATGCAATCCTCGCCCATCTGCACATTATGGCCGATCTGGCAGACCGAATCGATCTTGGTGCCCGACCCGATCACCGTGTCGCGGATGGTGCCCCGGTCGATCGAGGAATTGGCCCCCAGTTCCACATCATCGCCAATGCGCACGGCCCCCAGCGACTGGATGCGGTGCCATTTCTGCGCGCGCAGCTGGCGCTCGCCCGACAGCGTGGCGCGCACATCCTCGGCGCCCGATGGCTCGGGCGTGACAAAGCTGAAGCCGCAGCCCCCCACCACCGAATTGGGCTGGCCGATATAGCGATCCCCGATCACGCAGCGCGCGCCCACCCGCGCGCCTGCATGCAGGATCACATCCGCGCCGATCACCACATCCTCGGCCACGGTGACATTCGCGGCAATGCGCGCATTCGCGCCGATCACCGCGCGCGCGCCGATGGCGGTGAAAGGGCCGATCTGCGCACCCGCGCCGATCTGCGCGTCAGGGTGGATGAAGGCTTGCGGATGGATGCCATCCCCGAAATCATAGCCCGGATCGAGCAGTTCCGCGACCCCGGCCATTGCCCAGCGCGGGCGCGGCGCAAAAATCGCCGCTTTCAGCCCCATGCCCTGCCAATCCGCGCCCTGCCACAGCATCGCGGCCTGCGCCTGCCCCTGGGCCAGCCCGGCGGCGTATTTCGGGTTCATGGCCATTGCCAGCGCGTCCGGGCCGGCCTGGGCGGGTTCGGCGGCATGGGTGATTTCCAGATCCAGCGCGCCTTCGGCCTGCAGGCCAAGCGCCTGCGCAATCCGGGCTATGGTGTGGGGCATGGGCGCGCTCCGGTCTGGTTGGGTTTCGGGCACCAGCCATAACGAAAGCGCAGGCGATGGGCCAGCCCCTTGCCGCTTTGGGCGGCAGGTGACAGCGCGGGCCTCTTGCGTCAAGATCACGCCATGTCACGCCTGTTTCGCGATATCGCGCTTGCACCGCTCTATCTGGCCCAGTTGCTGGGGGTGCTGGCGCGCGCCGAGCGTCTGCCCGAAGCCGCAGGGCCGCGTCAGGGCCATGTGGCGGGGCAAGGGCGGATGCGGCTGCTGGTGTTGGGGGATTCGTCGGGGGCGGGGGTGGGCGTGGCGCGGCAGGATCAGGCGCTGATCGGCCAGATCCTTGTGCATCTGCCACCCGCGCAGGGGGTGGAATGGCGGCTTGTCGCGCGTTCCGGCGCGACCTCGGGCGCAGCGCTGAAGATGCTGGGCAGGATCGAGGCGCAATTTGATGTCGCGGTGCTGGCGCTGGGCGTCAATGACGTGCTGCGCCACAGCAGCGCACACAGCTTTGCCCGCGCGCAGGCGGCGCTGATCACGCGGCTGCAACATCGCCACCGCGCGCGGCTGGTGCTGGCCTCGGCAGTTCCGCCACTGGGCGCTTTCCCGGCCTTTCCGCAGCCCTTGCGCGCCCATCTGGGGCGGCGCGCGGCGCGGCTGGATCGCTGCCTGCAAGAGTTATGCGCGCAACATGGCGCGGTGCATGTGCCCTTTGATCTGGACCCTGCGCCCGATCTGCTGGCGCGCGACGGGTTTCACCCCGGCGCGCGGCTCTATCAGCATTGGGGTGCGCGCATGGCGGGGCTTGCCCTACGCGGCGTTTCCTGACAGTCACAATGCAAGAGGATTACAGCCATGCCTGACACCGCCCAAGACAGCCCGAAACCGCCAAAACGCCCGCAGCAGGTCTATACCTTGCTGGTCACGCTGGGGCGCAGCCCGAATGACGATTTGCCCAAGGGCGCGACGGGTGCGGGGTTGCTGGTCTATGCGTCGGGCGTCGATGAGGCCGAAGCCGTGCGCGAAACAGTTGCAGTGCTGAAACAGACCGATCTGCAACCCTTGGATGTCACCAGCTATGGAACGCTGGATGAACGCCTTGCCGCGGGTGATGAGGTGCCGCAGGAAGAACGCGATCTGATGGCGCGCGCGCAGGCGGAAAACGCGGTGATCGTGGCGCAGAAGACCTGGTTCAGTGACGAGGATGAGAATGAATGACCCGCTCTGCCCGGTCGCGCTGACGCAAAAGCTGATCCGCTGCCCTTCGGTCACGCCAGAGGAAGCGGGCGCGCTGCAAGTGTTGCAGCAGGTGCTGGAACAGGCGGGCTTTGCCTGCCAGCGTGTGGATCGCAACGGCACGCCCAACCTGTTCGCGCGCTGGGGGGCGAAGGGCCATGCACGCAGTTTCGGCTTTAACGGGCATACCGATGTCGTGCCGATTGGCGCGCGCGGCGACTGGCGCCGCGACCCCTTTGGCGGCGAAATCGCGGATGGCCGTATCTGGGGGCGGGGCGCATGCGACATGAAATCGGGCGTGGCGGGTTTTGTCGCGGCGGCAGTGGATTACGTGCGCTCCAGCCCCCCCGATGGTGCGATAATCCTGGCGATTACGGGTGACGAGGAAGGCCCGGCCACGGATGGCACTGTGGCGCTTCTGGACTGGATGGAAGCGCAGGGCGAGGCGATGTCGGTCTGTATTGTTTGCGAGCCGACCTGCCCCGACCAGATGGGCGAGATGATCAAGATCGGGCGGCGCGGTTCGCTGAATGCAACTGTCACGGCGACCGGGCGGCAGGGGCATGCCGCCTATCCCGACCGCGCCTGCAACCCGCTGCCGGTTCTGGTGCGCTATCTGGACCGGCTGGCGCGCCATGAACTGGATCAGGGCAGCGCGCATTTCGACCCATCGACCCTGGCGCTGACCACGATCGATGTCGCCAACCGCGCGACGAATGTGATCCCGGCCAAGGCGATAGCGGGGTTCAACATCCGCTTCAACGATCTGCATTCGGGGGCGGGGCTGCGCGGCTGGTTGCAGGAACTGGCAGCAGAGATCAGTGCGGGCAGTGGTGTGGTTCTGGAACTGGAAGTCAGCGTTTCGGGCGAAAGCTTCCTGACCCCGCCGGGATCGCTGGTCGATCTGGTGGCGGATGCGGTTCAGGCCGTCACCGGGCGGCGGCCCGCCTTGTCCACCTCGGGCGGGACATCGGATGCGCGCTTTGTCAAGGATCACTGCCCGGTGGTGGAATGCGGGCTGGTGGGGCGCTCGATGCATCAGGTCGATGAATATGCCGAGATCGATCATATCCACCAGCTCAAGGCGATCTATGCGCGTATGTTGCAGGGATATTTCGCATGACACTGGAAGTTGCACCAAGCGATGATCTGGCAACCTGCCATGCGCTGCGCCGGATTGTGTTCATCAAGGAGCAATCCGTTCCTGAAGCCGAAGAGCTTGACGGACGCGATGCGGGTGCGCTGCATCTGCTGGCGCGGCTGGACGAGGTGCCAGTGGGCTGCGCGCGCATCCTGATTGATGGTGAGACCGGCAAGATCGGGCGGGTCTGCGTGCTGGCGGAGTATCGCGGGCAGGGCATCGGCGCGGCGCTGATCCAGGCTGCGCTTGATCTGTTGCGGGATCAGCCGGGGGTGACGCGCGCGAAGCTGGGCGCGCAGCTTCACGCGCTGGAATTCTATGAGCGGCTGGGCTTTGTGGCGGAAGGGCCGGATTATCTGGATGCGGGCATTGCGCACCGCTACATGGTGCGGCGGCTCTGAGCTATTGGCGCGTGACGCCGCATTCTGCGCATGCTAAGGCGCGCGGATGATGTATCATTCCGTATCAGTCGGGCAATTCGCCCCGCGCCGCAAGCGCCCCGCCCACCCAACCCCGGCAGGGGCTGCGCCCCTGCCTTGCGCTTGCGGCGCGGGGCGTGGCAGCTTTTCGGGGGGCGCATGAAACAGCTTCCCGGCTTGCAGGAATTGCGCGACTGGATCGCGGAAAACCCCGGTGCGACGCGGCGTGATATCGCGCGCGCTTTCGGGGTCAAGGGCGGCGCCAAGATCGACCTGAAGGCGATGCTGCGCGAGTTGGAAGATGAAGGCACGCTACCCCCACGCAGACGCGCGCGGGGTGCCAAGCTGCCGCCTGTGACCGTGTTGGAAATCCTGGCTCCCGACAGTGACGGCGATCTGTTCGCCCGCCCGCTGGAATGGCGCGGCGAAGATGGCGCAAACCCGCCGCGCATCCTGTTCCTGACCCGCCCGGAGGATCCCGCGCTGGGGCTGGGCGACCGCGTATTGGCGCGGATCGAGGAGATTCGCGGCCCCGATTACGATTATCAGGCGCGGCTGATGCGCAAGATCGGCAGCGCTGGCCCTGCGCGCATTCTGGGGGTGTTTCGCAAATCCGCAGAAGGCGGGCGGCTGGTGCCCATCGACAAGGGCGCGGATCGCGACTGGCAGGTCAGCGCAACTGATGCGCAGGGCGCGCAGGATGGCGAGTTGGTGCAGGCCGAGCCCGTTGGCAAGGCGCGCTTCGGCCCCGCCCGCGCCAGGATCACCGAAAGGCTGGGCGACCCGACCGCCCCCAAGGCCGTGTCGCTGATCGCCATTCACCAGCATGGCATTCGCGACAGCTTCCCCGACGCGGTGATTGCCGAGGCCGACAGCGCCGCGCCGCTTCCGCTGGGCGCGCGCCGCGATCTGCGTGATCTGCCGCTTTTGACCATCGACCCCTGGGATGCGCGCGACCATGATGACGCGATCATGGCCGAACCCGACCCCGACCAGCCCGGCGGCTATATCCTTTGGGTGGCGATTGCCGATGTCGCGGCCTATGTCCGGCCCGGATCGGAACTTGACCGCGAAGCGCGCAGGCGGGGCAATTCGACCTATTTCCCCGACCGCGTGGTGCCGATGCTGCCTGATATCCTGTCGGGCGATCTGTGTTCGCTGCATGAAGGGGTGGACCGGCCCTGTATCGCGCTGCGCATGGTGATCGACGCGCAAGGGGGCAAGACCGCGCATCAGTTCTTTCGCGCGATGATGCGTTCGTATGCCTCGCTGACCTATGAGCAGGCACAGGGCGCTGATGAAGGCAGGCTGGATCAGGCGACGGAACCGCTGGCCGAGGGGCTGGCGCATCTGTTTGCGGCGTATCGCGCCCTGCGCCATGCCCGCACCCGCCGCCAGCCGCTGGATCTGGATCTGCCGGAGCGTCAGATCGTGCTGTCGGAGGAAGGCCGCGTGACCTCTGTCGCGTTCAAGGAACGTTTTGACGCGCACAGGCTGGTCGAGGAGTTCATGGTTCTGGCCAATGTCGCCGCCGCCGAAACCCTGCGCGAGAAAGGCTCGGCGTTGCTTTACCGCGTGCATGAGGAACCCAGCCCCGAAAAGATGGAGGCGCTGCGCGAACTGGCGCGCGAATCGGGTTTTGCGCTGGCCAAGGGGCAGGTGCTGCAAACGCGCCATTTCAACCAGTTGCTGGCGCAGGCCGAAGGCACCGAATTTGACGAGCTGATCAACATGGCCACATTGCGGTCCATGACGCAGGCCTATTATGCGCCGCAGAATTTCGGCCATTTCGGGCTTGCGCTGCGCGAATATGCACATTTCACCTCTCCCATCCGGCGCTATGCCGATCTGATCGTGCATCGGGGGCTGATTTCGGTGCATGGCTGGGGCGATGACGGGCTGTCGCCCTGGGATATCGAGCATCTGGAGGAAACCGCCAAGGCGATATCAGAGGCCGAGCGGCGCTCTATGGCAGCAGAGCGCGACACTGTCGACCGCTACCTGGCGGCCTATCTGGCTGAACGCATCGGGGCGGAATTCACCGGCCGGGTGTCGGGTGTGGCGCGTTTCGGGGTATTCGTGAAGCTTGATGAAACCGGCGCTGACGGGCTGGTGCCGATCCGCGCCATTGGCGACGAATATTTCCGCCACGACCCGGAAACACAGACCCTGACCGGGCGCGACTCGGGCTTTCGTATCGGGCTGGGGCAGCGTGTCCGCGTGAAACTGGCCGAGGCAGAGCCTGTCACGGGTGGGCTGGCGCTGGAACTGCTGGAAGTCGAGGGCGAGGCACCGGCGCGCACCGGCCGCAGCCAACGGGGGCGTCCTGTCCAGCGGGCACAGGCCAAGCGCAAGAAAGCCGAGTCCAAGGCGCGCAAGAAGCTCAAGCGGAAGCGGTAGTGTTCTGCACTTCGTGCAAACATACCCGGCGACGGCTTCGATCACGCATGCGGATAGCGAGCTTTCTCAGCGTGCGAACAAGGCGCGGTTCGCGCGCCGCCGCGCAGCGCCCGACCGCCCGCAGGGGCGGGCGCTAGTCGGCGTCCCACCTCGTTGCACTGCCGGAATATGCCGCGCCATAAACTGCCCATCCCAAGCGTGGGAGCGCCCACCCTGCGCTCGGTCGCTGCGCGGCTCATCTCTCGCTCTTGCCCATGCGCTTGGTCCTGCATGGCTGACCGCGACGCAGCGTTACCATGATTTAGCGCTGGATTGGCGCGCCCCTGCATGGCTATCATCCATGCAGAACATCATGGGAGCTTTGATCATGGATGAAATCGTCATTCTGGGCGGCGCGCGCACCGCCATCGGCGCATTCGGCAGATCGCTGGCGGGCGTCAGCGCGATAGATCTGGCCACCCGCGTCTCAGAGGCCGCGCTCGCGCGTGCAGGGGTCGATCCGGCGCAGGTCTCGACGGTGGTGTTCGGCAATGTTCTGGCGACGGAACCGGCGGATATGTATCTGTCGCGCCGCGCCGCGATGGGGGCCGGGGTGCCCGACAGCACGCCTGCGATGAATGTGAACCGGCTCTGTGGCTCTGGTGTGCAGGCGATTGTGTCGGGTGTGCAGGCCTTAGCGCTGGGGGATGGCGATTTCGCGTTGGTGGGCGGGGCCGAAAGCATGAGCCGCGCGCCCTATATCCTGCCCGCAGCGCGCTTTGGCCAGAAGATGGGCGATGTGGGCGCGGTAGACATGATGCTGGGGGCGCTGACCTGCCCCTTCGGCACCGGGCATATGGGGGTGACGGCGGAAAATGTCGCGCGCGAGCATGGTATCACCCGCGAAGCGCAGGATGCGTTTGCGCTGGAAAGCCAGAGCCGTGCTGCGCGCGCCATCGCCGAGGGGCGCTTTGCCGGGCAGATCGTGCCGATCCCGCTGAAAACCCGCAAGGGCGAGGTGGTGTTCGACACCGATGAACACCCCAAGCCCACCACGCTGGCGGCGCTGGCAGGGCTGCGTCCGGCCTTTGCGAAGGGTGGCACCGTGACGGCAGGCAATGCCAGCGGTATCAATGATGGCGCGGGCGCGCTGGTCTTGGCGCGCGCCGAGGCGGCTGAAAAGGCGGGGCTGAAACCGCTGGCGCGCATTCTGGGCTATGGCCATGCCGGGGTCCGGCCCGAAGTCATGGGTATCGGCCCGGTCCCGGCGGTGCAGGCGCTGTGCAAGCGCACCGGGCTGAATGTCGATGATTTCGACGTGATCGAATCAAACGAAGCTTTCGCCGCACAGGCGCTGGCGGTGAATGCCGGGCTGGGGCTGGACCCGGCGCGCGTGAACCCCAATGGCGGCGCGATTGCGCTGGGCCATCCGGTGGGCGCGACCGGGGCGATCATCACCATCAAGGCGCTTTACGAGTTGCAGCGTGTGGACGGCAAGCGCGCGCTGGTGACGATGTGCATCGGCGGGGGGCAGGGGATTGCGCTGGCCTTTGAGCGGCTCTGAGCCTTGCACCCGGCGCGCGTCTGGTTATGTGTGGTGCTGAACCCCCCCATCTGATGGAGCAGCCTCATGACCCTTACCCTTGATCAGGCCCGCAAGATTATCGCCGGCACCCGCGCCAAGGGGAACGAGTTGGGCCTGAAGCCGCTTTCCGTGGTGGTGCTGGATGCAGGCGGTCATGTTCTGGCGTTCGAGCGCGAAGACGGGGCCGCGCCTGGGCGTTTCGCCATCGCGCATGGCAAGGCCTATGGCGCGGTGATGCTGGGCATGGCCGGGGCTGCGCAGATGGCGCGCGCCGAGGCGCAGGGCTATTTCATGGCCGCAGTGAACGGGGTTTATGGCGGGCAGATGATCCCGGTCCCCGGTGGCGTATTGCTGCGCAAGGCAGGTTCTGTGGTCGGTGCCATCGGGGTGACGGGCGACACATCGGACAATGACGCCCGCGCGGCGCTGGCCGGGGCTTCTGCCGCCGGGTTGCAAGGCGAGGCATGAGCGCGCGCCTTTGACGCGCGCAAGGACCGGTCTTGGCGGATATACCGCGCTTGACGACTGCAAATGCGCAAGATCCCGCATTTTCGCGTGCCAAATGCGCCGGCAGGCCCGCATCCACCCTTGCCAGACGGGTCCAACAGGGCTAGAGAACGCGCAATCAAGACAGCCTTCAGGCTGCATCGCAAGGCGGGCAGGGTCGGGCGCAAGCCACGGCCCTTTGTGTTTGTTGCCCGCATTTGCGCTGTATGCCCGGCCGATTGAGGTGAACCCAAAGACCGGCGGATCCAACCGCTAGGCCAGAGACATGATAACAAAGGAACCGAAACTGTATGTGCGCTAAAGCAACTATGGAAGAATTCGAGGCACTTCTGAATGAAAGCCTCGACATGGACACCCCCGCAGAGGGCAGTGTCGTTACCGGCAAGGTTATTGCGATTGAAGCAGGCCAGGCCATCATCGATGTCGGCTACAAGATGGAAGGCCGCGTCGAACTGAAAGAATTCGCAAATCCCGGCGAAGACCCGCAAATTGCTGTCGGCGATGAGGTCGAGGTCTATCTGGAGCGTGTCGAGAACGCCAAGGGCGAAGCCGTGGTCAGCCGCGACAAGGCCCGCCGCGAAGCCGCATGGGACCGGCTGGAAAAAGCCTATGCCGACCAGAACCGCGTCGAAGGCGCGATCTTTGGCCGCGTCAAGGGCGGCTTCACGGTCGATCTGGGCGGTGCCGTGGCCTTCCTGCCGGGCAGCCAGGTCGATGTGCGCCCGGTGCGCGATGCCGGCCCGCTGATGGGCCTGAAGCAGCCCTTCCAGATTCTGAAAATGGACCGTCGTCGCGGCAATATCGTCGTGTCGCGCCGCGCCATTCTGGAAGAAAGCCGCGCCGAACAGCGCGCCGAAATCATCGCCAAGCTGGCCGAAGGTCAGGTGGTCGATGGTGTGGTCAAGAACATCACCGAATATGGTGCCTTTGTCGATCTGGGCGGGGTGGACGGGCTGCTGCACGTCACCGATATGGCCTGGCGGCGCGTCAACCATCCTTCCGAGGTTGTCACCATTGGCGAAACCATCAAGGTGCAGGTCATCAAGATCAACAAGGACACGCATCGCATCAGCCTGGGCATCAAGCAGCTTCAGGCCGATCCGTGGGATTCGGTGGGTGCGAAATACCCGCTGGCGTCTGTTCATAAAGGCCGCGTGACCAACATCACCGATTACGGCGCTTTTGTTGAGCTGGAACCGGGCGTTGAAGGTCTTGTCCATGTCTCGGAAATGAGCTGGACCAAGAAGAACGTCCATCCCGGCAAGATCGTCTCTACCTCGCAAGAGGTGGATGTCATGGTGCTGGAAATCGACGGTGACAAGCGCCGCGTGTCGCTGGGGCTGAAGCAGACCCTGCGTAACCCGTGGGAGCTGTTTGCCGAAACCCACCCCGCCGGCACCCAGATCGAGGGCGAGATCAAGAACATCACCGAATTCGGGCTGTTCGTTGGTCTGGAAGGCGATATCGACGGCATGGTGCATCTGTCCGACATCAGCTGGGACCAGCGTGGCGAGGACGCCATTCAGGAATACCGCAAGGGCGATGTCGTGCATGCCGTGGTGTCGGATATCGATGTCGAGAAAGAGCGTATTTCCCTGTCGATCAAGGCGCTGGAAAACGACAGCTTCTCGGATGCGGTTGAAGGCGTGAAGCGCGGCTCGGTGCTGACCGTCAATGTCACCGCGATCGAGGATGGCGGCATCGAGGTCGAATATAACGGTATGAAGAGCTTCATCCGCCGGTCCGATCTGGCACTGGAGCGTGCCGATCAGCGCCCCGAGCGGTTCCAGGTCGGCGACAAGGTGGATGCGCGCGTGACCAGCGTGGATAGCAAGAGCCGTCGTATCGGTCTGTCGATCAAGGCCCGCGAAATCGCCGAAGAGAAAGAGGCGGTCGAGCAGTATGGCTCTTCGGATGCAGGCGCGAGCCTGGGCGACATCCTGGGTGCTGCGCTTAAGGATCGCGACTGATCAGACCGGTGTTCCGGTCATGCAAAAGCAAAAGGCTCCGCATTGCGGAGCCTTTTTTATTGTCTGGATGCAAGGAGCATCGGCGTCGTTTCGCATGCCGCATGGGACGGCTGCCGAACCGGCGCGTAATCTACCCCCGCAGTTCCGCCCCCAGCAGCCAGTGCGTATCAGGCCGGGGTGGCGGCTGCCGACTTCGCCGCTGGTTTCGCTTGCGCCCTGCTGGCGCCGCGCGGCGTTGTCTTGGCGGCGGGGCGGCGGGTGGCGGTCTTGCGAGCAGCTGGCTTGAGCATGTTTTTCATCGCCTCGGCCTCTGCCGAAAGCTGCCTGCTGTCTTCATGCGGCATCTTTTCGGCAAAGGCGCCGATGACGCGAAGATAGCTGTCCTGCTGCTGCTTGAAGACTTTCAGCCAGAACACCGAAGCCTGCATCCAGAATGAAATCGGGTCCATTACCATAAATCGTTCCCCCCCCCTTCGGGTGATGTGTCCTGCGCGCCAATGGCACGCCGCATGCGAATCCCGTTACCCATATCATATCCGTTCCGGGCAGTATTGCTGCGCAGTGTAACATCCATGCTATAACGCCACATTGACTTCGCGCAAAGACCAAGCGAGTTGATCATCGTCACGGCATGTGTAGTGTCGCAGCAGCAGCCCAACAACCGAAAGGTACACCGCAATGCCCAAAGCCTATTGGGTCGGCCATGTCGATGTCAAAGATGCCGAGGCCTATTCGGCCTATATCGCGGCAAACAAGGCCGCTTTTGACAAATTTGGCGCGAAATTCATCATTCGCGGCGGGCCGGTCATCGCGCTGGAAGGGCGCGTTCGTTCGCGCTGTGTCGTGATCGAGTTTCCTGACGTGGAAACAGCGCGCGCCTGCTACCACAGCCGCGAATATCAGGCCGCAAAGGCCTTGCGCGAACCGGTGTCGCTGGCCGATCTGATCATTGTTGAAGGCTATGGCGACGACTAAAGCGTTTCGGCTTTTCGTTGAATCGCCTTCAATGCCTTAACCTTTTGTTTTGTCGCAATTTCGAACCGAACCGAAGGTCCGCGCAAGCGAAAAAGTCTATCAACTTTTTCTGAAATTGCTTTAACCAACCGGGCGCGCGGGGGCAGCGCCGCTATCAGCGAATGATGATCTCGTCCGGGCGCGCCAGCCCCAGCACCGCGCGCGCGCGTTCGTCCAGCAGGTCCAGGTCAAGATAGGCGTCCGACAAGCGCCGGGTGCGATTTTCCAGATCGGCCAGTTCGATCTTCAGCGCATCGCGCTGATCGCGCAGATCAAGGATTTCGGCCTCGATCTGGATGCGATTGAACAACCCGAAGGCACCCTGCACGGCAGCGAATGTGAAATACATCGCCAGAACCCCGGCCACGCCGAAGAAGAAGACCGCGCCAATGCTTCTGCGAGATGCTGTCATGCCTGCCTTGTGCCCTGTGATGCAGCCATCTGCTTGTTTGTGGTTCTCGACTGCGCGCGCCCAGTCTGCCATATCGGGCGGGGTTTGGGAATCCCCCTATGGGCGGATCAGGACAGGAAAATCCCCGCAATGACCATCATCAGCCCGATGGTGGACACGGCAAGCGCTGCAAAATTCACCAGCACCGCGCGCTGCATCCGGGCGCGCATGGTGTCGTCATCCAGCGCCTGCTTGCGCAGCCGCATCACATAGATGATGCACCACACCAGCCCGCCAAGCCCGATGACTGAAATCAGGGCACCGCCCCAGACCAGAAATTCCATGCCCGCCCCCTTATTCGGCTTCCAGCGCCGCGACGCCGGGCAGGGTCTTGCCTTCCATCCATTCCAGGAAGGCACCGCCCGCGGTCGAGATATAGGTGAAATCTTCCGCGACCCCGGCCTTGTTCAACGCTGAAACCGTGTCGCCCCCGCCCGCAACCGAGATCAGCGCCCCCGAACTGGTCAGCCTTGCCGCTTCCTGCGCGGCGGCATTGGTCGCGGCGTCAAAGGGTGCGATCTCGAACGCGCCCAGCGGGCCGTTCCAGACCAGTGTCCTGCACTCGGCAAACACTTGGGCAATGGCGGCAACGCTGTCCGGCCCGGCATCCAGGATCATCGCGTCAGCGGGGCAGGCTTCGGCAGGCACCACCTCATGCGGGGCATGGGCTGCGAAGTCGCGCGCCACCACAATGTCGCGCGGCAGATGAAGCGTGCAGCCGCCTTCATCGGCGCTGGCCATGATCTTGCGCGCAGTGTCGGCCATCTCGCGTTCGGCCAGAGAGCTGCCGATTTCCAGCCCCTGCGCGGCCAGAAAGGTGTTCGCCATGCCACCGCCAATGACCAGATGATCGACCTTTGCGATCAGGTTTGACAGCAGATCAAGTTTGGTCGAGACCTTGGCCCCGCCCACCACTGCCACGACCGGCCGCGCGGGATTGCCCAATGCCGCATCCAGCGCCTTCAGCTCTGCCTCCATCAGGCGGCCTGCACAGGCGGGCAGAAGCTGCGCCAACCCCTCGGTCGAGGCATGGGCGCGATGCGCGGCGGAAAAGGCGTCATTGACATAGATATGCCCCAGCGCGGCCATGCCCGCGGCCAGCATCCGGTCATTGGCTTCCTCGCCTGCATGAAAGCGGGTGTTTTCCAGCAGCAGCACCTCGCCTTGCTGCATTGCGGCCACAGCCGCCTTGGCTGGCCCGCCCACGCAGTTTTCCGCAAATGCGACCTTCTGACCCAGCGCGGCTTCCAGCGCGGGAACAAGCTGTGCCAGCGACATCTGTGGGACGACCTGCCCCTTGGGGCGTCCGAAATGCGCCAGCAGCACCACCTTGCCCCCGGCATCGGTGATGTGCCGGATGGTGGGCAGGATGCGTTCGATGCGCGTGGCGTCACTGACCTGCCCATCCTGAACAGGGACATTGATATCAACGCGCACAAGCGCGGTCTGATTTGCGAAATCCATGTCATCGAGGGTCTTGAAGGCCATCGCGGGATCCTTTCGGCTGGGTTCGGCGCTATCTGGCGCAATATGGGGGGGCGGGTCAATGCCCGCCGGGCGCGGCACAGGGCTTTCCCTTGCGCGGGGAAGCGATTAGGTTGGCGGCAAATGCGATCAGAAGGAGCGCCTCATGGCCGAGATCAAAGACCCCGAAAACACCATCCTGATGGAGCTGAAAGGCGGCACTGTCGTGATCGAATTGCTGCCCGATATCGCACCGGGGCATTGCGCGCGGATGAAAGAGCTGGCGCGCGCGGGTGCCTATGACAATGTCGTCTTTCACCGCGTGATCGACGGTTTCATGGCGCAAACCGGCGATGTCGAAAATGGCAACACCGAAAAGAACTACAACCCCGGCCGCGCGGGCACGGGCGGGTCGGACCTGCCCGATCTGAAGGCCGAATTTTCCGGCATCCCGCATGATCGCGGCACACTGGGCGCGGCGCGGTCGCAAAACCCCCACAGCGCCAACAGCCAGTTCTTCATCAATTTCGGCGACAACCACTTCCTGAACCGGCAATACACGGTCTATGGCCGCGTGATTTCGGGGATGGAGCATGTCGATGCCATCACCCGCGGCGAGCCGCCCGCGAACCCCGACAAGATGCTCAGCGTCAAGGTGGCGGCCGATGCGTGACAAGCTGATCTTTGCGGGGCTGTTCGCGCTGGGTGTGGGCATTCTGGGCGCATCCTGGCTGAATTTGCTCAGCGTCAATGCCGATACTGCCGTGCCGCCTGATCATTCCGGGCCGGTGATGGAGATCGCGGTTGCAGGACAGGCCAATGGCACCCTGCGCATCGCGCTGCGCGATGATCTGGCCCCTGATCATGTCGAACGCATCGTCACTCTGGCCGAACGCGGGGATTATGATGGTGTGGTGTTTCACCGCGTGATCGAGGGCTTCATGGCCCAGACCGGCGATATCGAGCACGGCCGCATCGATGGCAATCCGCGTCGCTGGGGTACGGGCGGGTCGGATCTGCCCGATCTTCAGGCCGAATTCACTGACCAGTCTTTCGAGCGTGGCGTTGTCGGCATGGCGCGGTCGCAGAACCCGAATTCTGCCAACAGCCAGTTCTTCATCATGTTCGCGCCCGCCCCGCATCTGGACGGGCAATATACCGTCGTGGGCCAGATGATCGACGGCTATGAGGTACTGGACGCGATCAAGCGCGGCACAGGGGCCAATGGCGCCGTGGTCGGCACGCCGGACCGGATGGAGCGCGTGCAGATCACGCGCTGATGCGTCCTGCCCGAACGTGAACAGGGCCGCGTCTGGCGCGGCCCTGATACGTGGCGTGCAAGCCTGTCAATCCTGCCCGTGGGCTTCGACGAAGCGCTCATCAATGCGCGCGGCCAGATCCGGGTCAGCCGCCGCCGCATCTGCAATGGCGATGTATTCATCCAGCGAAATTCCGGGCGCATCTTCGACCGTTTGCAGCATTGCGGCATCGGCTTCTTGCAGCAATTCGACTTGATCGCTTTCATCGGTGACAGCTTCCAGCCGTTCGATATAGGCTTGGCGCACGTCGTTCACAGCAAGGGCTGCGGTGATGAAGGCGTCGATCTTGCCCTCTTCAGCGGCCAATGCGGAACCGTCGATCTGATCCTGAGCCAGCGCCGCAGGGCTGGCAAGCGGGCCAAAGGCCAGCGTTGCGGCCATTGCGGTCGAGGCGAGAAGTGTTTTCAGACGCATGATAACTCCTGTTGCGTGGTTTCAGGCAGGATGCCCCTGCACTGCGCACAGAGCTATGCGTCGTGACGCGGGCATGCAAATCGCCCCGCAAATTATTGCTTTGATTATGTTAAGCGGGGCGGGGACGGAATGCCTAACGCCCCAGTTCCTTGATGCCGCGCGACAACCCTTCCAGCGTCATCGGCACCATGCGGTCCTGGAATATCTGCGAAATCATCTGGATCGACTGGGTGTAGCGCCAGTGCGCTTCCGGGGTCGGGTTGATCCATAGATGGTCAGGCCATTGCGCGCGCGCGCGATTGAGCCAGACCTCGCCGGTTTCTTCATTCCAGTGTTCGTTCGCGCCGCCCTGCCAGACTATTTCATAGGGCGACATGGCGGCATCGCCCACGAAGATGCATTTCCAGTCGCTGCCATAGCTGCGCAGCAGATCCCATGTGGGCAGGCGTTCGGTCCAGCGCCGCGCATTGTCGCGCCAGACGAATTCGTAAAGACAGTTGTGGAAGTAGTAGTGTTCAAAATGCTTGAATTCGGCCTTGGCGGCGGAAAACAATTCTTCCACGGCGCGGACATGGTCATCCATCGACCCGCCAATATCCAGCAAAAGCAATACCTTCACGGCGTTTCTTCGCTCTGGCCGTGTCTGGACATCCAGATAGCCATGTTCGGCAGTGGCGCGGATGGTGCCGTCAAGGTCCAGTTCTTCCTCGGCCCCGTCGCGCGCCCATTTGCGCAGCCGTTTCAGCGCCACCTTGATGTTGCGCGTGCCCAGTTCGACGCTGTCGTCCAGGTTGCGGAATTCGCGCTTGTCCCAGACCTTGACCGCGCGACGGTGGCGAGATTCCTGCTGCCCGATGCGCACCCCTTCGGGGTTGTAGCCATAAGCCCCGAAGGGCGAGGTTCCGGCGGTGCCGATCCATTTGTTGCCGCCCTGATGGCGGCCCTTTTGTTCGTCCAGCCGTTGTTTGAGCGTCTCCATCAGCTTGTCGAATCCGCCCAGCGCCCTGATCTGGGCGCGTTCTTCGGCGCTTAGATGCTTTTCGGCCATCTTTTCCAGCCAGTCGCGCGGCAGATCGACTGCCTGCATCACCTGATCAAGGCTGATCGCTTCCAGCCCCTTGAAACTGGTGGCGAAGGCGCGGTCAAAGCGGTCCAGATGGCGTTCATCCTTCACCATCGCGCAGCGGGCAAGATAGTAGAATCCCTCGACATCATAGGTGGCCAGCCCCGCCTGCACCCCTTCCAGAAAGGTCAGGTATTCGCGCAGCGTCACAGGAACCGCATGATCGCGCAGAGAGAGGAAGAAGGGCAGAAACATCGCGACTACAGCACCCGTTCGATGCCGATGGTGGCAAAAAGCCCCAACAACCCGCCAATAATGCCGCCCACAGCGGCATACTGTGCGATGTCCAGACGGTTGCCGCCCTGCTTGCGCGCGGTGTGGCCGCCATAAACGGCGCCAAGAATACATCCCAGGATCACGATCATCGGTGACTGTTCCTTATTGTCATTCGCGTTGTCCCAGCGCCGCAACCTCTTGCGCGCGGCGCTTTGCGGCATGTTCCGACCCGAAGCCGAAAAGGGCAAAGGGCACCGCGTCGCGCCGCAGCTTTTCGGCTTCGGCGCGGTTGCCTGTGGCCTCCAACGCCTGAGCACGCAGCAGCATCAGCGACGACAGCAACGCACCATTCTCGGTGCGCTGCGCGGCGACCATCGCGCGCTCGGTCAGGCGCAGCACCAGATCATGCTGATCTGTGGCCAGCGACTGCGCGGCAAGATGCAGGCTGACATGGGCACCATGCGCCTGAGTGCCGGGGCGGATCTGATAGATACGATGCGCCAGAGCCAGCGCGTCCAGCGCCTGTTGCCCTTCACCCGGCGGCGCAAAGCGCGCGGCCAGAAACAGGCTGAAGGCCAGCCTTTCATCCTGCCAGCCCTGTTCAAGCGCAATCGCCAGTGCGCGGCGGGCATGGCGGAAGCCGGTGCGGTTACTGGTGCTGCGCAATGCATCCTCTACCGCGTCGGTCCAGTCGCGCGGGGTGGGGACCGGATCAAGCGGCAAGGCGCGCGCAGCAGCACGTTCCCCGCGCGGGTTCAGCCGCGCAAGCAGCGCTGGCAGCCGCTCGGCGACCTCGGCGCGGGTCATGCCGGGGCGCAATGCAGGGTCGTTCCAGACCCGCAGCACGAGCATGTCAAAGCCGGTCAGCGTGGTCTGGAAATTGTCGTCATTCATGACCGATTCGCCAATGCGGAACAGATCATTGAGTGGCCCCACGGCCTGCGCAATCTCTTCGTGCAGGCAATCGCGCATTTCCTGCACGGTGCTGTCAGCCGGTGCGATCACCAGCGCGCGTCGGCGTTCGGTGACTTGTGTCCAGTCCAGCGCCTCGGCACGGGGATTGGCGCGGAAGCTGGCCCAGTCCGCGATGTTGGGCAGTACGAAACAGGCCGCATCGCGCACCACGCGGCGCATCTGCGCGCGCGGCACGAATTCCACGATGACGCGCCCGTTGCTGTCTACACGGCGAATATCCAGCCCGGCCTCGGTGCGCATCCGCGTAAGCAGGCGGTCGGTCTCGATCACTGCCAGCGGCGGGATTTGCCCTTGCAGCGACAGCGTTACCGTTCCCTCGAACCGCGAAAAATGCGGGATCTCGCGCCCTGATTCCAGCCGGAAGCCCAGTTCCAGAATATCCTTGGCGATCTGTGCATTGCTGCGCTCGGGCGCATAGGGGCGCGGGGCGCCGAACAGGGTTTGCGAGCTTAGCGCGCGGGTTTGCAGGGACAGATCCGCTGGCTCCGGCCCGCTTGGCGGGGGCGCGGCGCCACAAGCAGACAGCAGCAAGGCCGCGGCTATGACCGCTTGCGGGATCATTCGGGGCGCGCGTATTTGATAAAGGGGGTGAGCTGGCCAACCTTGTCATACAGGCGGCGCGCCGTGGCGTTGAAATCCTGCGTGGTCCAGTAGACGCCGGGCACGCCACGCGCATCGGCGGCGGCATAGACGGCTTCGATCAGGGCGCGGCCGACGCCTTGCGCGCGCGCGTGTTCGTCAGTGTAGAGATCCTGAAGATAGCAGATGCCTTCCGGGCGCCAGCAATGGGCGTGAAACATGTAATGAACCAATCCCACCGGCGTTCCGTTGCGCAGGGCCAGCAACCCGAACGGGCTGTGCGGATCATCGGACAACAGCGCCTTGAAGGTCGCCTCATAAACCGGCAGCGGCAGCGAGGTGTCATAGAAATCCAGATAGGCGAACCAGAGCTGCGCCCAGTGCGGCTTGTCCTGCGCGGTGAGCGGACGAATCTCGATGTCGGTCATGGCTCAGCGCCCCTGCCTGCGGGCCATGAAGGCCAGCCTTTCGAACAGATGCACATCCTGTTCGTTCTTCAATAGCGCGCCATGCAGTTTGGGCAGCGCATTTGCCCCCTCGCGTTTCAAATCCTCTGGCGACAGGTCTTCGGCCAGCAGCAGTTTCAGCCAGTCCAGCACTTCCGAGGTAGAGGGCTTCTTCTTCAGCCCCGGTGTTTCGCGCAGTTCGAAGAACTGGGTCAGCGCAGTGGTCAGAAGCTGCGGCCTGATCTCGGGGAAATGCACCGCGACGATTGCTTTCAGCGTCTCCATATCCGGGAAGCGGATGTAGTGGAAAAAGCAGCGACGCAGAAAGGCGTCGGGCAGATCTTTTTCATTGTTCGAGGTGATGATCACAATCGGGCGCTGGCGCGCCTGCACCATCTCGCCGGTTTCATAGACAAAGAACTCCATCCGGTCGAGTTCCTGCAACAGGTCGTTGGGAAACTCGATATCGGCCTTGTCGATCTCGTCGATCAGCAGCACCACGCGGCCTTCGGCCTCGAATGCCTGCCACAGCTTGCCCTTGCGGATATAATTGCGCACATCACCCACGCGCTCATCGCCAAGCTGGCTGTCGCGCAGCCGTGACACGGCGTCATATTCGTAAAGCCCCTGCTGTGCGCGGGTGGTGGATTTGATCGACCATTCGATGATCGGCAGATCAAGGCTGGCGGCAATCTGGCGCGCCAGTTCGGTCTTGCCGGTGCCTGGCTCGCCCTTGACCAGAAGTGGGCGCTGCAAGGTGATTGCGGCATTGACGGCTACCTTCAGATCGTCACTGGCGATATAGTCGGCGGTGGAAGAGAAATACATTGTCCTGCGGTGTCCCTGCTTGGCTGCGCGCGCTTTGCGGCAACCTAGCCTGTGCAGCATAGACCGGCAAGGCGGCTTCGGAACTTGGCTGCGAAAGGGCGTGACATTTCCCGGTTCATCCGGTATTGCGCGCCCATGACGCCGGATATGGGTGAATGATGGATGACAACCTCAAAACCTGTAACGCCGACCAGCACAAGGGACGAGGCATGAAACCTGAAATATTTCTGCCGGATGATTATCACCCGGCTGAAGACGAACCCTTCATGAATGAACGCCAGCTTGAATATTTCCGCCGCAAGCTGCTGGCATGGAAGGAAGATATCCTCAAGGGCAGTCAGGAAACACTGGCAGAGCTTGCCAATTCCAGCCGTAACATTCCCGACATTGCCGACCGCGCTTCGGAAGAAACCGACCTCGCGCTGGAACTGCGCACGCGCGACCGTCAGCGCAAGCTGATCTCCAAGATCGATGCCGCGCTGCATCGCATCGAAACCGGCGAGTTCGGCTATTGCGAGGTGACGGGCGAGCGTATCTCGCTCAAGCGGCTGGATGCGCGTCCGATTGCGACCATGACGCTGCAGGCGCAAGAGGCGCATGAGCGCAAGGAGCGCGTGCACCGCGACGATTGATCTGCGCGGATGCAGACCTTCGACAACAGATGCGACACCGGGTCCAGTGCTGGGCCCGGTGTTTTCATGTTAGGCGTGGCATGGACGGCTGATCAGAGGCAGGGATGAGCTTTTCGGGATTACAGGTCATTGTCATTGGTGGCGGGGTCGCGGGGCTTGCCGTGACCGCCGCCTTGCGCCAGCGCGGGGCAGATGTGCTGGTGCTGGAACAGGCCGGCGGCTTTCGCGAGGTCGGCGCTGGTTTGCAGATCAGCCCCAATGGTGCGCGGGTGGTCCGGGCGCTGGGGCTGGCCGGCGCGCTTGACCAGATGGCGCTGCGCAGTCAGGCGGTGGAATTGCGCGCCGGGCATGATGGCGCGCGGGTGTTGCGGATCGACCTGCCGCAGGATGGCGCGGGCTTTCATCTGATCCACCGTGCCGATCTGATCGATCTGCTGGCGCAGGGGCTGGACGGGGCCGAAACCAGGTTCGTGGCCCAGGTGGCTCAGGTCAATCCGCAAGGCCCGCGCCCCTCGGTCATGCTCAAAGGCGGCGAGGCGCTCTCGGCCGATCTGGTGGTTGGGGCGGACGGGCTGCATTCGGTGTTGCGCCCGGTATTGCAACCCGGCACGCCGAAGACGCCTTTCTTCACCGGGCAGGTGGCGTGGCGCGCCGTGATCCCCGGCGATGATGGCGCGCCAGAGGCGCAGCTTTTCGCGGGGCCGGGGCGGCATCTGGTCAGCTATCCGCTGCGCGGGGGCAGCCTGCGCAACATCGTCGCGGTCGAGGAACGGCGCGGCTGGGCCGCAGCCGAAGGCTGGAACCATCCCGACAGCCCCGCCAATTTGCGCACGGCTTTTGCGGGTTTTGGCGGTCCGGTTCCGGGCTGGCTGGCGCAGGTCGAGAAGCTTTATCTGTGGGGGTTGTTCCGGCACCCGGTGGCCACGCATTGGCATCAGGGCCATGCCGCGATTCTGGGCGATGCGGCGCATCCCACGCTGCCTTTCATGGCCCAAGGCGCGAATCTGGCGCTGGAAGACGCCTGGGTTCTGGCCGCGATGCTGGACCGGCACCCGATTGCACAGGCGCTGGCGGCCTATCAGCAGGCCCGCCGCGCGCGCGCAGCCCGCGTGATAGAGGCCGCCAACCGCAATGCGCGCAACTACCATTTGCGTGCGCCGCTGGCGCGGGTCGCGCATGGCATTCTGCGCGTGTCGTCGCGGCTGCAACCTGACGGGATGCTGAAGCGGCTGGGCTGGATCTATGATTTCGATGTCACGCAGCCGTGAAGCCGCTTGGCTTTGCCAATCGGCGGGGCCAGATATGATGCAATCGGGCAACGAGGAACATCATGGACAGCGACCAGATTGCACGGCTGATCTATCTGGGCCTGTGGGGCACTGTGCTGATCAGCTATGTGCTGATCGCGCGGCGGCAGAATATCGGCCAGAGCCTGCGCCATGCGCTGCTGTGGGGGCTGTTATTCGTGGGCGTCGCGGCCGGCTATGGGCTGTGGCAGGATATCGCGGGCAGCAATCAGGTCAGTGTCACGGGCGAGGGGGCTGTTGTGCTGCGCGCGCAGCGCGACGGGCAGTTCCACCTTACCCTGAATGTCAACTCCGAACCTGTGCGCTTCATCATCGACACAGGTGCCACCGATCTGGTGCTGTCGCGCAGGGATGCCGAAACGGTCGGGCTGGACCCGGACAACCTGGCCTATCTGGGGCAGGCGCGCACCGCCAATGGCATTGTCGGGCTGGCGCGGGTCACGCTGGACGAGGTCACGCTGGCCCATGATGATCTGGTGATAAGCGACCAGAATGTGCCCGCCTTCGTAAATGAGGGGCAGCTTGATGTCTCGCTGCTGGGGATGGGTTATCTGCGCCGCTATGCACGCATTTCGATTGAAGGCGAACGGATGATCCTGGAACGCTGAGCCATTGGGCCGCCTGCCGCCATTTTCCTTGTCTGGCTTGGCCAAGCCCGCTAGGACGAAGCAAACCAGCCAGAGGACGCCGCCAATGCCTGACGACCTGATCAACTCCTTTCTGACCGGCCCGGATGAACAGGGCCGCTTCGGTATTTTCGGGGGCCGCTTCGTGTCGGAAACCCTGATGCCGCTGATCCTTGATCTGGAAGCCGAATATGAACGCGCCAAGACCGACCCGGATTTCTGGGCGCAGATGGATGATTTGTGGACGCATTATGTCGGCCGCCCCTCGCCGCTCTATTTCGCCGAACGGCTGACCGAGCATTGCGGCGGCGCGAAGATTTATCTGAAGCGCGACGAGCTGAACCATACCGGCGCGCACAAGATCAACAATGTGCTGGGCCAGATCCTGCTGGCGATGCGCATGGGCAAGACCCGCATCATCGCCGAAACCGGGGCCGGGCAGCATGGTGTGGCCACCGCCACGGTCTGCGCGCGTTTCGGGCTGAAATGCGTGGTCTATATGGGCGCGCATGATGTCGAACGCCAGGCCCCCAATGTGTTCCGCATGAAGCTGCTGGGCGCCAAGGTAGTGCCGGTGAAATCCGGCCGCGGCACGCTTAAGGATGCGATGAATGATGCGTTGCGCGACTGGGTGACCAATGTGCGCGACACGTTTTACTGCATTGGCACTGTGGCAGGGCCGCACCCCTATCCGGCGATGGTGCGCGATTTCCAGGCGATCATCGGCAAGGAAACCCGCGAACAGATCATGGCGCGCGAGGGGCGCCTGCCCGACACCATCATCGCCGCGATTGGCGGCGGGTCGAATGCGATGGGGCTGTTCTATCCGTTTCTGGATGACAAGGACGTCAACATCATCGGGGTCGAGGCTGGTGGCAAGGGCGTCGATGACCGCATGGAGCATTGCGCCAGCCTGACCGGCGGTCGCCCCGGCGTGCTGCATGGCAACCGCACCTATCTGTTGCAGGATGAGCATGGCCAGATCCTCGAAGGGCATTCGATCAGCGCGGGGCTGGATTACCCCGGCATCGGCCCGGAACATGCCTGGCTGAAGGATGTCGGGCGCGCGGAATATGTCTCGATCACCGATGATGAGGCGCTGGCGGCGTTCCAGACCTGTTGCGCGCTGGAAGGCATCATCCCGGCGCTTGAACCCAGCCATGCGCTGGCGCATGTGCTGAAGATCGCGCCGGATCTGCCATCTGATCATCTGCTGGTGATGAATATGTGCGGGCGCGGTGACAAGGATATCTTCACGGTCGCGCGACATCTTGGCTTTGAAATGGCGGGATAAACTTTAGTTTATTGCTGCAATTTAAACTTTGGCTCAATAGATCGGCCAGGTGATGCGAGGTAGGAATAGGGCGTCGACGGCATGATCATGCCCTCTACACCTCGTTGTTCTGAGTTCGCGGCTTAAGGGGTTTGATGTCGTTTCTGGTGACGATGATCCGGCCCATGTCGGGATAGGGGCGTGATGCGCAAGCTGTTTTCGGCTTCATGGTGCATCATCTGTGCCCGATCCGTGTTGCGTAATGAGTGTCTGAAGTAGGGCCGCTCCTGTTTGCCACGGCAGATGGGGGCGGCTTTGGTGTTTTGGGGTTTCGATGTGCAAGCACGCTTCGCCGCCCCTGCTGAGGGCTGGCCTATGACGGCGCTTCGACAATTGCGACATCTGGTTGTGCTGCTGGCCATGCTGGTCGTGATCCCTGCCCCTGCGGATGCGGGAAATGGTGACAGGATCACACCAGAGATGGTGCGCGACGCCTTGCAGGGGCAGGGCTATGCGGTCGAATCTTTCACGCGCACCCTGCTGGGGCGGGCGCGGATCGTCGCATCCAAAGGCGAGATCTGGCGCGAGGTGGTGCTGGATATTTCCACTGGCCAGATCCTGCGCGACTATGCTGTCGAATTCACCCCGTCAGACCTGCCGCAGCGACGCAGCGACGCCATGCCGCGCGGCGGAACCATGCTGGAGCAGGGTACATTGCCTGATCTGAGGAATTGATTGATGCTAAGCGCTATTTCACTGCCGACCTGTCTTGCCTGCCAGCCACGACGAGGTGAGATGTGAAGCTCAAGCTTATCATCCTGTCGATGGTATTGGTGCAGGCAGTGGGGGCGCTGTTCTTTATCAGCGATATCGCCATGTCGGTGATGGGGATCAGGCGCCAGCCGATTGACTGGCGGCTGCGCGAGATGATGGAGATCGGCGCCGCCGTGGCGCTGGTGATCGGGCTGATCATGTCGGCGGTTCTGCTGATGCAATCGCAGATCCGGCTGGGGCGGGCCGAAGCGCAGCTGCGCCGGGCCTCGGCGGCCTTCATGGAATTGCTGGAAGACAGCTTTGCCGAATGGGGGCTGACCCCGGCCGAACGCGATGTCGCGTTCTTCGTGCTCAAGGGTTTCAGCACACAGGAAGTCGCGCGGTTTCGCAACACATCCGAAGGCACCGTCAAGGCGCAGACCAATGCGATCTATCGCAAGGCCGGGGTGAGCGGGCGCGGGCAGTTGATGAGCCTGTTCATCGATGACCTGATTGCCGATTCGCTGCCCGAACGCCAGCAGGACAAGACTGACATAGAATGATCCGGGCAGGGCAGGGGCAGTGCAGGACCGGGCCTTGCTGCGGCCGTGTCGGCGTTATGTCATGTCGATGGCATGGGTTTTGAGCAGTTCCAGCGGCACGATGTCCAGCGCGCGCCGATGCGTGGCGGCCAGCCGAATCCTCGAGGCGACATTTTCGTGGCAGGCTTGCATGAAGCGCGCGGCGCAAAGACACCAGTGGTCGCCGGGTTTCAGGCCGGGAAAGGCATATTCGGGCCTTGCGGTTGACAGGTCGTTGCCCAGATATTTCGAATAGGCTAAGAACTCTGCCGTCATGACAGCACAGACAGTGTGGCTGCCGTGATCCTGGGCGCAGGTATCGCAGGCGCCATTGCGAAAAAAGCCGGTCACCGGATCGCGGGAACAGGCCTGCAATGCGCCACCCAGAACATTCACCGATGGGTCAGGTTTTACCTGCATCTCTGCCCTCCGCGTTGCCAGTGCCCAATCAGGTAATTCCGCCGGCCCCGCTGTCCAGTTGCGGTATCCGGGTTGCGCGTATCACTTGAAGCGGTCGATCAGTTTTTGCAGGGGGCTGCGGGCATCCGCTGGCGTGGTCTGGGCCGCAGGGGGCGCAGCGGCTGGCGTGGTCGCGGGCGCCGCCTTTGCTGTGGGCCTGCCGGGTCTTGACGGCGCAGTGCGCAGCGCCACCGCATTGGCAAAGCGCGCGCCATCGCCCGCAGCCAATGCCACCGCCCCGTCGGATATCCCGTGCAGCAACGCCTCTAGCCAGTCCTGATCGGATTTGGCGAAATCCGACAGCACATAGGCCGAGACGCGATCCTTCCGGCCGGGATGGCCGATGCCCAGCCTTACCCGCGCATGTTCCGGCCCCAGATGCTGATGGATCGAGCGCAACCCGTTATGACCGGCATGCCCACCCCCTTGCTTGAGGCGCATCTTGCCCGGTGCAAGGTCAAGCTCGTCATGAAACACGATGATGTCGGCAGGGGCGAGCTTGTAGAAATGCGCGGCCTCTGCCACGGCCTGGCCTGAAAGATTCATGTAGCTCATCGGCTTGAGCAGGATGACTTTCTGGCCACCCAGCCGCCCCTCGCTAAGTGCGCCGCCGAATTTGGATCGCCACGGCGCAAAGCCATGATCCTGCGCGATCCGGTCCAGTGCCATGAAACCGATATTGTGACGGTTCCCGACATATCTTGCACCGGGATTGCCCAGCCCGACAAAGAGTTTCATACCTGCCCTCTATTCGCGTGATGCCAATCTATCGAAGCCGCTGGTGCCTGCCAAGTCGCGCCAACCCCGCCTGTGCCCAGGCATACGCGAAAGGGGCAGCCAATTTTTGGCTGCCCCTTCAATACATCATCCATGACAGACGGATCACTCGGCCTCGACCGCGCTTTCTTCTTCGCCGTCATCATCGGCCGCCGCCAGAGCGCGTGGCGCGGCCAGGGTCGCGATCATGAAGTCGCGATCAATGGTCGGCTTGGTGCCTTCGGGCAGGGCGATATCCGAAATGGTGATGGTGTCACCGATTTTCAGGCCGGACAGATCAGCCACCAGCTTTTGCGGAATTTCCCCGGCCAGCACATTCAGCTCGACCTCGGAACGGACCACGGTCAGCGTACCGCCGCGCTTCAGGCCGGGGCAGGCGGCTTCATTGACGAACTCCACCGGGATGAACAGGTTGATCCGGCTGGTGCGGCGCAGGCGCATCAGATCGACATGTTCGGGCAGGCCATTGACGACATTGCGCTGCACGCCGCGGCAGATGACGCGGACATCTTCCTGACCGTCGACCTTCAGGTTGAACAGCGTCGACAGGAAGCGCCCTGCCTTCAGCTTCTTGATCAGGTAGTGATAGTTGAAACTGATCGGTTGCGGGTCAACGCCGCCGCCATACACAATACCGGGCACCTTGTGCTCTCTGCGAGCTTGACGGGCGGCCCCCTTGCCTGTCCCCGTGCGTGCCTCGGCCATAAGATCCGGGATCTCGCCAGCCATTGCAATTCTCCATATGTTGCAAGTTGAACAGCCCGCCTCCAAGGGTGCGGGCTGCAAGTGCGCTGGCTATAGGGCAGATTCGCGGGAAAGGAAAGGGGGCTTTCCGCCCCCTTTTGGGCCTGCGGCCCAATTCACCCCCGAGGATATTTTTTCAAGGATGAAATCAGATCTGGATCACAGCTGGACTGTCGGGTCGCCAAAGCCCTGCGGCACATAAAGCATATGCGGGCCGACATTTCGGATGTCGGTCTCCCCGCACAGCGCCATCGACACATCAAGTTCCTTGTGGATGATCTCCAGCGCCTTGGTCACACCAGGCTGGCCCATCGCCCCCAGCCCATAGGTGAATGCGCGCCCGATATAGGTGCCCTTGGCCCCCAGCGCCAAGGCCTTGAGCACATCCTGACCTGAACGGATGCCGCTGTCGAGATGCACCTCTACCTTGTCGCCCACCGCATCCATGATCGCGGGCAGCATGCGGATCGAACTGACCGCGCCGTCAAGCTGGCGGCCGCCGTGATTGGACACGATGATCGCATCGGCTCCGATTTCGGCGGCGCGGCGGGCATCTTCGGGTTCCATGATTCCCTTGACGATCAGCTTGCCGCCCCACCATTCCTTGAATTGCGCAATCCGCTTCCAGTCGAGCGAGACATCGAAGGCTTCGGCGGTCCAGGTTGACAGCGAGGCGGGGTCGCTGACGCCCTTGGCATGGCCCACGATATTGCCGAAGAAGCGCCGCTTCGTGCCCAGCATTTCCAGCCCCCAGGGGATCTTGGTCATCATATTGGCAATGGATCTTGCCGTCAGCTTGGGGGGCGCAGAGAGGCCGTTCTTCAAATCCTTGTGGCGCTGGCCCAGAACCTGCAGATCGACCGTGACCACAAGCGCCGAGCATTGCGCGGCGCGGGCGCGGTCGATCAGGCGGCGCATGAAATCATCATCCTTCAGCGTGTAGACCTGAAACCAGAAGGGTTTTGTGGTGTGTTCGGCCACATCCTCGATCGAGCAGATCGACATGGTGGACAGGGTGAAGGGCACGCCGAAAGCCTCGGCGGCGCGCGCGGCCTTGATCTCGCCATCAGCCGATTGCATGCCGGTCAGCCCCACCGGGGCCAGCGCTACAGGCATCGCCACATCCTGTCCGACCATCTGCGAACGGGTCGAGCGGTTCGACATGTCCACCGCGACACGCTGCCTGAGGCGGATATGGCGAAAATCCGAGATATTCTCGCGGAAAGTCTGTTCCGTCCAACTGCCTGATTCCGCATAATCATAGAACATGCGGGGTGTGCGGCGTTCGTAAATCCGGCGCAGATCCTCGATATTGGTAATGACAGCCATGATGCCCCCCTGAAATTGGTCAAATTTTATTACCAGACTTGTTGGGCATACGCAAGAAGCCGAGATATGCGCAAGAGTCGTTGACGGCGCCAACAGAGTATGGCGTATATCCGTGCATGCCCCGTCCCATCTTGCGCAGCAGCGCTGCGACTGACCCGCCCAATGTTTCGGCACATGATCGTGTCTACCGTGCTTTGCGCCAGCAGATCATGCATGGCGATCTGCCGCCGGGCCACGCGCTGACCTTGCGCGGGATCGGCCATTCGCATTCGGTCAGCATGACGCCTGCGCGCGAGGCCGTGCGCCGGCTGTCGGCCGAGGGGGCGCTGACCCTGTCGGCTTCGGGACGGGTGAGCACCCCGGAGTTGAGCAATGAGCGTCTGGAAGAGCTTGCCTCGATTCGCGCGCTGCTGGAACCGGAACTGGGCAGCCGGGCATTGCGGCGCGCGCATCTGTCGCTGATCGACCGGATGGAAGCGATCAATGACGCCAATGCGCGCGCGGTCAATCAGCAGAACCCGGTCGACTATATCCGCACCAATCTGGAATTTCACCGCACGCTGTATCTGCGTGCGCAAAGCCCGGCAATGCTGAGCATTCTGGAAACCGTGTGGTTGCAGCTTGGGCCGACCATGCGCGCGCTTTATACCAGACTGCGCCGCACCACGGCCCCGCCGCATCACCGGCTGATCCTGGAGGCATTGCGCGCGGGCGATGACGCGGCCTTGCGGCTGGCCTTGCGCACAGATGTGACGCAGGGTTTGCGCCACTTGCAGGGATAGCGCAGCCCGCATTGGACGCAAAACGCGGCAGCGCGTCTGCAATCCGCAATGCAAAGACCCCGCCGGATCGGGCGGGGTCTTGTTATGCAGACAGATGCGACGGGCGCGTCAGGTCGAGGGTTCGGGTTCCAGCCCGCCATCATCGCCTTCGCCGCGCTTGCGCCCGCGGGTCTTGGGGATGGCAGCGACCGAGGGCGGGCCGGACGCCTTGTCATCTTCGTCATCATCGCCACGGTTCAGCGGCTCGCCCTTTATCACGCGCGTGATTTCAGGGCCGGTGAGGGTTTCGTATTCCAGCAGCCCCTGCGCCAGATTTTCCAGCTCTTCACGATGCTCGGTCAGGATCCGCTTGGCGGTTTCATAGCCCTCATTGACCAGTTCACGCACCTTGTCGTCGATCTGTTTCTGGGTCAGTTCGGCATGGCTGCGACCGCCGCCATACGCCCCCAGATAGCTTTGCTGTTCGTTGGCATAATCGACATAGCCCAGATCAGGGTCAAAGCCGAATTGGGTGACCATTGCGCGGGCGATCTTGCTGACCTGCTGGATGTCGCTGGCCGCGCCCGAAGTGACCGAGTCGCGACCGAAGATCAGTTCCTCTGCCACGCGTCCGCCCATCGCCATCGCGATCTTGGATTTGTACTTGCGATAGGTCACCGACAACTGGTCGCGTTCGGGCAGCGACAGCACCAGCCCAAGCGCGCGGCCACGCGGGATGATGGTGGCCTTGTGGATCGGGTCATGCTCGGGGACATGCAGCCCGACCACGGCGTGACCGGCCTCGTGATAGGCGGTGAGCTTCTTTTCATCCTCGCTCATCACCATCGAGCGACGCTCGGACCCCATCATCACCTTGTCCTTGGCGTTCTCGAAATCTTCCATCGTCACGAAGCGCCGGTTGGAACGCGCTGCCATCAGCGCGGCCTCGTTGACCAGATTGGCCAGATCCGCGCCTGAAAAGCCGGGCGTGCCGCGCGCGATGATGCGCAGATCGACATTCGGGCCAAGCGGCACCTTGCGCGCATGAACGCCCAAGATGCGCTCGCGGCCCTTGATGTCGGGGTTGGGCACCTGAACCTGACGGTCAAAGCGACCGGGGCGCAGAAGGGCAGGGTCCAGCACATCGGGGCGGTTGGTGGCCGCGACGATGATGACGCCCTCATTGGCCTCGAACCCGTCCATTTCGACCAGAAGCTGGTTCAGCGTCTGCTCGCGCTCGTCATTGCCGCCGCCATAGCCCACGCCACGCGACCGGCCCACGGCGTCGATCTCGTCGATGAAGACGATGCAGGGCGCGTTCTTCTTGGCCTGTTCGAACATGTCGCGCACGCGGCTGGCGCCCACACCCACAAACATTTCCACGAAGTCGGACCCAGAGATGGTGAAGAAGGGCACGCCCGCTTCGCCTGCAATGGCGCGCGCCAGAAGCGTCTTACCCGTGCCCGGAGGGCCGACCAGAAGCGCGCCTTTCGGGATCTTGCCGCCAAGGCGGCTGAATTTCTGCGGGTTGCGCAGAAACTCGACGATCTCTTCCAATTCGTCCTTGGCCTCATCAATCCCGGCCACATCGTCAAAGGTAACGCGGCCATGTTTTTCGGTCAGCAGCTTCGCCTTGGACTTGCCAAAGCCCATCGCGCCGCCACGCCCGCCGCCCTGCATGCGGTTCATGAAATAGATCCACACCCCGATCAGCAGCAGGAAGGGCAGCCACAACATCAGCGTGGACAGGAAGCCCGATTGCTGCTGCGGCCGCGCCTCGACCGGAATGCCTGCATCCAGCAGCCGCTGGGTCAGCCCCGCATCTTCGGGCTTGATGGTGCTGTATTGCTGACCATCACTGCCCACAAAGATGATGCGTTCCCCATCAATAGTGGCACGGGTCACGGCACCGGATCCCACCCTCTCGATGAAGTCGGAGTAATTGACGCTGCGCGCCGATTGCGTTCCCTGATTGGTGCTGAACATGTTGAACAACATGATCATCATCAGAAACAGCACGATCCAGAACAAGAAATTCCGTGCGTTGCCCAAGGGGGTCTCCTTTGTATCGGTATGATCTGGCGCGTCGTATCACGCTGCTTGGCAGGCGGATTACCCAGATCGGAAGCGGATCACGCCACAGGCGCGGTTCTTTACATTGTTACATAGCGATTATGGCAGTGCAATCAATCGGCGTATGCTCACAATCTTGCGGCAGGGATAGCGGCAGGCGGTGAAAATGGCCAGTCTTCGCAAGGCTGCGCGCGCCAGCCGCGTGCCAGCCCGGCAAGCGGGGCGGCAATCAGCGTGTCATCGTGCCACAGGGCAGGGCTTGCCAGCAACGAGGCACGGGGCAGCAGCCGGTCGTCTTTCGGTCCGCAGTGGCGCAGCCCGTCCGGCCCAAGGGCACGGATTTGCATCTGCGCGGTTTCTATGGCGCCCGACGCATCCGGCGGGGGCGTCAGCCGCCAGCGCCCGTCCCACTGCTCGCCGACAGGGGTGCGGCAACTGGCCACGGCGTTGTATTCGCGGGTGATGCGCAGCGTGGTGGCGTTGCGGGTCATCAGGCAGCCATGCAGCGTGGTGCGGCGCGCATGCAGCGCATCCATCAGCGCGCGCAGGCGGGGGCGGTATCCGCTGCCCGAAATGACACAAAGCACGCGCGCTACCAGCCTGTTGCGCGTATCCGTTGGCAGGGCGTCCAAGAAAGCTGCGTCAAACAGGTAATCGCCATGTTCCCGCCGCAGGCCGGAGGCGGCACTTTGCGCGGCCAGATAGTCAAGGCTGTCGCGCGCTTGCTGCATCCTGTCGGCGGTTTCGGCCAGCCGTGCAGCCCCCAGCCCCAGCGGGGCCAGATGCGCCAGCGCCTGACGGGCCTTGATACGGTCAAAGCCGGTGTCGTGATTGCTGGGATCCTCGACCCAGTACTCGGACAGGGCACGCAGATAGTCGCGCAGCGCGGCGCGCGGCACCCCCAGCATCGGGCGCAGCCACAACATGCCGTGGCTCTGGTCGCAAGGGGCCATTGCTGCCAGCCCTTCAACGCCCGACCCGCGTGCAAGGCGCATCAGCAGGGTTTCGGCCTGATCGTCCAGCGTGTGGCCCAGCACAACGGCGTCCAGTCTACCTGCACGCGCCCAGCCTGACAGCAGCCGCTTGCGCGCCTGCCGGGCCGCATCCTGCAAATTGCCGCTGCCCGACCAGCCCTGCCAGCGCAAGATCTGGTGGGGCAGGCCAAGCGCTGCGGCGCGTTTGGCGACCAGCGCGGCTTCAGCGGCCGCTTCTGCACGCAGCCCGTGATCGACAGTTGCGACGGCAAGCTGTACCCCGCGCGGGCCTGCCCAGCCCTGCGCCAGTCGCATCAGCGCCATCGAATCCCCGCCGCCCGACACCGCCAGCCCCAGCGCGCGCAGCGATGCCGGCGCGATCTGCGACATGGCCTGTTCAAAGGCTTCGATCAGCGATGCGCCAGCTTCGGGGGACATCCGCTCAGAAACAGCCCAGCTCGGTGCCCGCCTGCTGCGCCGCTTCTGCCTGCGCGCTGTCGGGGAAGTTCTGGCGCAACTCCTCGAACATGACGCAGGCTTCGCTGCGCTGGTCCAACCGCGCAAGGCTCTGGCCCAGTTCCAGCAGCGCCACTGGTGCATGCGGGCCGGTGGTGTCGGACAGATACAGGTTCAGATAGCTGCGCGCGGCATCGGCTTCCGCCCCCATCTCGCGCTGGGTCTTGGCCAGTGCAAGGCTGGCTTGCGGCCCCAGCGGGCTGCCGGGATAGGTTTCCAGAAACACGGCCAGCGCGCTGGCCGCTTCCGACATCTCGCCACTGTCGATCAGCGCCCGTGCCGCGTCAAAGGCGGCCTGTTCGCCCTCGGCCAGTTGTGGCGCTTCGCCAGTGGGTTCGGCGAACGCCCCGCCGCCCAGCGGGCGGGTGGCGGGCAGGGCGGTGGGGTCGCCGCCTTCCAGTTCGGTCAGGCGGAACTCTATATCGCCGATGCGGTTCGAGGCATCCTCGACCACGCGGCGGATGCGGTGCTCCATCTCTTCGCTGCGTGCGGTCAGGCGCGAAAGCTCCTCGCGGATGCGTTCCACCCGGTCGATCAGGCTGCCGTCAAACCCCGGCTCTGCCTGCGCGGCCTCGCCCGATGACAACTCCTGCGCCAGATCAGCGACAATGGCGCTTAGCGCGCTGATCTCGCTGCGCAGCTGGGCCAGACTTTCGGCCCCCGCCGGGGCCGTGAACGGCCCAAGCAAGGCGATGGAAATGACAAAGGCTTTGATCACGCGCATCGGGGTCAACTTGTCCGGCCGCCCGAAATCACGGTCACTGCGCGGCGGTTCAGATCCCAGCAGCGCTGCGCGGCGCAAGCCTCGACCGGGCGTTCCTTGCCATAGCTGACCGTACGCATACGATCACGGCTGATGCCCTGGCTGACCAGATACTGCATCACCGCATTGGCGCGACGCTCGCCCAGCGCGACGTTATATTCGCGCGTGCCGCGTTCATCGGCATGGCCTTCGATGATGATCGGGAAATGCGGGTTGGCGGTCAGCCAGCGCGCCTGCGCGTTGAGGGTCTGGCGGCCTTCCTCGCTGATGCTGGAACTGTCGGTGGTGAAATGCACCCGGTCGCCGATGCGCTGGTTGAAATGCGCAATCGAGGTCGGGTCATTGGGGTCGCCCAGCGCCTGCGAGCTGATCCCCTGATCATACCCGCCGAACCCGTCGGCCCCGCCGCCGCCGAACATGCCGGGGCGCGGGTTGTTGCACGCCGCCAGCGCGAGCGTGGCCAGCAGAAGGGCTGTCTTGGTCGTGAAATTCATGTCGGTCATGTCCCTTGGTTCAGGTGGTTGTTTATGTGCTCAGGGCCGCAACGGTCCCCAGGCAGGGTCAGAGGCCGGTCCCGGCGTTGGCAGCCGCCGCAGATTGCGCCCGGTGATATCGACGGAATACAGCGCCGGATCCCCCCCTGCTGCTTCGCGCGTGAACATCACGACGCGCCCATTGGGTGACCATGTCGGGCCTTCGTCAAGAAAAGATGCCGTGAGCAGCCGCTCTTCGGAGCCGTCAGTGCGCATGACCCCGATATGAAAGCGCCCGGCATGGGATTTGGTGAACGCGATCAGATCCCCGCGCGGCGACCAGACCGGGGTGGAATAGCGCCCCTGCCCGAAGCTGATGCGCCGCGCCTCGCCGCCAGAGGCGGGCATGACATATAGCTGACTGGTGCCAGAGCGGTCGGATTCAAACACGATCTGGCGCCCATCGGGCGAAAAGCTGGGTGCTGTCGCGATCGAGGGCGAAGAGGTCAGCTGGCTCATCTGACCCGAGCGCATGTCAAGGCGGTACAGATCGGTATTGCCCCCGCGCGCGGCCGAAAACACCAGCGATTGCCCGTCAGGCGCAAAGCGCGGCGAAAATGTCATCGCACCGGGGATTTCGCCGACAAGCTGGCGCTGGCCGGTGGCAAGCGTCATCAGCCCGATGCGCGGGCTGCCGGTTTCATAGGTGGTGTAGACCGCGCGTTCCCCATCGGGCGAGACGCGCGGCGCGATGACAAGGCTGCGTCCATCGGTCAGGTATTCGACATTCTCGCCATCCTGATCCATGATCGCCAGCCGCTTGGCGCGGTTTTCACGCGGGCCGGATTCGGATATGAACACCACGCGGCTGTCGAAATACCCGTCTTCGCCGGTGATCCGGCTATAGACTGCATCCGACACCTTATGCGCCATGCGCCGCCAGTTGCTGGTCGATCCGCCAAATTGCAGCCCCTGGCCCATCTGCTGGCCCGAGACCACATCAAAGAGGCGAAACTTCACCTCCATCCGGTTGCCGGAAACCGATACCGCGCCGGTGATCAGCGCCTGCACATTGATCGCGCGCCAGTCGGCATAGCTGACGCCTGCATCAAAGCTGCTGACCCGCGCAATATGGGCCGAGCGCGGCACTTCGCGAAACAGGCCAGTATTGGCCAGATTATTGGCGACCACCCGCCCCAGCGCTTCGTTGTATTGCTGGCCTGCGTTGTTTTCGGCCACGAAATCGGGCATCGCGAAGGGCATGGGTTCGATCACCCCTTCGGTGATCTGCAACCGCAGGGGTTGCGCCTGCGCCGCATCGGGCGGGGCAACAAGCCCCAGAAACAGCACCATCAGGGGCGCAAGAAGGGACAGCCGTGTCATCTTAGCCTCATGCCTTCAGGGTTGAATGTAATCTCTATATCACGCCATGCATCATATTGCTCGGGCGGCAGACCATAGCCATCCCCGGCGCAGCGGATGATTGCGCGCCGTGCGGCCTCGAACGCCTGCGACACCGCGGCCTCGGACCCGCCAGAGGCTTCGATCACGCGGATCGTGCCTGCCTCCGGCATTGCCGAGGGGGTCATGGAAAAGCCCAGCGTCACAGTAACCTGAAGCGCGTCGGTCGACAGTGCGCCGATATTCCAGCATTGCTGGATCGCCAGCCGCAGCGCATCGGCCTGACCTGCCGACAGTGAAGCCGATCTGCTGGCGGACGCGGGGTTTGCAGGTTCCGACATCGCCGCAGCCAGCGCATCGGCGATGGCTTGCGCGGCAGGGTCATCGCGCTCTGACGCCTGGGGCGTTGGCGCGGGGGGGGCGGGAGGTGTCGGTTCCGCCTCGGTGGTTTCAGTCGGTTCGGGCGCGGGGGCTGGCGGGTCGGGGCGCGCAGGGCGCGCGCGCGGGCGCTGGCTTAGATCAGGGGCCGCTGCCGCGCGCTCCATCGCGCTGTCATCGGTTTCGGTGGCTTCGGTCACGATCTCGGTCGTGGCCTCTGGCGGCGCGGTCTCGGTCTGTTCGGGTTCGGCCAGCGTGACATCGGCCTGCGGGTCAGGGCGCGCTGCGGGCTGGGCGGCGATGTCGGTCTCGGCGGTATCGGGGGGCGCTTCGGTCGGGGTCGGGGCGACGCGATCCACCGGGCGCGGGCGCGGGCGCTGGCTGACCCCCGGTGTCGGCAGCGGGGCGAACACCACCCCGCCAGCGGGGGGCGTGGCTGGTTCCGGCTCTGGCGCGGGGGTGGGGGCGGGTGCCGGAACAGGTTCCGGCGCGCGGATTTCCGGCTCCGGGGCCGGGACCGGTTGTGGCTCCGGCTCCGGCTCTGGCTCTGGCGCGGGGGGTGGCGGGGCCGGGTCCGGCGCGGGGGCGGCGGGTTCCGGCATCGGGCGCGGCGCGCTCAGCGCGGCGAATTCTTCAACCGAGATCAGCGAGACATCGGTCACCGGCGTTGCGCGGTCGCGGGTCGGTGCCTGAAAGATATCAAACAGCATGACCCATGCAATCAGGCCAAGATGCGCCACACCCGAGACCTTCTGTCCCGTGTCCATGCGCGCCCATATGTCCCTTGCGCCTGTCATCTGCCAGAAATGGCCTTTACCCTGGAACTCTGGATGCCCTAGTCAGCGCTGCCATCAAAACGCGGCCCGCCCTGATCGGTGACCAGCCCGATATTGTTGAACCCGCCCGCATTCAGCGCGCCCATCACCTGCACCACGCGCTCATAGGGGATGGCCCCGTCGGCGCGCAGAAACACGCGTGTGTCGCGCCGCTCGGCAGCGATGGCGCGCAGTTGCGGAATCAGATTGGCGGCCTCGACTTCCTCTGACATGATCATCACCGCGCCGTCATTGGTCAGGGTGATCGCCAGCGGCTCTTCCTGCTCTGCAGGCAGCGCCCCGGCTGAAGTGCGCGGCAATTCCACCGGCACGCCCACGGTCAGCATCGGCGCTGCAACCATGAAGATGATGAGCAGCACCAGCATTACATCGACAAAGGGCGTGACGTTGATTTCGGACATGCGCGCGGCCCCGCCGCGGCGCCTGCGCCGCCCGGTCCCGCCGCCCTTTTTCATGAACTGCGCGCCCATTACTCAGGCCGCGTCCAGTTGCCGCGACAGGATGGTGTTGAACTCATCGGCAAAGCCTTCATAGCCTTGGATGATCTCGTCACTGTCATCGGTCAGCTTGTTATAGAAAATCGTCGCCGGAATTGCCGCAAGCAGCCCCAGCCCGGTGGCCAGAAGCGCCTCGGCGATGCCCGGCGCGACAACGGCCAGATTGGTCGATTGCGCCAGCGCGATTTCCTCGAATGCGTGCTTGATCCCCCAGACAGTGCCGAACAGCCCGATAAACGGGCTGGCAGAGCCCACCGAGGCCAGGAAGGTCAGCCCGCTGGTCAGCCCGCGCGCCTCGCGGGTGATGGCCACATCCATTGACCGGTCAATGCGCGCCACCGCACCGGGGATCAGCCGCCCATCGGCACGATGCGAGCGTTGCCATTCGGTCATGCCCGCGGCAAACACGCGCTGCGGCGAGGTGCCGGGGTTGGGGCCAAGCTGCTGATACAGCTCGTCCAGCGGCTCGCCCGACCAGAAGGCCAGGTCGAACTCCTCTGCCTGTGCGCGCGCGCGGCGATAGACCAGATGTTTCTGGATGATGATGGCCCATGACCAGAACGAGGCCACGATCAGGATGATCATCACCAGCTGCACTGTCAGGGTGGCACGCGCAAACAGCGCGATGAGGGAGAAATCAATCTCCTGCGTCAGGGTAACAGTTGTCGGGTCCATGTCACTGCTCACTCAAGAAGGGCCGCCTCTGGCGGGCGGTTTGCTTTGCGCCAGAGCATACAGGAAATAAAGCCCCACACCAACACAAGCGTGTTATAGTTTTGGTTTATGGGTCTGCGCCCTGGCCTGGATTTTGCGGCAGATGCGCGGTCAGTTGCCGGGGCAGGGGCCGGGGGCGGCCAGTATCGCCCAGACAAACCAGCGTGACCTGCGCATCAAACAGCAACCGACCCGCGCGCAGCACTTGCTGGGCCAGCACCAGCCGCGCACCGGAATGGCTGACAGGGGCGGTAGTGACATCAAGCAGATCATCGAAATGCGCTGGCGCCAGATAATCGGCCTCGACCCGGCGCACGGCAAAGACGCCTTCGCCCGCAGCCTTCATCGCCGCCTGATCAAACCCGAGAGCGCGCACCCATTCGCTGCGCGCGCGTTCGATGTATTTCAGGTAATTGGCGTAATAGACAATGCCCGCAAGGTCGGTGTCTTCGTAATAGACGCGGATCTGGTGGGTGTGGGTCATTTGATGTTATCCGTCTTGATCAGCCCCGAAAAACCCGCCACCGCAAGCAGGGTCAGCGCCCAGCCTGCGATGATATGCAGCCAAAGATAGAACCTTGCGAACTTGCCAAATGGCTGCGAGTCGTCGGGGATCCAGTAGCTTTGCATTTCCAGCGACAGGATCGGAAGCAAGCTGTCTGCGGAATAGATATACGGGTTGAACTGCGGATGGCCGCGTCCCTCGGGTGTTGTGTGAAAACACTCCAACCGGCCTTGGCCTTTCTGCCGCAACCCGCTTGTGGCTTCATTATCCCCAACCAGCCTAACCGTTTCGGTGGCATCAACGCCGCACAAGACCCATTCTGCCGAGCGTTGGATTTGCGGCAGATTTGGCTTCACTTCGTCGCGCGCAAAGGCCGTTCCGAATATCCAGACACCCAACAGATATGGAACCAGCAACCAAGCGGCGGCCAGCAGCGGCCTGCGCCCGTAAGCGACTGTAGCACCAAGGATGCGATCCCAGAACGCGAACCAGTAGTAATCCTCGAACAGATACGCGCGGCGCAACCGGTGGCGCCGCGCCTCGCGCTGCAGGCGCTCCTTTTCGATCAGGATTTTCGTGGCCTCCGCCCCATGCCCCATCTCGCGTAGCACCTTGGCGCAGTGCTCATAGGGGTCGGGCCAGAAATCTTGGCCGTAGTCTTGCGGTTTCTGTAGTGCCAGCCATGTCTTTCGGGTTTCTGCGTCTATAGGCGAGCGCCCCAGAAACGCGCCAAAGCGGCAACGCTTTAGAATCAATTCCGGCGGCCAGCAGGCCGGATCGTCATTGATGGCCCCCAAACTCGCGCCGGTCAGGTCAATGCAGCCGCTGACCTTGGCCCCTTCGCGCAAGAAAAATGTGCCAGTTATCTTGGCCCCGTCACAATTCAGTGCCTTGCTCTTGGCCTGCAACTCCGCGCCGGTGCAGGACAGATCGCCCCCCAGTCGCGCGCCCAGCAGCCGCACCTCGCCCGCGATTTTGGCATTGCTCAGAAAGACACTGCCCTCGGCCTGCATCCCGTCACACCTCAGCGCATTGCCCTTGGCCTGCAACTCTGCGCCGGTGCAGGACAGTTCGCCGCCCAGCCGCGCGCCCAGCAGCTGCACCTCGCCCGCGATTTTGGCCTCGCGCAGAAAGACGCCGCCCTCGACCTGCAAGCGATCTGCCGTAATGGCGGCTTTTACGTCAGAGCTATGCAGAAACAGGTTTTTGAGCTTGGCAGAGCGCAGGATGATCGGGTCAGGGATATGGCAGAATACCAGCGCCAGATCATGGGGCAGGGTGGCGCCTTCGAAATCCAGCCCTTTGGTGCCTCCGCTGTTGTCGTCATCGCCAAGAATATACGCCCCCCAAACCCGCAACCCCGTTTCCGGCAGTCGGCAAGCGTCGCAGCCGCCAAGGGCAAGGAAGCGGATGAAACTGGCGCGCAGGGTTACTTCCTCGGTGGCGCTGACCGGCACGCTGTTTGAGACCCTAAAGACCTTGCGATTGCCCGCTTGCAGCCATTTGACCAACGCGTCTTCGGCAGGGGTGAAGGGCGCGAAGTCTTGCAGCGCTTTTCCCTGCCCGCCGCTCATCCCGAAGCCCCTTTTGTGATCCGGCCATCCGCCATCCGCAAGACGCGATCCATGCGGCGGGCAAGGTCAAGATTATGGGTGGCGATCAGCGCTGACAGGCCGGTATCGCGCACCAATGTCATCAGCGCGTCAAACACCTGATCAGAGGTCGCGGGGTCCAGATTGCCGGTGGGTTCATCGGCCAGAAGCAGGCTTGGCCCATTGGCCAGCGCGCGGCAGAACGCAACCCGCTGCTGCTCTCCCCCCGACAGCGCGGCGGGGCGGTGATCTGCGCGCGCACCCACCCCCACACGGGCCAGCAGATCGCGCGCGCGGGTTTCGGCCTGCGCTTTGGGCACGCCATTGGCAAGCTGCGGCAGCACCACATTTTCCAGCGCGCTGAATTCGGGCAGCAGATGGTGGAACTGATAGATGAACCCCACCTGACCCCGCCTTGCCGCCGTGCGCGCACCATCGCCCAGCCGGGTCATGTCGGCCCCGTTGATCACCACTGCCCCCTGATCAGGGGTATCGAGCAGCCCGGCAATGTGCAGCAATGTCGATTTGCCCGCGCCCGAAGGGGCCACCAGCGCCACCACCTCGCCCCGGTCCAGCGTCAGCGCGGCCCCATCCAGCACCCGCACCTCATTCGGGCGGCCCTTGTTGTAGGTTTTGTGGATGTCCTGCAACAGCAGCGTCTGGTCATTCATAGCGCAGCGCCTCGACCGGGTTCATGCGCGCGGCGCGGCGCGCGGGAAAGATGGTGACGATGAACGACAGCGACAGCGACAACCCCACGGCTTTCAGCACATCTTCCAGCCGCAACTGCGCGGGCAGGGCATAGATCCCCCGGATCGAGGGATCCCACACCCCGCCACCGGCGACATAATTCACGAAGCTGAAGATCTGGTCGATATAGATTGCGAACAGGCAGCCAAGGATCACCCCCGCAATCGTGCCCAGCACCCCCACACTGGCCCCGCAGATGAAGAAGACACGCAGCACCGATCCTTCGCTTAGCCCCATCGTGCGCAATATGCCGATATCGCGGCCCTTGTTCTTGACCAGCATGATCAGGCCAGAGATGATGTTCATCGCCGCGATCAGCACCAGGATCGACAGGATCACGAACATCACATTATCCTCGACATCCAGCGCGCGCAGGAACGACCCGGCGCTGTCGCGCCATGTCCACAGCATCGCGCGTTCGCCGCCGGCGCGCAAAAGCGTATCGCGCATGGCCTCGATCTGGTCGGGATTGGCGACCATCACCTCGATCTCATCGGCGACCCCGTCGCGGTTGAAGTAAAGCTGGGCCTCTGCAAAGGGCATATAGATGCGGGTGCGGTCGATGTCATAGCGCCCGGCGGTGAAGATATAGACCACCTCATAGGCCGAAATCCGCGGGCTGGTGCCGAAAGCCGTGCGTACCCCGTCAGGCGAGATCACGCGCAGCGTATCGCCCAAGCCCACCCCCAATTCGCGCGCCACGCCGGAACCGATGGCGATGCCTTCGCTGAAGCGCTCGATATCGCCCTGAGCGGTTTCCGGGTCGGCCACGCGCGGGATGGTGCGCAGATCATCGGCGCGGATGCCGAACACCTCGACGCCTGCATTGCGCCCATGCGCCGAAACCATCACCTGCCCCTTGATCAGCGGGGCCGCGCGGGTGACGCCGGGCACCGCAAGCAGCCGCTCGACCATATCGTCATAGGCGTCCATCGCGCGGCTGGTGCGTCCGGCCTCATCAACATGAACGGCGGAATAGACGGTTACATGGGCGTTTGCGCCCAGAATTGTGTCTACAAATTCCGCCCGAAATCCTGACCGCACCGAGAGCGTGGCAATCAGCGCGAACACCGCCAGCGTGATGCCGACAAAAGAGATCACGGTCATCGCGCTGACCCCGCCCTCGGCGCGGCGCGCGCGCAGGTAACGCCAGGCGATCATCCACTCGAAGGCGGCAAAGGGGGCAGTCTGTCCGGTCATGCGGCAACGATCCTGTGGCGGGTCCGGGCGCACCCTCAACGGAATTGCCCCGCAAGGTCAAGGTCAAACCCTGTCACGCAAGGGTGAGAGGCCGGACAGGGGGTTGGGCATGCGGCAGGGTGGAAAGTGGGTTTGAGGGAGTGATTAGATGCCCCAAAGTGGAATGGACTGGTGGGTCATTGCCGGGGTGATCATTGCAGCCATTGCAGCAATTATTGCATGGCGGCAGTTGCGCGGGGGTGCAGCCCGCACCAAGAACACAACCATCGATGGCGACAACAACACCCAGACGGGCGGCAAGGGTCAGACTGAAAACACCATTGAACGGGGCAGAAACAACAAACAAGGCGGCGCATGATCGGGCCTAAGACAGATAACAGCATATCCGATTGCGACAATAATACGCAGGTCGGGCATAACGCTGGAACGATCACGGTTGGCCTGACATTCGAACAGCACGAAGCCGCAATGGAACGCGCCATCGCCCGCAAGGAGGCAGACCTGGGGCGCGCCCATACCGCCGAAAAAGCCCTGATCCAGCGCGAACTGGATGAATTGCGCAGACGAATGCTGGATTTGGGCGCAGACTATCAAGCCCGCCTGACGGAATTGGCCGACACCAAGGCCATGCTGGCGCGCTACGACAACCAGATCGAACGCACGCGCTTTGATCAAGCCATCGCCGCGCTGGACAATGATGATGAATCGCTTGCCGTCGAAATCCTGACCGAATTGGCACAGGCCAAGGCCCGCCGCCGCGAGGATGAGGCCATCGAAGAAGCGAAAATTCAATTCAAACTGGGCGAAATCGCTGAATCCCGCGTGGAATGGGCCAGCGCCGCGCAGCACTACACCCGCGCCGCAGAGCTGCACCCGAGCTATGACAACCTGTTCAAAGCGGGAGTATTGCTCCTTCATGCAGGGGAATATGACGCCGCCTTGGAAAAGAACAAGAAACTCGTCGCCCTGTCGCGCCACGAATATGGCCCCCGCGATGCCCAAACCACCACCGCACTGAACAATTACGCTGAATCGCTGCGCGCCGCGGGTAGCTACCCCGAGGCCGAGCCGCTTTACCGCGAGGCGCTGGCGATTTCCCGCGCGACACTGGGCGACCGCCACCCAGACGTGGCGAGCTATCTCAACAACCTCGCGGAGTTGCTGCACGCCACGGGGCGCACTGAGCAGGCCGAGCCGCTTTGCCGCGAGGCGCTGGAGATTGGCCGCGAAACACTGGGCGGCCGCCACCCCGCTGTGGCGATCAGCCTCAACAACCTCGCGCTGTTGTTGGACGCCACCGACCGCGCCGGTCAGGCAACGCCGCTATATCTTGAAGCGCTGGGCATTTTCCGCGCCAGCCTTGGCGATAACCACCCCGATACCAAAACTATTGCCGGAAACACCCTGCGCCACCTGCGCCAACACGCCCCCGACCACCCCGATCTGGCACAATTACAGGCGGTCTATGGGGCTGCGCCCTAAATGCAGACGCCGCCTAGAACCGCAGCGCGTGGTGCAGGATGACCGGCACCACCAGGTCTTCCTCATCGATCAGATGGCGGTTCAAAAACCCCCCGAACGCTTCCAGCCGCTGCAACATCGCGCCTGCGCTGTCGGTTGCATCCTTGCCCTGCGACAGGCGGCGCAGATGGGCGTTTGCGGCCGCGGTCAGCGCCTGCAATTCACCACCCAGCGCGTGGTGGTCGCCGTCCAGCAGCTCAAAGCCGTGGGCAAGGCGCTGTTCGGCGGCGGATAGCACCGGGAAGTAATGCGCGTCTTCTATCTGGTGGTGGCCGTGCAGTTCGTTGATCAGGAACCCCCCGATCCGTGCGGTCATCTGGCCATGTGTGCGCGCGTCGCGCCCCTTGTCCAGAAAGCCGCGCGTGTCGTCCTGCCATTGCGCCAGCGCATGACGGAACATCAGATGCCGTTCCAGCCAGAACCGGGTCAGCCCGTCGAAATTCTTGTGGCTTTCCCACAGCGCGCGCGGGTATTGTTCCAGCAATATGCGCAACGCATCGGGCAGTTTTTCGCGCTGGTCAAGCGTGGTCTGGCGCATGGGGGCGTGCCTTTTTTCTGCGATGCACCCCAGCTAATTCGCTGACAGGCAGGGTCAATCGCTAAGTGCCTCGACGCTCTGGATCGTGGGCAGGTGGCGGGCGATTTCCAGCCAGCTTGCGCCCTCGTCGAAACTGCCGAAGACAGAGCCGCTATTGGTGCCGAAATACACCGCCGGACATGCCCCCTGATCGCTGGCCATCGCCTGACGCAGCACCGTGAAGAAGCAAGATTCCCGCGGCAGCCCGTCGCCCTGTTCGTGCCATGTGTCGCCCCCATCATTCGAATGCCACACAGCGGCGCGTCCATCCGGGGGAAAGCGCCCCTGCATGTCGCCATTTAGCGGAAACACCCATAGTTTCTGCGGGTCATGCGGGTGCAGTACGATTGGGAAGCCGAAGGTCGAGGGCAGCCCCTCTGTCACATCCTCCCAGGAGCGCCCGCCATCGCGGCTGCGCCAGACCCCGTGATGGTTCTGCTGATAGAGCAGATCACCCTTTGCGGCGCCGGCGCGCGCAAGGCTGTGCACGCAATGGCCGATCTCGCCCCCTGACGGGGCTGCCGGATGGTGGTGATGCGCGCAGGCTTCCGCATTGGACAGCCGGTTGCGCCGGTGCCAGGTGGCGCCGCCATCCTCGGTGGCAAAGACGCCTGACGCGGAAATGCCCAGCCACAGCTTGTCGGGAGTGTCGGGGTCCGAGGCGATTGAATGCAGGATCAGCCCTGCCGCGCCGGGTTGCCATTGAGGGCGTGACGGATGCGCGCCCAACCCCTCGACCCGCGCGAAGCTGGCACCATCATCGTGGCTTTCCAGCAGATCGGCAGGTTTGGTGCCTGCATAAAGCCGATCATTCACCCGGTGCAGCGACCAGATCTGCGACAGATCCGCTTCAAAGGGAAGATCGCTTTTCTGCCAGCCAATCATCGCGGCGAATTCGGCGTCCTGTGCGGCCCATTCATCCATCTGGCCGGGTGACAGACGGGTGAGCGTCCAGCTTTCCCCGCCATCGTGCGAATGCCAGACCCCGGCGCCGAACCACTCTCCGCCACCCCCGGCCCACAGCTTTGACGTACCAGGTTCGCCGATGACATGATTTATGGGCCAGCCATCGCAATGCGGACCGCTGACCGTGAAGCTGCCATCGGCCTGCTGGAGCAGAATGAAGGTTCCCTTGGTGGTTCCGATCAAGACCTTGCGCGCCATGACTGCCTCCTGCATCTGATAGGGCAGGATGTCGCAGCCAGCCCTGCCGCGTCAAGCGTCGTGGTCACGCCTCGCGTCTGCGCGGGTCAGTGCCCGGCGTAAATCTGCGCAAGCCGGTCCACCGCCGCTTCGGGCGACATCTCTTCGCTTTCGCCCGTCCGGCGGCTGGTGAGTTCCACCACGCCCTTTTCCAGCCCGCGCGGCCCGACGGTGATACGCCAGGGCAGGCCGATCAGATCCATCGTGGCGAATTTTGCGCCTGCGCGCTCGGTCCGGTCGTCATAAAGCGGCTCCAGCCCTTTTGCGACAAGCGCCCGGTACAGCCCGTCGCAGGCTGCATCTGCGGCCGCGTCGCCTTGTTTCAGATTCACAATCCCCGCATGAAACGGCGTCACCCCTTCGGGCCAGATGATGCCGCGATCATCATGGCTGGCCTCGATGATCGCGCCTAGAAGCCGCGAGACGCCGATGCCGTGGCTGCCCATATGCACCGGTGTCCGTTGGCCATCGGGGCCGACAACCGTCGCGCCCATCGCGTCGGAATATTTCGTGCCGAAATAGAAGATCTGCCCGACCTCGATCCCGCGCGCGCGCTTGCGGCGCTCCTGGGGTACCTGGGCATGAAAGGCGGCCTCGTCATGGGTTTCGTCGGTGCGCGCATAGCGCGAGGTGAACTCTTCCAGCACCGCCTGACATTCCGCCACGTTGTCATAATCCACATCGCGGTCGCCAAAGCGCAGATCGGTGATCTGGCTGTCATAAAAGACTTCCGACTCGCCGGTTTCGGCCAGTACCAGAAATTCATGGGTGTCATCGCCGCCGATCGGGCCGCTATCGGCGCGCATCGGGATTGCTTGCAGCCCCATGCGTTCATAGGTACGCAGATAGCTGACCAGATGGCGGTTATAGGCGTGCAGCGCGGCATCCTTGTCGATGTCGAAATTATAGCCATCCTTCATCAGGAATTCGCGCCCCCGCATCACCCCGAAACGAGGGCGGATTTCATCGCGGAACTTCCACTGGATGTGATACAGCGTCAGCGGCAGTTCCTTGTAGCTGCTGACATGGGCGCGGAAGATGTCGGTGATCAGTTCCTCATTGGTCGGGCCATAAAGCATGTCGCGTCCATGCCGGTCGGTGATGCGCAGCATTTCCTGGCCGTAATCTTCATAGCGCCCGCTCTCGCGCCACAGATCGGCCGATTGCAGCGTGGGCATCAGCATCGGGATGTGGCCTGCGCGGATCTGTTCTTCATGAACGATCTGTTCGATCCGACGCAGCACCTTGAAGCCCAGAGGCAGCCAGGAATAGATGCCCGCACTGGCCTGCTTTATAAGCCCCGCGCGCAGCATCAGGCGGTGGCTGACGATCTGGGCCTCGGACGGGGTTTCTTTCAGGACAGGCAGGAAATAGCGGGTCAGGCGCATCGGCGGGCCTCTTTGCAGGGGACAGGCATTTGCGACGGGTTTAGGCGAGGAAGCGCGGCAGGGCAAGGCGAGCTTTGCGCCTGCGTGCGATTGCGCGGGCCGGGGCTACCGGCGCCACCAGAAGGTAGTTTCGCAACCCAACTGCAAGGTTCTGGGCAAGCCTGCGGCACCGCGTAGAGTTCAGAATCCATGAAACAGCATGTCGAGCGCGGATGTAATGAGATCAAACTGAGCCGACAGATCCCCTGTTGGCGTTTTCAGAATGCTTGCAGGCACAGCGGCGATATATTGCGTCATCATCACATGCGCCGCCCCGTCGATTTCGAACACAGGATTCAGGCGGCTTGCGGCGGCTGGCGCATCGCCTTGCGGCAGAAGCGGCACCACTGCGCGCACATTCAGCACTTCCAGCAGGTCGCTTTGCACGTCCAGCAGAAAGTCCCCGCCGGACGGATTCAGGAACAGCTCATATTGCGCCATCAGAACCGCCGATACTGCGCCAATGGCAGGCCGTGCTCCTTCACCCAGTCATTCGAGCTTTGCAGCGCGGCGCGGTTGTCTTCCAGCCATTGCGCGGCCTTGCGCGCACGCACGGCCTCGCGCAGGCTGGCCTCGAATGTGGCAGACAGATTGATGCCAAGACCGCGCGCTTCATCCAGCAGGGCGGGATCTACGGTCAGATTGGTTGCGCGCTTGGTCATCCGGGCCTCCTGCGGGTGGATCATGCGCATTGATAGCACATATCGACCATGCTGCCCAAGTCCCCGTCACCCCGGAAGCTTTTCCCGCAGGAAGGACAACGCCAGTGACAGCCCGTCATGGGCAATGCCGTGGGCGGTGCCTTTGGACATATGGGCATATGTTTCAAACCCCGCTTCGGTCAGTGCGTCGGCGGCTTCGGCCAGGCTGGCAGGGGGGACGACATCATCGCTGTCGCCATGCACCAGCAGCACCGGCGGGTGCGAGACGGCCTCTGCCGAAAGCTTTTCAGGCTGCATCAGCCGCCCCGAAAACCCCACCAGACCGGCCAGCGCGGCCGCGCGGCGCGGCGCGATATGCAGGCTGATCATAGTGCCTTGCGAGAACCCGACCAGCGCCAGCGCCTCTGGCCCCAGCCCCTCGCGTGCCAGCACCTCATCGACAAATGCGTTCAGATCGGCAGCGGCAGCGTGCAGACCGGCCAGCGCGGCCGCTTCCGATGATCCGTCCAGCCAGGGGATCGGAAACCACTGAAAGCCAAGCGGGTTGGCAGGGCATTTTTCCGGCGCGTTCGGGGCGTAGAAGGCCGTATCCGGCAGATGCGGTCCCAGCGGATCGGCCAGCCCCAGAAGATCGGCCCCGTCGGCGCCATAGCCATGCACGAAGATCACGGCGGATTTGGCCTGGCCAAGGGGGGCGCCCTTGCGTTCGGAATTCAGCTTGCGGGTCATGTGATGCCTTCTCTGTCTGTTTCCACGCGGTAATAGGCCCATAACAGCCCCGCTGCAACGCTGCGCCAGGGCGACCAGTCGGCGGCCATGCGACGAAACGCGGCCTCGCGCGGGCGCTCGGGCAGGGCGAACAGGCGGCGTGCGGCTTCCTGCAAGGCCAGATCGGCGGGGGCAAACACATCGGCACGGCCAAGGCTGAACATGGCATAGATTTCCGCCGTCCAGCGGCCAATGCCGGGCACTTCGGTCAGGGTGGCGATGACGTGTTCATCGGGGGCATCGCGCAGGGCCGCGAAATCAATGCCCGCCGCAGCCAGCGCGCGGGCATAGCGCATCTTCTGTTGCGACAGCCCCGGCGCGCGCAAGGCGCTGTCATCGGCGGCCAGCACGGCTTCAGGCGTGGTCAGCCCGGCGGCTTCCATCCGCCCCCAGATAGCGCGGGCGGCATGGGTGCTGACCTGCTGGCTGACAATCGCGGCCAGAAGCTGGGCAAACCCGTCGGGGCGGCGGCGCAGGGGGGGCGGGCCGGTCAGCGCCAGCGCATGGGCAAAGCGCGGCTCTTGCCTTGCCAGCCATTCCGCCCCTTCGGCCATGCAGGTCTCTGACTTCAGAATGCGCCCCACCATCAGCGCTGCGCCATATTGTTGCACATGTAAAACACCCCTTTTCCTTGCCCTGCGCTTTGTCTAGTGATGCGCGCATGGAAAGCATAGTTGCAACCCCCGATGACAGACGCGCCAGGCGCAATGTGGTGATCCTTGTTGCCGCGCAGGCGGTTGTGGGGGCGCAATTGCCGGTGATGTTCATCATTGGCGGGCTGGCGGGCACGATGCTGGCGCCCAACCCCTGCTGGGCGACGCTGCCGATTTCGCTGATCGTGCTTGGCTCGATGCTGGCGGCAACGCCGCTGGCCAGCTTCATGCAGGCCTATGGGCGGCGCGCGGGGTTCTGGGTGGCCTGCGTGGCGGGCGCTGTGGGCGCGGCGATTGCCGCCTATGGGCTGATGGCCGGGTCGTTTGCGATCTTTCTGCTGGGGTCACTGCTGAGCGGTGTATATATGTCGGCCAATGGGTTTTACCGCTTTGCTGCAACCGATACCGCCAGCGCGGAATTCCGCCCCAAGGCGATTTCCTATGTCATGGCAGGGGGCTTGCTGTCGGCGGTGTTCGGCCCGCAACTGGTCTCTGTCACCTCTGACGCGATGCCGATCACCTTTCTGGCGACCTATCTTGCCGTGATCGGTCTGAACATTGCAGGCATGGTGATCCTGGGCTTTCTGGACATCCCGACCCCGGCCAAGCCCCGGACCGATGCCGCGCCGACCCGTTCGCGGCGCGAATTGCTGAGAACGCCGGTGATCGCCGTGGCCGTCATCTGCGGTACCGTTTCTTATGCGTTGATGAACCTGGTCATGACCTCGACCCCGCTGGCGGTGGTGGGGTGCGGCTTTGACACATCGGATGCGGCCAATATCGTCTCGGCGCATGTGCTGGCGATGTATGCGCCTTCTTTCGTCACCGGCCATCTGATCGCGCGGTTCGGGGCGCGCAACATCGTGGCGCTGGGGCTGGCCATTCTTGCGGCTTCGGGGGGCGTGGCGCTGAGCGGGGTCGAGCTGGAGCAGTTCTATATCGCCCTGATCCTGCTGGGGGTGGGGTGGAATTTCGGCTTCATCGGCGCGACCTCGATGCTGACAGCCTCGCATGACCCGGCAGAGCGCGGGCGGGTGCAGGGGATGAATGACATGATCGTCTTTGGCGGGGTGTTCGTGGCCTCGCTTTCATCGGGGGCGTTGCTGAACTGCTCTGGCGGGACAACCGAAACCGGCTGGCAGCTTGTCAATATCTCGATGGTGCCGTTTCTGGTTCTGGCCGGGGCGGCGCTGATCTGGCTGTCACTGCGCCCGAAAGAGGCGTGACACCAGCGCGCAGATGACCCGAAGCCCCCCCGCATTGCGCCCCGGTCGCCGCATCATGCGCGGCCCGGAATGCGGCTGCGCGCGGGGCATCCGCCGGATCGGCCGCCCCGTGAATTTGAGTCGTCGCTGCAACAGCTTCGGAAAACCGAATCGACCTGTCTTGACTTCACGGCACCATTCAATCCTAATCGGCGGCAAGTTGCGCAATACATGACGCGACAGAATATTGAGAGGCACAGGATGAGCAGGTTTTTGGTAGTGCCCCCATTGCTTGGGGCAGCCTTGGTCGTTTCGGCATGCAGCGGTGGTGGCTCGGGCGGCGCGGGGGCGGTTGTCAGCAGCGCTTCTGGTGTTCTTAGTCAGAATGTCGGCCAGCAACAGGCCGCATCGCAGGTGCTGGCATCGCGACATGCCTCTGGCAAGGTTCAGTTCCTGTTCGAGGATGGGCCGCTGGCCGACATGGTCGTCCTGTGTGATGATCATTCGGGTGCGAGTTGCAGCGTGGTGGGTGGCCCCGAGGGCACGCAGCAGGCCGCCAAGCTGGAAGGGCGCATGGCAGGTGATCATGCCTATGCCGGTAGCCTGAGGCTGGGCCATCAGAAGAATGGCGCAATCGAATACTCCTATCATCGGCTCTATCAGGCTACGCCCGATGGCTCGGACCGGGCGCCCGGCCTGCCAGGTGGCGTGCATCAGTATCAGGGTGATTTCATGGCCGGGGCCATCGTCGATGGCGAAGGCGGCATTGCCGAGGGCGGTATCACCCTGCTGGTCAATTTTGATGCGGGGCTGTTGTCGGGAAGCATGGCTGGCAAGATGCGCGACAGTACGACCCAGCTCTGGGGGGATTTCAACAAGGTCACGATTGACGCCCAAACCGGGGAGTTCGCCGCCGGTCCGGGCAGCACCTTCACCTTCCGCGATGCAGTGGCCGGAGGCGCGCTGGAGGGGGGCTTTTACGGCCCCGATGCCAACGAGGCCGCCGGAGCGTTCGAATTCGGCGTCGATCAGAATAACGGCATAAGCGGCGTGTTCCTTGCCTGCGGTGCCGACAAGCCCAACTGCGTGTCCCACAGCCAGTAACTGGCTGCGGGCAAACATCGCAGGCGGTATCTTGGGCCATCGCACCGGTCAGGATGTGGCATGGCGTCGGTCACAGCCTTCATCACGCCCCCGGTTTTCGCTGGCCAGCGCAACGGTTTTCTGGTTTGCTGGGTCCGACAATCTGCAACCGGATGAGGGGTTCCCATGCGCGCCGTATTTCTGGCCATTCCTGCCGCGGTGGTTCTGTCCGCCTGTGTCGAAGCCGATATGACGATTGAAATTCTGGGCGAGGATCAGGCGCGCGTGACAGGCTTCATGCAGATGCAGCGCATGATGTTCGACATGAGTGGCGGGGATGAGTCGTTCTGCCCTGCCGAAGATGGCGGCACATTGACCCTGACCGAAACCCATGCACGCTGCGATTTCGACCATACCGGCAGCTTTGACGAGATCATGAGCGCGGATGCGGATGCGGATGAGGATATGCCTGCCGACCTTCACGGCACGATCACGCATCTTGGCGGGGATCGGGTGCGCGTGCTGATGCCGCTTGGTGGCATGTTCGAGGAAATGGGCGATGTCGAGGACGACCCGCAAATGCTCGCGATGGTCCAGCAGATGATGGCAGGCATGTCGATCACCATGCAGGTCAAGGGGCGTCAGATAGAGGAATCGACCGGCACCATCTCGGCCGATGGCACCCGCGCCTATATCACGATGGATGTCGATACGATCTTTGCCCCGGCGGATCAGCGCATCGGCGATTTCGACACGATCTTGCGTTACTGAGCCTTGCTTGCCAAGGGTGTCCGGTTCGACGCGTTTCAGCACGCGCCGGGTCAGGCGTTGTGCCGCTTCGCCATGCACCGGGACGACGCCATAGCAACCGGGGGGCAGTGCCTGTCCAGACAGGCCACCGCCCCTTCATTGAAGGCCAAGGCAGCGCTGGCGTGTCGGCGCTCAGCCCTGCGCGCGGATATAGTCCACAAGCTGGCGGGTAGAGCCGTCCTTGCCCCCCGCATCGCCCCCGTCCAGTACAGGGCCAAGCGCGGTGGCCAGTTCCTTGCCCAGCTCCACCCCCCATTGATCGAAGGAATTGATGCCCAGGATGACCCCTTCGACAAAGACGCGATGTTCATAAAGCGCGATGATCTGGCCCAGAATGAAGGGGGTCAGTTTCGGGTAGATCAGCGTGATCGAAGGGCGGTTTCCCGGAAAGACGCGGTGGCGTGCCTGACGGTCAAGCTCGGCCCCCTCCAGCCCCTTGGCGGCCATGATCGCGCGCGCTTCATCCAGTGACCGCCCGCGCAGCAATGCTTCGGATTGCGCAAGGCAATTCGCCGCCAGCAGGCGGTGCTGATGCGCCAGTTCCGGCTCATGCCCGCTGGCGGCCAGCACAAACTCGCAGGGCACTACCCGCGTGCCCTGATGGATCAGCTGGAAAAAGGCGTGCTGGCCATTGGTGCCGGGTTCGCCCCAGACAATGGGGCCAGACTGGCGCTGCAGATCGCGGCCCTCCATATCGACGCGCTTGCCGTTGCTTTCCATCTCCAATTGCTGAAGATAGGCGGGCAGGCGGGCCAGACGCTGGTCATAGGGCAGCACGGCGCGGGTGGCGTGGCCGCAGATCTGGTTGTGCCAGATGCCGGTCAGCGCCAGCAGTACCGGCATGTTCTGCGCAAAAGGCGCAGTCAGGAAATGCTGATCCATCGCGCGCCCGCCGGCCAGAAAGCGGTCGAAATCCTGCGCGCCAATGGCGATCATCAGCCCCAGCCCGATCGGCCCCCACATCGAATAACGCCCGCCCACCCAATCGGCAAAGCCAAACACCCGCTCTGGCGCAATGCCGAATGCGGCGGTTTTGTCCTGCGCCGTGGACACAGCCGCAAACTGCGCCGCAGGGTCAGCCACCCTGGCGGCCATCCAGTCGCGGGCGGTGCGTGCATTGGTCATGGTCTCGATGGTGGTGAAGGTTTTCGACGCCACGATCACCAGTGTCGTTTCCGGGTTCAGCCCGCGAAGCGTGTCAGTGATATGCGCGCTATCGACATTGCTGACATAATGCAGCCGCGGCCCGTCATGGTAAGGGGCCAGCGCCAGCGTCGCCATTGCCGGGCCAAGATCGGACCCGCCAATGCCGATATTGACAACATCGGTGACGGCCCCACCTTGCGCGGTGAAGCGCCCCGCGCGCACATCCTCGGCGAATGCGTAAGCCCGCGCACGGGTGGCGCGCAGCTCTGGCATGACGTCGGCCCCATCGACATGGATCACCGACGCGTCATCGGCGCGCTGGGCCACATGCAGCACTGCGCGGCCTTCGGTTTCATTGATCTTCTCGCCCGCGAACATTGCCGCGCGGCGTTCGGCCAGCCCAGATGCCTCGGCCAGCGCCACCAGAAGCGCACGGGTTTCGGCATCCAGATTGGTCTTGGAATAATCCAGCAGCATCTCCCCGCACCGCACCGAGAACCGCCCCGCGCGACCAGGGTCATCAAACAGGCTCAGAATTTGGCGCGCTTCGGTCGCGCGCTGATATTTCGCCAGATCATTCCAGATGCTCATCTGATCCCTTCATGTTTCATCTTGCCAAAAATACTCAAAAGCCGACCCTGGCCATGTAGCGGCATCATGCGGCCCAATGTACCTGCGCCTGATCCAGGAGCGCGGCAATCGGTGCCTGATCGGGCGACAGCTTGCGCGCGCGTTCAAGGGCCGCGCGCTTTTCCGCCCCGGTTATCAACACATGCACGTGCAGGGCCGCGCGCAGCACTGGCAGGGTCAGCGTCACGCGCGGCTCGCCTGCGGCATCAGCGCGCATGGCCATCAGCGGCGGTGCATCAGAGGCCATTGCCGCAGCAAGGTTGTCGGCGCCGGGAAACAGGCTGGCGGTGTGCATATCCGCGCCCATCCCCAGCAGCAGCACCGAGATCGGCAGATGCGGGTGCAGCCCCTCGGCCAGCGCATCCAGCGCGTCTTCGGGGCTGGGGGCGTCGGCATAGAGCGGCACCAGCGTTGCCGCGCCCGCATTTCCGGTCAGCAGGCGCTGGCGCAACAGCGCCGTGTTCGAGCGCGGGCTGTCTTCGGGCACCCAGCGTTCGTCATTCAGCACCACCGCGATATTGGCCCAGTCCAGATCAGTGCCGCTGAGCGTGTCGAAGACCGGCCCCGGCGTGGAGCCACCGGGCACTGACAGCGTTGCGCGGCCTTCGCTGCGCAAGGTCTGCCCCAGCTCCGAGGAGATGCGTTGCGCCACGCGCAGCATCATCATCTCCTGATCGGGGTAGTCATGAAATTCCATCAGCGCACCTCTCTCCAGCGTCTGCCATCCTTGTGCAACAGCATAAGCGCCCCTTCCGGCCCGGTCGAGCCGGGTTCATAGGGTTCAGGCGTATCCCCGCGCGCCTGCCAGACCGCAATCACCGGATCGACCCAGGCCCAGGCAGCCTCGACCTCGTCGCCGCGCATGAACAGGGTCTGGTTACCGCGGATCACATCCATGATCAGCCGCTCATAGGCGTCGGGGATGTCCAGATCATCGCCCAGCGCTTCGGCAAAGCTCATGTCAAGCGCGACATCCTTCAGCCGCATCCCGCCGGGGCCGGGTTCCTTGATCATGACGCGCAGATCCATGCCTTCATCCGGTTGCAGGCGGATTACCAGCACATTCTCGCGCCACGGATTTTCCGCGCCAAAGATCGAATGCGGGGGTTCCTTGAAGATGACCGCGATTTCAGAGACGCGCGATTTCAGCCGCTTGCCGGTGCGCAGATAGAAGGGCGTGCCCTTCCAGCGCCAGTTCGATACATGCAGCTTCAGCGCCACGAAGCTTTCGGTGCGGCTGTCGGGATTGCCGCTTTCGGCCAGATAATCATCTCCATCGGTCCCGCGATACTGCCCGCGCACCACATCTGCCGCGCTGACAGGGTCAAGCGCGCGGATCACTTTCAGCTTTTCATCGCGCATCGCGTCGGGGTCGAAATGATGCGGCGGCTCCATCGCGATCAGGCAAAGAAGCTGCATCAGATGGTTTTGCACCATGTCGCGCATGGCGCCGGAATGGTCATAATATTCGCCCCGCCCCTCGACCCCGACCGTTTCTGCCACCGTGATCTGCACATGATCGACATATTGCGCATTCCATAGCGGTTCGAACAATATGTTGGCAAAGCGCACCGCCATCAGGTTCTGGACCGTTTCCTTGCCCAGATAATGGTCGATGCGATAGATCTGATCCTCGTGGAAATAGGCCGCCAGCGTGGCATTGAGCGCACGCGCAGAGGCCAGATCATGCCCAAAGGGTTTTTCCACCACGATACGTGATTGCCGATGCGCAATGGCATGGTCATGCAGCCGCTGCGCCAGATCGCCAAACAGGGCGGGCGCGACCGAGAAATAGAAGGCGCGCACCTTGTCGGTGCGCATCCTGGCGGCCAGTTCCTGCCAGCCATCGGTGCCGCGCGCATCGATCGGCACATAATCGAGCATCGCCAGAAACCCGGCAACCTTGTCGCTGTCCAGCTCTTTGGCAGGCAGATATTTCTGCAACGCCGATTTTGTGGTGCTCAGAAACTCGTCCAGGGTCACGTCGCTGCGCGCCGCGCCGATAATGGTCGATCCTTCGGGGATCTGGCCTTCTTTCCAGCGCCGATACAGCCCCGGCAGGATCTTGCGCTGCGCCAGATCACCTGTCGCACCGAAAATGACAAGATCGAACAGATCGACCGGAATGACGCGTGCGACCATGATACCCTCCTGACAGCAATCCGCATGGCGCAATGCCAGCCCGACCTTGTGGGCCTGACGTTAGCGCTATCAGCGGTGATCTAACGCAGTGACGCGGCGCTGTCCAGCATGCAGCGCAATCTTTCAGGCTTCAAGCTCGGTATCCCAATACAGGTAATCCAGCCAGCTTTCATGCAGGTGATGGGGCGGGAAACGGCGACCCAGATTGCGCAATTTCTCGGCATCGGGGCGGAAAGGTTGCTGGCGCAGCTTCATTCCCGCCTCGCGCAGCGTCTTGGAGCCTTTCTTCAGATTGCATGGCGCACAGGCCGCGACAACATTTTCCCAGCTTGTGATCCCGCCCAGCTTGCGCGGCAGCACATGGTCAAAGGTCAGATCCTGGTGTGATCCGCAATACTGGCAGCAAAATTCATCGCGCAGGAACAGGTTGAAGCGGGTGAAGGCCACGCGCTTGCGTGGTTTGACGTAATCGCGCAGCACCACCACTGAAGGCACGCGGATCTCCATGTGCTGGCTGCGCACGACCTGTTCATATTCGGCCAGTATGTCAACGCGGTCCAGAAACACCGCCTTGACTGCATCCTGCCAAGCCCACAGCGACAGCGGGTAGTAGGACAGCGGGCGATAATCGGCATTCAGGACCAGCGCTGGCATCTGCCGCAGCGGAACCTTGTCGCGCACGAATTCAGTTCTGAAATCACCATCCATCAGCGCAGCCTTTCACACGGGCAGCCGACCGGGAGCGCGCGCGCCCCGCAGGGCTGAGGTCATCGCCATGTTTCGGTGACGACACGCCAAGACTATATATTGCGTTTGAAATCTGGCAAGCCCCAATGGCGCACCAGATATCGCAGTGTTTTCATAGGCAGCATTTGTAACATCTGCGCGACATGCAATTGCACAGAATCTGTCCTTGTGCCCGTCTTTGCAGCGGCAAGATGGGGCAGGGGCTGGTCAGACGTGGAGTTTGCGCCTAGCTGATGGGGCAGAACCGGCGGGGCGTTTGCGATGACACTACCCTTCGAGCACAGCTATGCGCAGCAATTGCAGGGGCTTTACGTGCCCTGGCAGGGGCAGGAATGGCCTGATCCGCAACTTGTGGCGCTGAACACCAGGCTTGCGCAGGCTTTGGGGCTTGACCCGGACGCGCTGGATGCCGCGCTGCTGTCAGGCCACAGCCTGCCCGACACGGCGCGGCCGCTGGCGATGGCTTATGCCGGCCACCAGTTTGGCGGTTTTTCCCCGCAGCTTGGCGATGGCCGCGCGATACTGCTGGGCGAGATCGTGGCCCCTGATGGTGCGCGCCATGACATCCATCTGAAAGGGTCGGGCCGCACGCCCTTTGCGCGCGGGGGTGACGGGCGCGCGGTGCTGGGGCCGGTTCTGCGTGAATATCTGGTGTCAGAGGCGATGGCGGCGCTGGGTGTGCCCACCACCCGCGCGCTGGCTGCCTGCACCACTGGCGACAAGGTGCTGCGCCAGAACGGGTTGGAGCCGGGCGCCGTGCTGGCGCGGGTCGCGTCCAGCCATATCCGCATCGGCAGCTTCCAGTTCTTTGCCGCGCGGGGCGAGCAGCGCAGGTTGCAGATGCTGCTGGATTATACCATTGCCCGCCATGACCCGGATCTGACCGATACGCCCGACCGCGCGCTTCAGCTTCTGGCGCGGGTGGGCGCGCGGCAGGCGCGCACTGTCGCGCAATGGATGGGGCTGGGCTTCGTGCATGGGGTGATGAACACCGACAACACCGCGATTTCGGGCGAGACCATCGATTACGGCCCCTGCGCCTTCATGGACCGCTATGATCCGGCGACCTGCTTCAGTTCGGTCGACCAGATGGGGCGTTATGCCTATGGCAACCAGCCTGCGGTGTTGTTCTGGAACCTTGCGCGCCTGGCCGAGGCGCTGCTGCCCTTGATCGATGCCGATGAAGACCGCGCCATTTCGCGCGCGACAGAGGTGATCGAGGAGGGGCAGCGCCAGTATCGCACTGCCTGGCTGGACGAATTTGCGCGCAAGCTGGGGCTGGACAAGCCCGATGCCGCGCTGATCGAAGGGATGCACCAGCTCTGGGTCGGGCAGGGCGTCGATTTCACGCTGTTCTTTCGCGCGCTTCCCGATGCGCTGCACGGCAATGACGCGCCGCTGCGCGCGCTGTTTGATGATGACAGCGGCCTGGGTGACTGGCTGGCGCAGTATCGCCACGCTGCGGGTGCGCAGACGCCAGACAGGGTGGCACAGGCCAACCCGATCTATATTCCGCGCAACCATCTGGTCGAGCAAGCCTTGCATGACGCCAGTTTCAGGAATGATTTCAGTACATTCCATCGCATTCTTGAACTTGTACAAGAACCTTTCAAACCGGTTTCGGGGGCTGAAGAACATGCCCGACCCGCCCCGCGCGAAGCCCCCGCAATTGTGACCTATTGCGGCACCTGATATCGCGCGTCGGGCCAAGGCCGTCGGCTTGATCCGCGCCAAATGGTCACAGACTCAGCCCTGCGGCAACCCGCCCATCTGGCAGATCAGCGCCCATTCTTGCGGCCCCACAGGCTGCACCGACAGGCGCGACTGGCGCAAAAGCGCCATTTCCGCCAGCGCCGGGGTGGCCTTGATCTGTTGCAGGCTGACCGGCTGCGGTAGCGCCTGCACGGCGCGGATATCGACGCATTCCCAGCGCGGGTCATCACTGGTGCTGTCGGGATGCGCTTCTGCGATGATTTCGCAGATGCCCACTACCGCCTTGTCGCTCTGGCTGTGATACAGGAAAGCGCGGTCGCCCAGGCGCATCTCGCGCATGAAATTGCGCGCCTGATAATTGCGCACGCCGTCCCATTCCTCGCCCGCATCGCCCTTGGCCACCAGATCATCCCAGCCAAACACTTCGGGTTCGGATTTCATCAGCCAGTAGCGCATCAGCCGATAACCTTCTTCCATTCCTGTATGCGCACGCTTTCAAACAGCCCGGCCTGGGCATAGGGGTCATGCGCGCCCCATTGCTTGGCTGCGTTCATCTCCGCCACATCCAGCACGATCAGCGAGCCTGCCATTTCGCCTGCCTCATCCAGCAATGGCCCCGCCAGATGCACGCAGCCGGTTTGCGCGATATAGGCCAGATGGGCCTCGCGATTGGCCTTGCGGATCTCCAGCGCGCCCGATTTGTCGGTGCACAGCATCATGTAAAGGGGCATGTCCCGGTCCTTTCTCTCGTGGTCAGCCTATTCATCGGTCAGCGGGCGGCTCAGCAGCGCCTCGCGGGCCTCTGTCAGGGTGATCTGTCCTTCAACCAGCGCGGCCACCATCGCGGTGATCGGCATTTCCAGCCCTTGCGCGCGTGCCAGTCGCGCCACGGCGCGGGCTGTGGCTGCGCCTTCGACCGTGGTGGCGGTGTCGAAATCGCGCCCCGCGCCAAGCGCCAGCCCGAAGCGGAAATTGCGCGATTTTTCCGACCCGCAGGTCAGGATCAGATCGCCCAGGCCCGACAGCCCGCCCAGTGTTTCGGGCTGCGCGCCAAGATGCACCGCCAGACGCTGCATTTCGGCATAGCCGCGCGCCATCAGCGCCGCGCGCGCCGATTCGCCCAGACCCGCGCCGATCACCACCCCGGCGGCAATGGCGATGACATTCTTGAGCGCGCCGCCCAGCTCTGCGCCGACAAGATCGGCATTGCGGTAAAGCCGCAGATCAGGGGTGGACAGACGGTTTTGTAGCGCCGTGCCCAGCGCGGCGTCGCGGCAGGCCAGCGTCAGCGCAGTGGGCAGGTGGCGGGCGATATCCTCGGCAAAGCTGGGGCCGGTCAGCAGGGCTGCGCGCGCATCGGGCAGAACCGTTTCGATCACGCCCACAGGCCCGCGCAACAGTTCCAGATCAACCCCTTTGGAGCAGGCCACCAGAATGCGCCCGCCAAACCGGGCGCGATGGTCTTGCAGAAACTGGCGTATCGCCTGCATCGGCATCGCCAGCAACACGATCTCGGCGCGGATCTGCGCCAGATCCGCAGTCACCTTCACCCCTGCGGGCAGGGGCACCCCGGCCAGACGCTGGCGGTTCTCGCGCGCCTCGGCCATCGCTTTGGCATGACCTGCATCGCGCGCCCAGAGCGTGGCCTCGCCCAGCGCGCAGGCCAGCGCCGTGCCAAAGGCTCCCGCGCCCAGAATCGCAACACCGCTCATGCCTTGGCCCCTTTCTTGCCCGATCCAAGCATGGGGGCGGCAGTGCTGTCCAGTGGCCAGCGCGGGCGCGCGGCAAGGCGCATGTCATCGCGGTGCCCGGCGCGCAGCAATTCGGCACCGGCGAAAGCGATCATCGCGCCGTTATCGGTGCACAAGCTCAGGGGCGGGGCAAGGAAACGCAGCCCCTTTTCCTGCGCCAGCGCTTGCAGGCTGGCGCGCAATTCAGCATTCGCGGCCACCCCGCCCGCAACGGCAAAGACCGGTGCGGGCGGGTCCAGCGCCAGATAGGCGTCAATCGCGCGGCGGGATTTGGCGCTCAGCAATTCGGCCACCGCGCGCTGGAACGCGGCGCACAGATCGGCGCGATCACGCGCGCGCAGCCCGCCATGTTCGGCCACCAATTGGTCGCGACAGCGCAGCACAGCGGTTTTCAGCCCCGAAAAGGACAGGTTGCAATCGGGCCTGTCCAGCAGCGGGCGGGGCAGGGGGAAGCGGTCAGCATCGCCGGTCTGCGCCTCTGCCTGCACCGCCGGTCCACCGGGTTGCGAAAGCCCCAGAAGCTTGGCGGTCTTGTCAAATGCCTCGCCCGGCGCGTCGTCGATGGTGCCGCCAAGGCGGGTGAAGTCATCGGCGCCGCGCGCGATCAGGAACTGGCAATGCCCGCCAGAAACCAGCAGCATCAGATAGGGAAACGCCACATCATCGGTCAGGCGCGGGGTCAGCGCGTGGCCTGCCAGATGGTTGACGCCGATCAAGGGCAGACCAGTGGCCGCCGCCAGCCCCTTGGCCAGCATCACCCCCGACAGCACGCCGCCAATCAGCCCCGGCCCTGCGGTGAAGGCAATCGCATCCAGCGCATGCAGGGGCAGCCCGGCCTGCGCCAGCGCGGCCTCGACCGCAAGATCAAGCTTCTCGGCATGCGCGCGCGCGGCCAGTTCGGGCACCACCCCGCCAAAAGCCGCGTGCAATTCGCACTGCCCCAGAACGACATTGGACAGGATCTCGGGTCGCGCAGGCGGGGCATGGCGGATCACGGCTGCGGCGGTGTCATCGCAGCTGCTTTCAATGCCCAGAATGGTCAGCGCGGTATCAGGGGTGATCATCTTGCCGGTTGCCCTTGTCAGAACCTTCCAGCTACCATCTGGCCCAGGCGCGCACAATCCCGCAGCGTGCGCGACACCAGACAGGCAGGGTGGCATGGTCGCGACATTATTGCTGAGCAGACCGCAAGAAAGTTCCGAGCGTTTTGCCCGCGAGATGCGCGCGCTTGGCTGGGCGGGGCCGGTCATGATCGCGCCGCTGCAACGTATCGTGCTGCACCTGCCTGTGCGGCAAGATGTCGCTGGGGCGGAAAGTCTGATCTTCACATCGCAGCACGCGGTCGCGGCCTGGCAGGCGGCGGGGCTGGACTGTGACCTGCCGGTCTGCTGTGTCGGGCCGCGCAGCGCCGAGGCCGCGCGCGAGGCGGGCTTTGGCAATATCCGGCAGGCACCGGGCGGGGATGCGGTGTCGCTGCTGGCGATGATCAGCGCTGATCCCCCGCCCGCGCCAATGCTGCATCTGCGCGGGCAGCATGTCGCCATGCCGCTGGCGGAAAAGCTGGCAGAGCGCGGGATAGAAGCGCGCGAGCTTGTGGTCTATCGGCAGGAGGTTCTGCCGCTGCAAGCGGCCGCGTGCGAATTGCTGTCGCGCCCCGGCGATGTTGTGGTGCCGCTGTTTTCTCCGCGTTCGGCGCGGCTTTTCGCGCAGGCGTTCGGCCCGCTGCCGCAGTTGGCCGCGCGGCTGCATGTCGTGGCAATTTCACCGGCCTGTCTGCAAGGGGCGATTGCGAATTTTGCGCCCCGGCCCCGCATCGCCCGCACACCGGATGCGCAAGGCGTCGCGGACGAACTTGTTGCATTGCAGCGTGAACTTGTGGAGCGCGGAAAGCCGCGATAAGGTGCTGTGAACAGTGCGGCTGCACGCAGCTATCAGATTTCAAGAGGGGTTGGTTTTGGCGCGCAAGACGACAGGCAGGGGAAAAGGTGCGGCTGCGGCTGACGATACGGCGCAATCGGGGTCGGAAAGCCCCAGGACAGGTGCCGCTGGCAAGGCCACCACATCTTCAGAGAGCAGCAAGGCCGCGCCAAAGACAACGGCTGCGGCACGCAAGACCACCGGCAAGGCGGGCACCGCTGGCAAGGATAGCGCGCCACAGACCCCTGACGCAGCCAGCCCCGCCACCGCTAGCGCCGCGCCCAAGGGGGGGCGGGGCGCCCCGGCCACCGGAAGCGCGCCACCCAAGGGCCAGATCAGCCCCCCCGCAGCGAAGCCAGCCGTTGCTGCGACAGCCAGCCCCGCCACTGCAAGATCCGCCGATGAAACCACTGGCGCACCATCGAAGGCAGCACCGGCTGCGCCCATAGCTGGCAAGGATGCTCAGACGCCCGACAGCAAGGGTAAACCCGCAGCCCTGACAGGCACGGCGCAAGACAGCGCCAGGGACAAGCCCGACGCGCCTGCGCCGAAACCCGCAGCCGCGACCAACGCTGCCACCACCACCAGCAAACCCGCATCTGACGACACGGCCGCGGCACCCGCAAAACCGGACAGGCCAGCGGGCAGCAACAAAGACACCGCCCCCCCTTCGGCCGAGGCGACGGCCCGCCCGGAACCGCCATCCACGCAGGACGCGCCATCGCGCGCTGGGTCGCCCGTTGCGCCGCCCCCGGCCACAGCCGATCCGGCACCGCGCAGCCCGTTTATTCCCCTGCTGCTGGGGGGTGTTCTGGCCGGTGGTCTTGGCTTTGGCGCGCATTACCTGATTTCCGAGCCGCCCGCCGACAGCGTCGAAATCGCCGCGCTGCAATCCGAACTGGCCGCGCTGCGCGCCGATATGGAACAGGCCATATCAGAACAACCCGCTTTCGACCCGGCCCCGCTGCAAGCGCAGATCGATGATCTGCGCAGCGATATGCTGCAACAGCTTGCGGAACTGGCGGGACAGGTTCCCGATGCCGCCCCCGGTGCCGAGGTGATTGCTGATCTCGATGCGCTGGCACATGGGCTGGAGGCCGTGCAACAGCAGATGGCCGCGCTGGAGCAAGACGGCGAAAGCCGCGCGACAGCGATGGCGGCACTTCAGGCCGAAATGGCCGATCTGCGTGACCTGGCCACCCGACGGGTGGCAGAGGCGGAAGCGGCGGTGGATCAGGCGCTTGCAATGGCCGCGCTGGACAGCCTGCGCGCAGCGCTGACCACGGGGGCCGCGTTTTCTGACCCTGTGGCGCAGCTTGCGCGTTCGGGGGTAGAGGTGCCGGATTTGCTGGCAGGGCGCGCCGAGAGCGGCATTCCCACCGAAGATCAACTGCTGGCGGGGTTTGCCGCCGCATCACGCGCAGCCCTGCGTCAGAGTCTGACTCAGGCACCGGCAGAATCGACAGTTGACCGGCTGACAAATTTCCTGCGCGCGCAGACTGGCGCACGCTCGATCGTGGCGCGGGACGGGGATGACCCGGATGCGATCCTGTCGCGCGCCGGGGCCGCGCTGGAACGTGGCGCGCTGTCCGATGCGCTGGGCGAACTTGACGACCTGCCCGAAGACGCGCGCGCGGCCATGTCGGACTGGCTGGGCGGGGCACAGGCGCGTGCGCAGGCGGCGGATGCTGTTGCCGCGCTCGCCCGGACGATCACGAAGGAATAGGGATTTAACGATGTTGTGGATGCTTGTGAAACTCCTTGTCTTCGTGGCGGTCGTGATCGGGCTGGCCTATGGCGCGGGGCTGCTGATGGATAGCGGCCAGAGCGTGGGGCTGCGGGTGCTGAATATGGAGTTCGAGCTTGGCCCGATACAGGCGCTGATCGCGCTGGCGCTGCTGGTTCTTGCCGTCTGGCTGGTGCTGAAACTGCTGGGGCTGATCATCGCCGTGCTGCGCTTCATGAATGGCGATGAAACCGCTGTGCGGCGCTATTTCATGCGCAACCGTGAAAAGCGCGGGATGGATGCGCTGCTGGCCTCGATGCTGGCGCAGGCGGCAGGCGATGGCAAGCTGGCCATTGCAAAGGCGGAAAAGGCGCATAAGCTGCTCAACCAGCCCCAGATGACCAACCTGCTGATCGCCCAGAGCGCAGAGATGAAAGGCAACCGCGCGCTGGCCGAAGAGCATTACAAGCGGCTTCTGTCCGATACGCGCACGCGTTTTGTCGCCGTGCAGGGGCTGATCCGCGCCAAGCTGGACGAAGGCGACAGCGACAAGGCGCGCAAGCTCGCCGAAAAGGCGCTGGCGATCCAGCCCGCGCATGAAGAAACCCAGAACACGTTGTTGCAGCTTCAGACCCAGGCCGAGGATTGGCAGGGCGCGCGCAAGACGCTGAAGGTCAAGAAATCCAGCGGCTATCTGCCGCGCGATGTGTATCGGCGGCGCGACGCGATTCTGGCCTTGCAGGATTCGGATCGTCTGGCGGCCGAAGGCAACATGACCCGCGCGCGCGAAGCCGCGATAGAGGCCAACCGCCTGTCGCCCGACCTGATCCCGGCAGCGGCGGCGGCAGCGCGGGCGCTGGTGGCGCAGGGCAAGGGCAGCTACGGCGCGCGCGTGATCAAGAAAGCCTGGAAGGTTGCGCCGCATCCTGAACTGGCCGCAGCCTTTGCCGCGATTGAACCGGGCGAAAGCCCGACCCAGCGGCTGCAACGCTTTGGCAAGCTTCTGGGCTATCACGCTGATGCCGCCGAAACCAGAATGCTGCGCGCCGAGTTGCTGATTGCTGCGGAAGATTTCCCCGCCGCGCGCCGCGCGCTGGGTGATCTGGCGACTGCGGCACCAAGCATGCGCGCGCTGACCATCATGGCCGCGATCGAGCGCGGCGAAGGCGCGGATGACGCGGTGGTGCGCGGCTGGCTGGCGCGCGCGCTGACCGCGCCGCGCGGCCCGCAATGGATTTGCCAGAAATGCCAGCATGTGCATGCAAGCTGGCAGGCGATCTGCGACAATTGCGCGGCCTTTGATACGCTGGAATGGCGCGATGCGCCCGACAGTTCCGGCCCCTCTGCGACGCAGACCGAACTCTTGCCGCTGATCATCGGAAGCCTGCCCGGACCAAAAGAGACCAGTGCCGATACCCCCGATACTGCGCCCGAGGCCGAGGTGCTGGAGGGCGATGCCAGCCCGGCTGATGAGGCGGCGCAAGAGGCCAGCGCGGGGGATGAAAAATCTTCCGAAAAAGCGTCATAAGGGGACTGGTCTGCACGCAAAGGCGGTGCTAAAGACACCGCCACGGTGCCGCTGTAGCTCAGCTGGTAGAGCACGTCATTCGTAATGATGGGGTCGGGGGTTCGAGTCCCTTCAGCGGCACCAGTAGCAGCCGGGTTCGGCCCTTTACAGATCAAGCGACCCCTGATTGCCCCCGCTTTCGCGTCTGGCTTTCCTGAACGCATCATCGCGGCGCGCGGGCAGGCGCACGGCGCGGCTTCCTCAAATGCTGCGAAACTTAGCCCCCTTATTGATAGGTAACACGAATAGCCCGTTTGCCTGTGTCGCTCTCTGGCGCACAATTGCGCCCCACTGCCACAATATGGTTGCGGCCTGCTGGCTTATTGCAAGTTTTTCAACGGATGGTGATAAGAAGATTGCAACGACACCGGAAGTCAATATGGCTGCACGCTCCGGGGGACGTTTCGCTTGGGTAACATCTTTTGAAATAACGATCCAATCTCCACCCTGCCCAAGCTGTCGATACAGATCGACATCCTTGATATCCACTGGAAAGCGGTCTCGGAGAGCGTATGCGCTATGGCCATCTATTGAGACGATAGTGTGAACAGCGCGCGCGATCACCGGCGGCATGTTATGGTCAAACAGAACCTTGACCACCGGTGACACTCTCTTTGCGATCCAATGTCTTTTCAAACTTGATTGCGTCGCGAACGAAGCGCTCATCAACTTCATACAGCCGACTGATATATTTAATGCTTTTTGATCTCTGCCATTCTGTGAAGATTGTTTGTGTGGAAATACCAATGTTATCGATCACAGGGGTTCCGAACGACCTGTTCGGATCAAGTACGACATGTTCCACGATGGTTGGCCGCCATCTCTCCGGGCGCTGGTTTTTGTATTCCAGCCCCGAAAGTGATTGATCGATGATCTTCCGAAACACCTTTTGGCCGGGGCGCTTCTTTGACAAGCTGATCAAATGGCCATCGTTTTCCGTTGCGTCAACCAAAATCTCCGGGCCATCAGTCTTGAAGCTCAAGGTGGAGAGCGGTCGGTCGATTGCTAGCTTTGCCTTTGCATACTCAATTGCATAGCGAATAGCCTGCAGAGATACTCCGTTCGAGCGCAAAGCGCGCACTACGCGCAACTCTACCAGATCTATGAAAGAAATCTCGGTGGATTCATCAACGAATTGGTAATGCCCAGTCCAGATTGGTGCATTCGGGCCACTTCCTCGGGTCCATCTTAGGATTTCCTGCGGTGTTGTCCCAATCAGACGCGCCGCCTCTCGCGGTTTGTAAATTCCTTCGCCAAAGATCGGGCCATCAAGCGGCATAACCTCATTCTCCTCCGATACCCTGTTTCATATACCTGCTGTTGCGTTTCGGTCTAGTCACATCTTGGCTGAACCTACCTTATGCTGGCTCTACCTGTCACATCACGGTGTTGTCCGGCGTTTCGATCTGCGGCGCAGATTGTCGCCATAGTAAAGATGGTTGGTCATGCGCGCTCAGCCTGCCTGTTGAGGGTTAAGAAATGCTTGGGCCAGCGGCGCGGGGCCGCTGGCAAGGGTGGTGGCTCGGATTGATCGCGAATGCCCTATGTCGCCGCAGGCGACAAACCGTGTCCGCCCGCCCCCACCACGGGCGGACACGGGTTGTCTGCGGGCAGCGATCAAGCCTCACTCTTCCCACCACCACACATCGGGTTGAAAGCCGATCCAGTCGCCATAGATGGGCAGCTTTTCGGGGAAGCGCAATTCGCGCGCATGGGCGATGCGGGCGCGGTCATTGAACCAGAACGGCACCACATAGCGCCCTGCGGTCAGTACCCGGTCCAGCGCGCGGGTGGCGGCGACAAAATCCTGCTGCTCGGTCGATGTCACAAGCCGCTCGATCAGCGCGTCGATGGCGGGGCTTTGCACGCCCATCCAGTTGCGCGTGCCCTCGGTCCCGGCGGCCTCTGACCCCCAGTAAAGCCGCTGTTCGGCGCCGGGCGACAGCGACAGCCCGCGCAGGTAATAGGTCATGTCGAAATCATAGGCCATTGTGCGTTCATTATACTGCGCCGAATCGATCTGGGTGACGCTGACCTGCATGCCCAGCCTTTCCAGCGCCTGGGTGTAGATGTCAGAGATTGCCAGCACCTCGGATGAGCCTTGCCGCAGCAGAATGGTAAAGCGGAAGGGCTGGCCATCGCCATTGCGCAGCACGCCCGCATCATCGGCCTCCCAGCCGGCTTCGGTCAGAAGATCGGTGGCCGCGCGCATATTGGCGCGGTTGGCGACAGAGCCGTCAGAGCCGGGCAGGGTGTAGCCTTCCAGCGTGCCGGGCAGCAGATCATCGGCGAAGGGGGCCAGAAACTCGACCACGCGCCCTTCGGCGGGGCCGGGGCGCATGCCCAGCACCGAATTGCCGAAATAGGATGTGATGCGCGGGTCTTCGCCACCATTGATGATCTGGCTGACATATTCGAAATTGAAGGCGTGGATCATCGCCTCGCGCACGCGCCAGTCTTCGAATAGCGGGTTGCGCGTGTTCATCACGAAGCCTGCAATGCCCGAGGGGCGCTGATGCGGGATTTCGGATTTGACGATCTCGCCCGCCTGCACGGCGGGGAAGTCATAGCGCGTGTTCCAGGCATTGGCGTTGGTCTCGCGCATGGTGTTCAAGAGGCCGGAGGTGAAGGCCTCGAACATCGCCGTGCCATCGCCAAAGAACTCCATTCGGATTTCGTCAAGATTGGCCTGACCGCGCATGAAGGGCAGATCATTGCCCCAGTAATCGGGGTTGCGCTTGAGATAGACATAGCGCCCGGCCTCGAACCGGTCGATGACATAGGGGGCAGTGGCAATCGGAATGACCGAGGTGCCCGATTCGGCGAAATCCAGCCCCTCCCATTGCGCCTTTTGCAGGATCGGGCGCAGACCCAGGATCAGCGGCAATTCGCGGTCGGGTTCGCTAAAGGTGAAGCGGATCGCGCGTTCGCCCGTGATCTCGGCACTCTCCACCCGCGCCCATGTCCCGTGAAAGCGCGGATGACCGATGGTGCCCAGCGTTTCATAGGACCACAGCACATCTTCCACCGTGACCGGGCTGCCGTCAGAGAATCGGGCCTCTGGGCGCAGGGTGAATTCCACCCAGGAACGCGCCTCATCGGTTTCAACCGATTCGGCCAGAACCCCGTAAAGCGCGAAAGGTTCATCCCAGTTACGCCCCATCAGGCTTTCATAGGCCAGATATTGCAACTGCCACGGCGTGCGCCCTTTCAGGATATGCGGGTTGAGTGAATCGAAGCTGCCAACCTCACCCTGAACGATCCGCCCGCCCTGCGGCGCGTCGGGGTTAACATGCGGCAGATGCGCAAAATCTGGTGGAAGGGCAGGGTCGCCATACATAGCTATGCCGTGCTTTGGCTGCGCGGTTGCGGGCATGGCTGTCAGGGACAGCCCTGCAAGCGCGAATGTGAAGAGAAGGGTGTGACGAATTGGGGCTGCCATCTGGTCCTCTGTCTGCTGGGGTTTCGGCTTTGGTTTCCCGCAACGCTACAGTCCGTTCACAGCATTATCAAACTTTTAGCTTGGAACAGCCGGTCACAAGCGATATATATGACTCACTGCTCGATAGGTTTCTTGCCTGTATGAAACCTGCCTCAATAACTGACGCCCGCCTTGTGCGGGCGTTTTTTTCTGTCCGCACCCTACTGGCATTCGTCGTCCCAACAGCTATGCTGCATGGCAGAGAGATCAGCCAGGGAGCGGAAGATGCAGCTAACGGGAAAACGCGCGATTGTTACGGGATCGAATTCCGGCATCGGGCTGGGGGTTGCGCGGGAACTGGCGCGCGCCGGTGCGCAGGTGGTGCTCAATTCCTTCACCGACAGCGCCGAGGATCACGCGCTGGCGGCAGAGCTGGCGGCAGAGACCGGCGCAAGCGTGCGCTACATCCAGGCTGACATGTCCAAGGCGCAAGAGTGCCGCGCGCTGGTCGCGCGCGCGGGCGGGTGCGATATTCTGGTCAATAATGCAGGCATCCAGCATGTCGCCCGGATCGAGGAATTTCCGGGCGAAAAATGGGATGCAATCATCGCCATCAACCTGTCATCGGCCTTCCACACCACCGCCGCCGCGCTGCCGGGGATGTATGAAAATGGCTGGGGGCGGGTGGTCAATATCGCTTCGGCGCATGGGCTGACCGCCAGCCCCTATAAGTCGGCCTATGTCGCGGCCAAGCATGGCGTGGTGGGGCTGACCAAGACCACGGCACTGGAAGCCGCAGGCAAGGGCATCACCTGCAACGCGATCTGTCCGGGCTATGTGCTGACGCCGATTGTCGAAAAACAGATCCCCGACCAGATGAAGACGCATAACATGGACCGCGAAACCGTGATCAGGCAGGTGATGCTGGCGCGCCAGCCCTCGGGCGATTTTGCGACGGTGGAACAGATCGGTGGAACGGCCGTGTTCCTGTGCTCGGATGCTGCGGCGCAGATCACCGGCACCACGATCTCGGTCGATGGGGGCTGGACCGCCCTGTGAGCTGTGCGCCAGTGGCAGAGGCCGGGATTTGAGTATTTTGGGCAAGATGAAGCCGCAGGGGAGGCGCAGCCGCGCCAAAGACAATGAGGGCCGAAAATGACCAAACGCATCAATCTTGCCCTTCAGGGCGGGGGCGCGCATGGGGCATTCACCTGGGGTGTTCTGGACCGCCTGTTGCAGGACAGCGATATCGAAATTGCGGCGATTTCGGGCACGTCGGCGGGCGCGCTGAATGCGGCCGCGCTGAAGGCGGGCTGGTCCGAGGGCGGGCGGCAGGGCGCGCGGGTGCTGCTGGATCGGATCTGGCATCAGGTGGGGGCGGTGCATGATTTGCGCCTGACCGGCTGGATCGCGCAAGCCCTGCCCCCTGTCGGCATGCTGAATTCCTGGGCCGAGGCGCTGATGCCGGTCTCGCCGATGGACATGGCGGCGCTGGTGACAAGCCCCTATCAGTACGGCGCGCTCTATCGCAATCCGCTGGAGCCTGTGGTGCGTTCCCTGCGCTTTGATCAGGTCTGCGCAAAGGATGGGCCGGAGCTGCATATTGCCGCGACCAATGTCCGCAGCGGCAAGATCCGCGTCTTTTCGGGCAGCGAAGTGTGCTGCGAGGTGATCCTTGCCTCGGCCTGCCTGCCGACGCTGTTTCAGGCGGTGGAACTGACCGACCCCAAAACCGGCGAGGTCGAGGCGTTCTGGGATGGCGGCTATACCGGCAACCCGGCGCTGTTTCCGCTATTTGATGCGCATCTGCCCGATGATGTGCTGGTCGTGAATATCAATCCGCTGCGGCGCGACAGCATTCCGCAAACGGCGCAGGAGATCCAGAACCGGATCAACGAGATCAGCTTCAACTCCTCGCTTCTGCGCGAATTGCGTGCGATTGCCTTCGTCAAGCGGCTGATTGCCGAAGGGCGGATGGAGCGGGGCAGCATGAAGGATGTGCTGATCCACATGATTGCCGATGATGATCTGATGACAACGCTTTCAGTGACCAGCAAGGTGACCCCGACGCCCTATCTTCTGCACAGTCTGAAGATCGCGGGGCGGGCGGCCTGCGAGCGGTTTCTGGACGCGCATAAGGCGGATCTGAACATCTCCGCCACGGTTGATCTGGCGGCGATGTTCGACTGACGCGCTGCGCGCTACGGTTTCGGCGCGTCAGGCTGCGTCGGCAGCGCCGGGCGGCGCGTTCTTGCGCGCTTGCCGCGCGGGTCGGGATAGACCAGCCCGGCCGAGATCACCAGCTTGGCGGCATCCTCGATCTCCATCTCCAGCTCGATCACGTCGCGGCGGGGAACGAACAGCAAGAACCCCGAAGTGGGGTTGGGTGTGGTTGGCAGGAAGATCGAGATCATCTCTCCGTTTTCGGCCAGATGCTCGCCGATTTCCCCGCGTGTGGTGGTCGAGATGAAGGCCACCGCCCAGATGCCGGGGCGCGGATATTGCACCAGACAGGCGCGGTCGAATGTCGGGGTCTGGCGCGAAAGGATGGTTTCGGCGATCTGCTTGACGGCGTTATAGATCGAGCGCACCACCGGCATCACCTCGACAATGCGCTCGCCCCAATGGACCAGCGTGCGCCCGATCAGCCCCTTGGTGAAATACCCCATCACCAAGGTAAAGATCAGGAACACCACCACCCCCACGCCGGGAACATCCCAGCCCAGCATGGTTTGCGGGTGAAAGCGGCGCGGAATGAAGTTCAGGACAATCCCGTCCATCCAGGTGATGACATTCCATACCAGCCAGATCGTCAGAACCCCCGGTGCAATCACGGCCAGCCCGGCAATGAAATTGTTGCGGATCGATGCCAGCAGGCCGCGTTTGTTGTGGTCGGGACTCATCATCTGCCTTTCGCGATAGCGTTGCGCGCATAGATGGTGAAGCGCGCGGGGGCTTGCAAGCCTCTTTGGCATATCCGCGCGCGCGGCAAAACCGGTTTCCTGTCCGGTGCGACCGGGATATAGCCCTGTCCCATGTATGAAGATTTCTCGGAACGGCTGTTTGCGCATTATGTCGGCGGCGCGTGGCGCGCGCCCTTCGGCACTAAAGCCGCAAGCGTAGTTACGCGCGACGGGCAGATGCTGGGGCAGGTGATTGCGGCAGAGTGCCGCGATGTCAGCCGCGCCCTTGCGGGGCTTCGCGAGGCCGGGGACGGGGCGCGGCGCGATTTTGCCGCGCTGGTCGCGCAGCAGGCCGAAGATCTGGCCGAAGGGCTGGCCGCGCAGGGCGCGCGCCCCTCCACCAGCGCTATTTTGCATTTCGCAGCTGCGTTGGCCGGGCAGGAACCGGTCGCGGCGCCGGTCGCGCTGATCCGTCCGGCGCGTGATGATCTGTCGGTACTCGGTCAAGCGCTGGGGCGCGGTCTGGGCGCGGGGGTGATCCATTGCCCCCCTGTTTCCGAAGCGATCTTCGCCACCCAGCTTGCGCGTTGCGCGGCGCAGGCGGGTTTGCCCGCAGGCGCCTTTACCTTGCTGCATTGCCCGACAGCGGCGGCGCAGAAATTGCTGCGCCATTCCGGCATCACCGTTCAGTAAGCATGCCTCAGCAGGCGTGGAAGCGCGCGCCCAGTACCATTGCGGGGATATCTGCGCGCGTCAGGCCCAGTTCTGCAAGTTCGGCATCGGATTTGGCGTTGTAATATTCAAGCCGCCGATAGCTGGGCGACAGTTGCGCCATGCGCTGCAGCAGGGGCAGGATGACCCGGTCCAGAAAGCTGCTGTCATCTTGGTCCATCGCCGGGATGGTGTTGGTGCTGATGCTCGTCATCTGGAAACCCTTTCCTTGGTGTTTCCTCCCGCAACTCAAGATAGGTCAGCCTGTTTGACCTGGCTACGGCCAATGAAGAAACCCCGCCTTGCGTCTGGCGCAGGGCTGGATGCAAGACTTTGTTAACCAAAACCGGGCAGAGTTAATGCGGCATGCAGGAAAATAGTTCTCGATTTGTTCATATTCATGTTGTAGGAATATTTCGTGAACAAAGCTGCGATTGCTGCATGTGGCGCAGTATGGAATAAGGGGCCAGGGAATGACTGTAGTGGATTTGCTGACAATGACTGACAAGCGGACAGCGGAAAAACAGAAGGCACTCGATTCGGCGCTTGCGCAGATCGAGCGGCAATTCGGCAAAGGCTCGATCATGCGGCTGGGGGCCGACAGCCCTGTGGCAGAGATCGCGTCCACCTCGACCGGCTCGCTTGGGCTGGACATTGCCCTTGGCATTGGCGGCCTGCCCAAGGGACGGATCGTCGAAATCTACGGCCCCGAATCCTCGGGCAAGACCACGCTGACGCTACATGCGGTTGCCGAGGAACAGAAAAAGGGCGGTATCTGCGCCTTCGTCGATGCCGAACATGCGCTGGATCCGCAATATGCCCGCAAGCTGGGCGTCAATCTGGACGATCTGCTGATCTCGCAGCCCGATACCGGCGAACAGGCGCTGGAGATTGTCGATACGCTGGTGCGTTCGGGCGCAGTGTCGATGGTGGTGGTCGATTCTGTCGCCGCCCTGACACCGAAATCGGAACTCGAAGGCGATATGGGCGACAGCAGCGTGGGGGTTCATGCCCGGCTGATGAGTCAGGCCATGCGCAAGCTCGCTGGCTCGATCTCGCGCACCAATTGCATGGTGATCTTCATCAACCAGATCCGTATGAAGATCGGCGTCATGTTCGGCAGCCCCGAAACCACCACGGGCGGCAATGCGCTGAAATTCTATGCCTCTGTGCGCTTGGATATCCGCCGCATCGGCGCGATCAAGGACCGCGATGAAGTTGTGGGCAACCAGACCCGTGTCAAGGTCGTGAAGAACAAGGTCGCCCCGCCCTTCAAGCAGGTCGAATTCGATATCATGTATGGCGAAGGGATTTCCAAGACCGGCGAATTGCTGGATCTGGGCGTCAAGGCCGGCGTGGTAGAGAAATCGGGCGCATGGTATTCCTATGGCGATGAACGTATCGGGCAGGGGCGTGAAAACGCCAAGAGCTTCCTGAAGGAAAACCCCCAGCGCGCGCTGGAGATCGAGGACAAGATCCGTGCCGCCCACGGGCTGGATTTCGCGGCCGATGATTCAGACGCCGCGATTGTCGAGGATTGAGGCAAGGCGCCAACCTCATATGCGAGGCGCACCAGCCGCGCGCGCCACGACCCGATGAAGCGAAGACCCGCCAGGCGCGTTGCGACAAGCTGATCGTGCCCCGGCGTGGATGCATGGGCACGGTCCTGCCCCCCTTGCCAGCCTGATGCAGATGCCACAGGCAGCGCGGTCAAGACCGGGTGCGATGGCAGGCGCGGGACCGTGTTGCGGCTGCTGCTGCTTGCCATGCGCGCCAGGTCGCGGGCGCCAATGCGCGCGGTGCCGCGCCGGGTCGCGCATGGCCGGGATGGATGCGGGTGCGGTTGAATGGTGGACACGGTCGCGTCGCAGGGCTAAACGAGGCAAAATCGCCCCAATCTGCCCGCGAGGACCGCCATGACCAGCCTCAATGATATCCGCTCGACCTTTCTGGATTTCTTCGCCCGCAATGGCCATGAGGTGGTCGACAGCTCGCCCCTGGTGCCGCGCAATGACCCCACATTGATGTTCACCAATTCGGGCATGGTGCAGTTCAAGAATGTCTTCACCGGTCTGGAACATCGCGACTATAACCGCGCGACAACGTCGCAGAAATGCGTGCGCGCCGGTGGCAAGCACAATGACCTTGACAATGTCGGCTACACCGCGCGCCATCACACCTTCTTCGAAATGCTGGGGAATTTCAGCTTTGGCGATTACTTCAAATCCGACGCGATTCCCTTCGCATGGGAACTGTTGACCCGCGATTTCGACATCCCCAAAGACCGGTTGCTGGTCACCGTCTATCACACCGATGACGAAGCGGCGGATATCTGGAAGAAGGTTGCAGGGCTGCCCGATGAGCGCATCATCCGCATCCCGACGGATGACAACTTCTGGCGCATGGGGCCAACCGGACCGTGCGGCCCCTGCACCGAAATATTCTTTGACCACGGTCCCAGCATCTGGGGCGGCCCTCCGGGCAGCGCGGAAGAAGATGGCGACCGTTTCATCGAGATATGGAATCTGGTCTTCATGCAGAATGAACAGCATGAAGATGGTCGCCTGACCGAATTGCCCCGCCAGTCGATCGATACCGGCATGGGGTTGGAACGGATCGGCGCGCTGTTGCAGGGCAAGCATGACAATTACGACACCGATCTGATGCGCGCGCTGATAGAGGCCAGCGCGCATGCCACCAGCTCTGACCCCGATGGCCCCGGCAAGACGCATCATCGCGTCATCGCCGATCATCTGCGCGCCACCTCCTTCCTGATCGCCGATGGCGTGATGCCCGGCAATGACGGGCGCGGCTATGTGCTGCGCCGGATCATGCGTCGCGCCATGCGCCATGCGCATATGCTGGGCGCGCAAGACCCGCTGATGCACCGGCTGGTGCCCGCGCTGGTCACGCAGATGGGCGGGCATTTCACCGAGTTGCGCGCGGCACAGGCGCTGATCACCGAGACCCTGCGCGCCGAGGAAACCCGCTTCCGCCAGACGCTGGATCGCGGTCTGAAACTGCTTGATGCAGAGTTGGAAGGGCTGGCCGAAGGCGCGACCCTGCCCGGCCAGACCGCCTTCAAGCTTTATGACACTTATGGCTTTCCGCTTGATCTGACGCAGGATGCGCTGCGCGAACGCGGTCGCGCGGTCGATGTTGCGGGGTTTGACGCGGCGATGGCCGAACAGAAGGCGCGCGCGCGTGCCAGCTGGGCCGGTACCGGCGAGGCGCAGGATGCCGCGATCTGGTTCGATCTGGCCGATACGCATGGCCCGAGCGAATTTCTGGGCTATGATATGGAAACCGCCGAGGGGCAGATCCTTGCGCTTGTCGTCGATGGCGCGGCCTGCGCGCGCGCGCAGGGCAGCGTGCAAATCATGGTCAACCAGACCCCGTTCTATGCCGAAGCGGGCGGGCAGGTCGGTGATAGCGGCTTCATCCGCTCGGCCACCGGCGTGGCAGAAATTTCTGACACGCGCAAACAGGCGGGTGTCTTCGTGCATATTGGCCGTGTGATCGAAGGCGAGATCAGCACCGGCCAGCCCGTCAAGCTGGAGGTTGACCACCGCCGTCGCAGCGCCATCCGCGCCAATCATTCGGCCACCCATCTGCTGCATGAAGCGCTACGCCGTGCATTGGGGGATCACGTGGCGCAGAAAGGCTCGCTCAACGCGCCGGATCGGCTGCGCTTCGATTTCAGCCATTCGGCGGCGCTCAGCGCATGGGATCTGGCCGCGATCGAGGCAGAGGTAAATGCCTTCATCCGCCAGAATAGCCCAGTCGAAACCCGCATCATGACCCCCGATGAGGCTCGCGCCATCGGCGCACAGGCGCTGTTTGGCGAAAAATATGGCGATGAGGTGCGCGTCGTGTCAATGGGCCAACAGGCCAATTCCGGCAAGGGGCAGGATGGCAACACCTATTCGATCGAACTCTGCGGCGGCACCCATGTCGTGCGCACCGGCGATATCGGCGCCTTTGTCTGTCTGGGCGACAGCGCCTCTTCGGCAGGGGTACGCCGCATCGAGGCGCTGACCGGGCAGGCCGCGCTGGACTATCTGCGGGCGCAAGAGGCGCGTCTGGCAGAGGTAGCGGGCGCGTTGAAAGCACCTGCGGGCGATGTGCCCGCGCGGGTGCGCAACCTGCTGGATGAACGCCGCGCGCTGCAAAACGAAATAGCACAGCTCAAGCGTCAGATCGCGATGGGCGGGGGCACCGAGGCTGATGAGCAGATCAGCACCATTGCGGGCATCCGCTTGATTGCAAGGGTCATGTCAGGGGTGAGCGGCAAGGAACTGCCCGCGCTGATCGATGCGATGAAGGAAAAGCTGGGTTCCGGCGCCGTGGTGCTGATCGCCGATACCGGCGCACGCCCGGCGGTCGCGGCAGGGGTGACGGCTGATCTGACCGACCGGCTTTCGGCCATCGATCTGGTGCGCGCCACTGTGGCGGAACTTGGCGGCAAGGGCGGCGGCGGCCGGCCTGATATGGCACAAGGGGGCGGGGTCGATATCGCCGGGGCCGACAAGGCGCTGGAAGCCGCGCGCGTCGTGATCGAAGGGGTGGATGCATGAGCGCGCTCTGGATTGCCCATGTCACTGTCACCGATCCCGAGGCTTATGGCGAATATGCCAGCCGCGCGACTGCGGCGATTGGCGCGCATGGCGGGGTCTTCCTTGCGCGGGCCGGGCGCTATGTCCAGCTTGAAGGACGCGAACGCAAGCGCAATGTCGTGGCGCGCTTTCCTTCGGTCGAGGCGGCAGTTGCCTGCTACAATTCGCCCGAATACCAAGAGGCGCTGAGCTTTGCCAAAGACGCCGCAGAGCGTGATCTGGTGGTGGTCGAAGAAAACAGCTGAACTGCGTTTTCAGCCTTGCCAAAATATCCTCGGGGGGGTCCGGCCCACGGGGCCGGACGGGGGGCAGACAGCCCCCCAATTCCGTCACGGCCCGGCAAACGGGTCGGCGGCATAGCCCACCCCGGTCAGGCACAACCCGTCCGGCGGGCTGACCGGCCCGCAGGCTGCGCGGTCGCGCGCCTTGAGCGCCTGTCTGACATCCTCGGGCTGCCATGCGCCCGCGCCCACGCGCTCCAGCGTGCCGACAATGCTGCGCACCTGATTATGCAGGAAAGAGCGCGCGCGCAGATGAAAGCGGAACTCGGTGCCATGCGGGATCGCGACGGCTTCAACTGTCAGCGCGTCAAGCGTCTTGACCGCCGAGGCCGCCTGGCACTGGCTGGCGCGGAAGGTGGTGAAATCATGCTGGCCGATCAGATGTTGCGCGCCCTGCTGCATCGCGGCCAGATCCAGCCCGCGGCGGATATGCCAGACCTGCCCTGCCGCCAGTGTGGGCGGCGCGCGGCGCGACAGCAGGCGAAACAGATAGCGCCGCTCCAGCGCGGAAAAGCGCGCATGGAAGCTGTCATCCACCTGAGCGCAGGCCAGCACCGCCACCGGGGCCGGGCGCAGATGGTGATTGAGCGCCTCCATCAGCCGGAACGGATCCCAGTCGCGGCGCATGTCGCAATGCGCCACCTGTCCGGTGGCATGCACCCCGGTATCGGTGCGCCCTGCCGCCGCGATGCGCGGCAGATCGGGTTCCAGCCGCGCCAGCGCAGCCTCTATCGCGCCCTGAACCGAGGGCCGGTCGGCCTGCGCCTGCCAGCCGCAAAAGGGCCGTCCGTCATATTCGATTTTCAGTGCATATCGGGGCATGGCGTCCGAGGTAGCGCGCGCGCGCGGCCAATGCAATCAGCCTTCCGCGCGCAAAATCGCGGCCAGCCCGGTCTGATAGTCGCGATAGCGCAGTTTCAGCCCCAGCTCTGCCTTGATGCGGTCATTGCGCACGCGCTTGCTGTCGGCATAGAAAGATCGCGCCATTGGCGAAAGCGCGGCCTGCTCGAACGGCACTGCGGGCGGTGGGGGCAGGCCCAGCAGATGCGCGGCATGTTCCAGCACATCTTGAGGCGGGGCCGGGGCGTCGTCGCACAGATTATAGATACGGGCGCCGATATCCGATTTGATCGCCAGTTCCAGCGCCTGACCGATATCGTCGCAATGAATGCGCGAAAACACCTGCCCCCGCTTGATCACCCGCTGCGCGCGCCCGCTGCGCAGCTTTTCGAACGGGCCGCGACCGGGGCCGTAAATCCCGGCCAGCCGGAAGATATGCAGCCGCAGCCCTGCCGCATCGCACAGCGCTTGCCAGCGGGCTTCGGCGGCAACGCGCGCGCGCGCGCGCTCGGTGCTGGGGTTGGGGGGGGTGGTTTCATCGACCCAGCCGCCCTGTGCATCGCCATAAACCCCGATGGTTGACAGATAGCCCACCCAGTCCAGATGCGTGGCCGCCGCGATCTGCGGCCCGCAGGCATCCAGCACCGGCTCGCTGCTTCCCGGCGCGACAGAGCTGAGCAGATGGGTTGCGCGTTTCAGCGGCAGATCGGTTCCGGGCCAGATCAGCGCTTCGATGCCGCGTGCTTCCATTGCGCGGGCTTTCTGGGCGCTGCGCGTGGTGGCAATGATGTGCCAGCCCTTGGGCTGCAAACGGCGCGCCAGCGCCTCGGCGCTATAGCCATGCCCGATGGAAAGAAGTGTCTTGGTCATGGCGCCGAGTATCGGATTGCGGCGCGGGCGGCGCAAGGGGGCGCGCGCCTTTTCGCTGGCGGTGCCTGCGTCAAGCTGGCAATCTGCCGCCATGCCAAAGCCCCCTTCGGATGGAACGATATGTCACCTGACACTGTGAAATACGCCATCGTCATGCTGGCCGCCGGGGTGGGTGTACCGGTTCTGGCGGCGCTGAACGCCCAGATGGGCGCGCGGATCGGTTCACCCGCGGCCGCGGCGGCGGTGATGTTCGTGCTGGCCGCGGCTGTGGCAGGGGTGGTCGCGCTGGCAATCGGGCAGGGCGGCGGTTTTGCCCAGCTTTCCGCGCAGCCGAAATATCTGTTTCTGGCAGGGGCGCTGATTGCTTTCTACCTGTTGTCGATTTCTTGGGTCGCGCCACATTTCGGGGTCGGCAATGCGGTGATCTTCGTGTTGCTGGGGCAAATCCTTGCGATTGCCGTGATAGATCATTTCGGCCTCTTTGGTGCGCGGCTGCGCCCGATGGACTGGCCGCGTCTTGCCGGGATTGCGCTGATGATGCTGGGCGTCGTATTGGCGCAGCGCCCGATGCAATAGCGCACTGTTGCCTGACGGCAACGCATCGTTTTCATTGTGACCTGCCGCGCGCGAATTGATCAGTATCAATGACAGCTTTTCCGCTGCGTGTCAGTTGAGCACAGAACCAGTTGCAATGGGATGTGGATAGGAGAACCGAATGAAAGATGCCGCGATTGCCAAGACCAGTTCAGCCCCCGGCGCAGAGGAAAGCAAGCTGCCCGAGCCAGAAACAGCGGCAATCACCGCTGTGGCTGCGGCGCAATCGCACCCGGCAGAGTCGCCCCCGGTTTCTGAGAATCCGATCAGTAAGCTGACGATAGGCGAAAAGCTAAAGACCGCCCCCAAATCGCATAGCTGGCGACCCGACCCGGATGAACTGACCACCGAGGAAATCCGGCAGTTCTTCGAATCCGACCGCTACCCCTATCGCTACAAGATGGCGCGCAAACCCTATGAGGCGGAAAAGGCGCGCCTTCAGGCCGAATTGCTGAAGGTCCAGAAATGGGCCATTGAAACGGGTGAGCGGTTCGTTTTTCTGTTCGAAGGGCGCGACGCGGCCGGCAAGGGCGGCACCATCAAGCGTTTTAATGAGCATTTAAACCCGCGTTTTGCGCGGGTGGTCGCGCTGAACAAGCCCTCTGACAAAGAGCGCGGAGAATGGTACTTCCAGCGCTATATCGAGCATCTGCCGACATCGGGGGAAATGGTGTTCTACGACCGGTCCTGGTATAATCGCGCCGGGGTCGAGCGTGTGATGGGGTTCTGCACCCCGACGGAATATCTGGAATTCATGCGTCAGGCACCCGAGTTCGAGCGCATGATGGTGCGCTCGGGCATCCGGCTATACAAATTCTGGTTTTCGGTCACGCCCGAAGAACAGCGCCGCCGCTTCGCCTCGCGCGAAACAGACCCGCTCAAACGCTGGAAGCTGTCGCCCATCGACAAGGCCAGCCTTGGCAAATGGGATGAATACACCCAAGCGAAAGAGGCGATGTTCTTCTACACCGATACCGCCGACGCGCCCTGGACAGTGATCAAATCCAAGGACAAGAAGCGCGCGCGTCTGGAATGCATGAAGTACTTCCTGTCAACGCTGGACTACCCCGGCAAGGATCCCGAAATCGTGCGCAACCCCGATCCGCTGATTGTGGGGCGCGCGCGGCATGTGGTGCTGTCGGGGGCGGAACTGTCCCATGTCATGGGCGCATCGGCAGGCTGATATGGCCGGTGCCGGATGGGCTGACAGGCGGGGGCGATGACCCGCCTGTTCGTGGCCCGAATGGTCAGGCGGGTTTCTGCCCCGTCGCGCCAGCCTGGTGCTGTGTCCTGAAAGCAGCAACCAGCGCTGCCCATATTTTCGCGGTCTGGGCGCGAAGGAACTCTGCGCGCAGCCGTCTGGCTTCGAATTCAAGCTGGGTGACATCTGTCAGGGACGGATGCGTGTTTGTGCCTTGTGTCATCTTCTTGATACCTGTGTTCATGCCATCTTGTGGCCCTGCGTCGAAATAGACGCTGCGACGCAGCATTACGAGGTGCATGAACGAAATCCCGCCATGCAAGTGATGCAAGGCTGTGACGGGCTGTTGCCTTGATAGCGCTAACGGATTATATGCTGCCCCAGAACGCGCAGCCAGGGCACAGGCACGCCGCGCGGGCGTGCCAGCCAATGGAGGGAAGATGCCGCTCAATCCGCAGATCGAAGCCATCACCGACCGCATCCGCAGCCGGTCGACCGAACGCCGCACGGCCTATCTGGACCGCATGCGCAAGGCTGCCGAGGCCGGCCCGGCCCGCGCCCATCTCAGTTGTGGCAATCAGGCCCATGCCTATGCCGCAATGGGCGCGGACAAGGACGCGCTGGCCGAAGGCCGCGCGCCCAATCTGGGCATCGTCACCGCCTATAACGACATGCTCTCGGCGCATCAGCCCTTTGAAAATTATCCCCAGATCATCCGCAGCGCGGCGCGCGCGGCAGGCGGCACCGCGCAGGTGGCGGGTGGTGTGCCAGCGATGTGCGACGGTGTCACCCAGGGCCAGCCGGGGATGGAGCTGTCGTTGTTCTCGCGCGATGTTATCGCGCTTTCGGCCGGGGTGGCGATGTCGCATAACTGTTTTGACGCGGCGGTCTGGCTGGGGGTCTGCGACAAGATCGTGCCGGGTCTGGTGATTGCGGCGGCGACATTCGGCCATGTGCCCGCCGTCTTCATTCCCGCAGGGCCGATGACCAGCGGCCTGCCCAATGATGAAAAGGCCCGCGTGCGCCAGCAATTCGCACAAGGGCAGGTCGGGCGTGACAAGCTGATGGAAGCAGAGATGTCCAGCTATCACGGCCCCGGCACCTGCACCTTTTACGGCACCGCCAATACCAACCAAATGCTGATGGAGTTCATGGGCCTGCACCTGCCAGGAGCCGCCTTTGTCAATCCCGGCACGCCGCTGCGCGAGGCGCTCACCGCCGCCGCCACTGAACGCGCGCTGGCGATTACCGCGCTGGGAAGTAACTATCGCCCCGCAGCGCAGGTGCTGGATGAATGCGCTTTCGTCAATGGCATTGTCGGGCTGATGGCCACGGGCGGGTCCACCAATCTGGTGCTGCATCTGCCCGCAATGGCGCGCGCGGCGGGAATTGAACTTACACTTCAGGATTTCGCAGAGATCTCGGATCTGGTGCCGCTGATGGCCAAGATCTATCCCAACGGTTTGGCAGATGTGAACCATTTCCACGCTGCGGGGGGTTTGGGCTTCATGATCGGCGAGTTGCTTGATGCCGGGCTGCTGCATGAGGATGTCTGTACCGTGGCAGGCGACGGGCTGGCGCGCTATGCGCAGGAACCCAAGCTGCGCGACGGGCGGCTGGTCTGGGAAGCCGGGGCGGAGTGCAGCGCCAATGACCGCATCCTGCGTCCGGCATCCGACCCGTTCCAGCGCTCGGGCGGGCTGAAACAGCTTTCCGGCAATCTGGGGCAAGGGGTGATCAAGACCTCTGCCGTGGACCCCGCGCGCCATGTCATCGAGGCCCGCGCGCGCATCTTCCATGATCAGCACAGCGTCAAGGCGGCGTTCCGCGCCGGGGAATTCACCGAAGACACCATTGTTGTCGTCCGCTTTCAGGGACCAGCGGCGAACGGCATGCCAGAGTTGCATTCGCTGACCCCGATCCTGTCGGTGTTGCAGGATCGCGGGCTGAAAGTGGCGCTGGTGACCGATGGGCGCATGTCGGGGGCCAGCGGCAAGGTGCCCGCTGCGATCCATGTCGCGCCCGAAGCCGCGCGCGGCGGGCCGCTGGCGCGGCTACGCGAAGGCGATCTTTTGCGGCTGGATGCGGCGGCGGGCAGGCTGGATGTGCTGGAAGATGGCTTTGCCGAACGCGCGCCGGTCATGGCCGATCTTGCCGACAACCAGACCGGCATCGGGCGCGAGCTGTTCGCGGCGTTCCGCGCCAGTGTGGGCGATTCAACCGATGGGGCCGGGGTGGTGGTGTAACCTTTCGGCAGGGCCGGAGGGCGAAAGCCCGACGCGGCCCGCGCCCCCCTGGATGGGGGGCAAGGGACGCCCCCCTCTGCGCTTCGCTCAGCCGCCCTCGGGCGAGAGCTTCCATTTCGCCTCGTTCTCCTCGATCGCGCGGATGCGGTCGTCGGTCTTGGGGTGCGACATCAGCCAGGCCGGCATCCCGCCCCCCATCCCGGTCAGCCCTTCGAGTTTGCGAAACAGGCTCTTTTGCGGCCCGGTGCCGATCCCGGCCTTGACCAGCAGCGCCGAGGCATAGGCATCAGCCTCGTATTCATCATTGCGGCTGAGTTTCGCGGCCAGCATCGTGACCACGAAATTCGCGATCACCGCCCCCAGACCCGGCAGGAAGCGGTTGAACACCGTGGCCAGCACCATGCGTACCGCATTGGTGCCGGAAAAATCGATCATCCGCTTGCGCGAATGCCCCAGCGCCACATGCCCCAGCTCATGGGCGATGACACTTGCCATTTCCTCGGCGGATACCTCGCCCTGGCGGTATTTGTTGTAGAACCCGCGCGTGATGAAAATCCGCCCATCGGGGGCGGCCAGCCCGTTCACAGGCTCGATCTCGTAGACATGCACGCGGATCTGACCAACGCCCACGGCATCGGCAAAACGGTCGGTCAGATCCTTCAGCCGCTTGTCGGCCAGCAGGCTGGAGCGCGCGTCAAGCTCGTTACGCGTGCGCCAGGCAGAGAACCAGTACATGACCAGCCCGTAACCGATGATCAGCAGGATCGGGATCAGTTTTGTCATAGGCCAGATATGGGGCATGGACCGGCATGGGGCAATGATCAATCTGCCGCTTTGTGATATGTGCGATGGGATGCCGCGCGGCGAGCACGGTTTCGCGGGCAAGGGCATGAAGCCGGACCGGCAAGCACAAGCCTCGATCACATGAAGCTGAGCCGCCACTGCCGCAGTGCAGCCTGACTGATGCAGCAGATAGGGGATTTGCCATGCCCGAAGACACCATTCGACACGCGCAATGTTCGTGCGGTCAGTTTCGAGTAACCGTCAAAGGAGATCTGGAATGGGTCAATATTTGCAACTGCTACGATTGCCAGCGTCGCAGCGGAAGTGCTTTTCACATCGCAGGATTCTTCCGCGAAGAACAGGTAACAGACAATCTCGGCGAGCGACGAGAGTATAGAAGGCCCACAAATGAAGACAGAACACTGGATCTTGAGTTCTGCCCGATTTGTGGGGTTTCGCTGTTGTTTCGCTTGAAATTGCGGCCGGGAATGGTTGCAATTCATGGCGGTTGTTTTGCTGATCGCAACTTTCCGGCACCCGACAGGATATGGTTTGCGCATAGGGCGCATCCTTGGGTGGTTTTGCCTCCTGGCGAAAACATGACGCCATCACCGTAGTCGCAAAATGAAGTGACGCGGGGTTCAGGACGCCAGTGTCTTGCCTTTCTGGGAAGTTCATTGTCCGTGATCGCGCGTGGCGGGGCCGCGCAGCAGACGCCCGACCCCGCGCCCTGTAGGTTGCGCCATGTCCTGCCAGCGTGCGCGGGCCGGGCGGCAGACCTGCAGCGCGATCACCCCGGTTCGGCCAAGGCGCGGGAACTGCGCCAGCGATGCCTGTCGGCCCATTCCGGCACTGATCAGATCCCGATCAGGCCGGTTCCTGCGCGCCCACGCGAACAGCAGGTCGCTGGCACCATCGAAACCGGTGATCGTCCAGTCCTTGCCCAGCCCCTGATCTTTCTGACGCAGCATCTCGCATTGCTTGCCGGTGGGGCAGGCTTCTGCTAGCGCCGATGGCTGACGGGATTATGGGCAGCCTTTGGGAATACGCGGCATGGCAACATCATCAGCAGTCAAGATCGCGCTTCTGACCACGCTCGCAATGGTGGCCTTTGCCGCGAACTCGGTTCTGAACCGTATTGCACTGGCCGAAGGTG
>JAFIEF010000085.1 GCA_020832655.1 Paracoccaceae bacterium
TGATACCATGATTCCATGCCGATGTGCCTCATCCAGGAGCGCCGGGGTCTCCTCGGGGCGGGCCCCCGGGGGGGGGGGGGGGGGGGCGGGGGGGGGGGGGGGGGGGCGGGGGGGGGGGGGGGGGGGGGGGGGGGGGCCCCCCACGGCCGAGGGCGCTTTCTTGCTACATGCCAAAGCACACCCGCTATCCGATCAGCCTGACACGGGGTCAGATCGCGCCAATATGGTCGGGCCGGTGGCCCGCCGGGTCATTCCACCAGTCGGCTGATAACGATCGTGACTTCGGGCTTCTTGCCGATCTCTTCCATCACCACCTGACGCACCACGCGGCGCATGCCTTCATTAAGCTTGTCGTCATTGGCAAGCGTCTTGTGGCCCGCGCGTTCCAGATATTGCGCCAGTTCTTCCTCGATCGCTTCATTAAGCGCGCGCCCGCCCTTGCCGGTGGGGGCAAGGCCCAGAATCTCTGCCCAGGGGTCGCCCAGCGTATCGTCGTTTTCATCCAGGATCAGCGTGACAAAGACATGCCCGCCAATCGCCATGCGGATGCGGTCGCGCACAATTCCGTCCATCGCACCAATCATGCGGCTGCCATCCAGATAGATGCGGCCCGTGGGCACTTCATCCACCAGCGCGGGGCTGTCGCCGGTCAGATCCAGCATGGAGCCATTGGGCACCACCATCGACTGCATTCCGCGCGCAATCGCCAGCTTGGCATGTTCGCGCAGCATGCGGTGTTCGCCATGCATGGGGATCAGGATCTGCGGATTGATCAGGTCATGCATCGCTTCCAGATCCGGGCGGTTGGCATGGCCCGAAACGTGATAGAGCCGGTCTGCATTGTCCAGCACATCGACGCCAAGTTCTGACAGCGCATTGACCACGCGCCCGACCTCGCGTTCATTGCCGGGGATGGTCATGGAGGAAAACAGGAAGGTATCGCCTTCCTTCATGCTCAGCCCCATATAGCTGCCGCGCGCCAGCTGCGCCGAGGCCGCGCGGCGTTCGCCCTGGCTGCCGGTGACGATCAGCGCCAGATTTTCGCGCGGCATGTCCTTGGCGGCTTCGGGGCTGATGGTGGGGGGGAAATCGGTCAGGATGCCCGCCTCTGTCGCCACCTGCGTCATGCGCAGCATCGCGCGCCCCAGCAGACAGACCGAACGCCCAGCCTCATGCGCGGCTTCGGCGATGGTCTTGACCCGCGCGATGTTCGACGCAAAGGTCGTCGCCACCACCATGCCGCGCGCCTCGCGCATCAATTTGCCGATGGGTTCGCCCAGAGTCGATTCAGACCGGCCTGCATGGCGGTTCATGACATTGGTGCTGTCGCACAGAAGCGCCTTCACGCTGCTGCGCCCGATCTCGGCCAGCATGTCGGGATCATGCGGCTCGCCCACACCCGGCGTCGGATCGGCCTTGAAATCCCCCGAATGCACCAGACGCCCCGCAGGCGTGTCGATGATCAGGCCAGAGGCTTCGGGCAGCGAATGCGCCACGGGAAAGAACTGCACCGTGAACGGCCCCAGCTCCACCCGCTCTGGTGCCTTGCCCACCGTGATGACCTTTTCCGGGTCAAGCCCGGCATCCTGCATCTTCAACCGCGCGATGCGGGCTGTGAAATCGCGCGCATAGACCGGGGCTTGCAGCTTTTGCCACAACTGACCCAGCGCGCCAACATGGTCTTCATGCGCATGGGTGATGATGATCGCCTCCAGCCGGTCGCGGCGTTCTTCCAGCCAGCTTATATCGGGCAGGATCAGATCGACGCCGGGGCTGGAACTCATATCGGGAAAGGACAGGCCCAGATCGACCAGAATCAGCCGCTCGCGCCCTTTCGGGCCATAGCCAAAGACATAGGCATTCATGCCCACCTCGCCTGCGCCGCCAAGCGGTAGATAGATCAGCCGGTCCTTGCTCATGCCTGCTCCTTGATGCCGTTACGCTTGTTATAGTCGTGGATGACGCAAAGGCCATGTAATGTCAGATCATCCTCTATGATGTCAAACAAGGCTTCGGCCTGCGCGAATAATGGTGCCAGCCCGCCCGTGCCAATCACGGTCATGGGGCGGGCATATTCGGTCTTGATGCGGGCGGTGATGCCCTCTACCAGCCCGATATAGCCCCAGAATACCCCCGACTGGATGCAGGCAACCGTGTCAGTGCCGATGACCTTCTCGGGCCGCGTGACATCTACATGGGGCAGCGCGGCCGCACCCTGATGCAACGCTTCCAGGCTCAGATTCACCCCCGGCGCGATCACGCCACCGACATAGGCGCCATCCTGCGCGACCACGTCGAAATTGGTGGCGGTGCCGAAATCCACCACGATGACATCACCGCCATGCCGGTCGAAGGCGGCAACCGCATTGGCCAGCCGGTCGGGGCCGGGGCGCACGCCCTCGCCCACACGCGGCGGGACCGGCAGCAGACATTCGGGCTTGCCCACCACCAGCGGGCGGCAGCGGAAATAGCGATCACACAACACGCGCAGGTTGAACACCACCCGCGGCACAGTCGAGGAAATGACGACATCGGTGATATCGGCATAGATGCCGGTCAGATCCATCAGGCTGGACAGCCACACGAAATACTGATCCGCCGTGCGCGTGGCCTCGGTCGAAGTGCGCCATGTGGCCACGAATTCGGTGCCGTCCCAGATCGCAAACACTGTGTTGGTGTTGCCGCAATCAATGGTCAGAAGCATGGTGCCCCCCCTGATCATGAAAGAACACATCTGCCGCCGGGATGGCATGGCGCGTCCGGGCGCTGCGCAGGATCAGCGCCCCGGTCATGTCGATGCCTTCGAACACGCCTTCCAACTCCTGCCGCATGGTGCGCGCCACGATCCGTTCGCCAAGCCGCGCGGCGCGTTCCAGCCATGCCTTGCGGATAGGCGCGAAACCATCACTCAGAAACCGGCCCTCCCAGCGCGCGAAAGCGGGGCCAAGCGCGTCAAGAAACTCTTCCGGGGGAAGGGTGATACCGGTCTCCGACAGCAGGCTGACCGGGCGCAGCGCGCCACTTTCCGGTGCAGGGGCACTGCGCAGATTGACGCCGATGCCGATCACCAGATGCGACAGTTGCGCCCCGTGCCCTGCGCTTTCCAGCAGGATGCCCGCCAGCTTGCCGCCATTCAGCAGCACGTCATTGGGCCATTTCAGTGTGAAAGGCGTGGCCCGCCCGGTCACGGCGGCCAGTGCATCCATCAGCGCCAGCGCCGCAACGAAGGAATAAAGCGCCACCTGCCCGGCAGGCACAATCGGGCGGGTCAGATAGCTGGCCGCAAAATTGCCCTCTGGGTCGGCCCAGGCGCGCCCGCGCCGCCCGCGCCCCTTGGTCTGGTGCAGCGCCAGTATCCATGCAGGCGCGTCAAGCAAAGGCGCGCGACGCATGGCTTCGGCATTGGTGCTGTCAATTTGGGGCAGGACAATGCGCCCGACCCCTTCGGGCCAGTTACTTGACAAGGGCTTGTGCCGCCAGCGCCGCCGCGCCCTCGATCCCGAACAGGTTGATCACCCCCAGAACCATCAGCGCAGCACTGCCTATCAGCAGCGTTGCCTGAACCGGGGCGCGCACCATATCCAGCGGCTCGGACTCATCGCCGAAATACATATAATAGACGATGCGCAGATAATAGAATGCACCGATCACGCTGGCGATCACCCCGGCCACGGCCAGCCACGCCATGCCCGCCTCGACCGCCGCCCACAGCACATAGAACTTGCCGAAAAAGCCCACCAGCGGCGGCACGCCCGCAAGGCTGAACATCAGCACCAGAAGCGCCAGCGCGCGCAGCGGGTCAAGCTTTGCAAACTGGCGCAGGCTGTCGATATCGGTCACCGCCTGCCCGTCACGGCGCATGGTCAGGATGAAGGCAAAGACACCGATATTCATGGTGACATAGATCGCCATATAGACCAGCATTGCCTGCACGCCCTGCGCCGTGCCTGCCGCCAGACCGACCAGCGCAAAGCCCATATGCGTGATCGAGGAATAGGCCATCAGCCGCTTGATGTCGCGCTGCCCGATCGCGGCGATTGCGCCCACGAACATCGACGCCACCGCCAGCAGCGCAATGATCTGCGACCAGTCACCGGGCACCACGCCAAAGGCTTCATGCACCACCCGCGCAATCAGCGCCATCGCCGCAACCTTGGGGGCTGTGGCGAAGAAGGCCGTCACCGGGGTGGGCGCGCCTTCATAGACATCGGGCGTCCACATATGGAAGGGCACGGCCGATATCTTGAAGGCCAGCCCCGCCAGCATGAAGGCCAGCCCCATCAGCAGCCCCACCGACATGCCATCTTCGGCAATGGTGGTGATGATGCCTGCAAACAGCGTCGTGCCCGCATAGCCATAACTCAGCGATGCGCCATAAAGCAGCAAGCCCGACGCCAGCGCGCCAAGGATGAAATATTTCAGACCCGCCTCGGTCGAGCGCGCGGAATCGCGGTTCATGGTGGCAATGACGTAAAGCGCCAGCGATTGCAGTTCCAACCCCATATAAAGCGCGATCAGGTCGCCGGCCGAGACCATCAGCATCATCCCCACCACCGACAGCGCGATCAGGATGGGGTATTCGAATTTCAGCAAGCCGCGTGCGGCCATGTAGCCCTGCCCCATCACCATCACCACAGCGGCAGAGATCAGGATGATCATCTTGGCGAATTGCGCAAAGGCATCGGCGATATACATGCCGTTAAATGCGGTGCGGGTTTCCAGCCCCTGACTGCCGGTCAGCAGCGCCAGCAGCACCATCAGCCCGGCCGTGGCCCACAGGATCGGTTCGGCCAGCTTGTCCTTGCCGCCATAGACCCCCACCATCAGCGCCGCCATTGCAAACAGCGCAAGGGCAATCTCGGGCAGGGCCGTATACAGATCAGCTCCGATCATTGCGCGACCTTTCAGTTCTGTGCCAGTTGGGATGCGGCCTCATGGGCCTGCAACGCCAGCGAATGCCCTTCGACCAGCGCACTGACCGAGGGACCGATGATATCTATGACAAGGGCCGGATAGACGCCAAGGATCAGCGTCATCGCCACCAGCGGGACCATCAGCCCCTTTTCGCGGCGGTCCATGTCCCGAATGCCCTTCAGCGACGCCTTGATCAGCTCGCCCATCACCACGCGGCGGAACAGCCACAGCGCATAGCCCGCCGACAGGATCACGCCGGTCGCGGCGAAGAAGGCGACCCATGTATTGACCTGAAACACGCCAAGGAAGGTCAGGAACTCGCCGACAAAGCCCGATGTGCCGGGCAGGCCGACATTGGCCATTGTGAACAGCAAAAACACCGCCGCATAGACCGGCATACGGTTGATCAGCCCGCCATAGGCGGCAATCTCGCGGGTGTGCATGCGGTCATAGATCACGCCCACCGCCAGAAACAATGCGCCAGAGATGAAGCCGTGGCTGATCATCTGGAAGATTGCGCCATCCACGCCCTGCTGGTTGGCCGCAAAGATGCCCATCGTCACAAAGCCCATATGCGCGACCGAGGAATAGGCGATCAGCTTCTTCATGTCGGTCTGCATCAGCGCGACAAGGCTGGTATAGACGATGGCGATGGCTGACAGCCACAGCACCAGCGGCGCGAAGATGTCACTGGCCACCGGGAACATCGGCAGCGAAAAGCGCAGGAAGCCATAGCCGCCCATCTTCAAAAGCACTGCCGCCAGAATGACCGAACCCGCCGTGGGTGCCTGAACATGGGCATCAGGCAGCCAGGTATGCACCGGCCACATCGGCATCTTGACGGCGAAGCTGGCAAAGAAGGCCAGCCACAGCAGAGTCTGCATCCCGCCGATGACCTGCCAGCCCATCAGGCTGATGGTTTCGGTGCTGAATTCATGGGTCAGCAGCGTCGGAATGTCGGTGGTGCCGGCATCGACATACATCGCGATCATCGCCACCAGCATCAGCACCGAGCCAAGAAAGGTATAGAGGAAGAACTTGAACGCCGCATAGATGCGGTCCTTGCCGCCCCATATGCCGATGATCAGGAACATCGGGATCAGACCGGCCTCGAAGAACAGGTAGAACAGCACCAGATCCAGCGCCGTGAACACGCCGATCATCAGCGTTTCCAAGAGCAGGAAGGCGATCATGTATTCCTTGACGCGTGTCGTGACATTCCAGCATGCGCCAATGGTGATCGGCATCAGGAAGGTGGTCAGCATCACGAACAGGATCGAGATGCCATCCACCCCCATCTTGTAG
>JAFIEF010000086.1 GCA_020832655.1 Paracoccaceae bacterium
CGGTCGGTGTAATGCGTCACCGAAGTCACGGTCTGCGCATCCGGCAGGGTCGGGGCACGCTTGCCCGGCTGGGGAATGACATCGAGTCCCATCTGTAATCTTCCTTTATCCTTGTAGTCGCGCCTGATAGCTGGGCGCGCGCCAGTCGGCACGCGCCAGCCAGTCGCTTTCGGGCTGGCGTTCGGCAAGGGCGCAAGGGATCTCGACCTCGTCAAACCCCGCGCGGCGCGCCATCCCATATTGATCGGCGATCAGCGGCCCTTGCGCGCGCAGCCGTCCGCGATACCCCATCCGGCGCAGCTGGCGCGCCAGGGTCAGCCCGCGCCCATCGGCAAAACCGGGGATCGCGATGCGGATATGGGTCAGCCCGGCCAGTTGACCTTCCAGCGCCTCGGGCGGGGTGTCGCCGGGCAGATCAAGCGCAGTGACCGGCTGGGCCGGATCATGGCCCGACGCCTCCAGCGGCGTCGGGTTGGCAGGCCAGTCATCCGCGGCAAAGCCCTGATCAGTGACAATCACGCTCATGCCGCATCCTCCTTGCGGGTGCGGGTCGGAACCCCGCCGATGAAGTGAATCCCGCATTCGGTTTTTTCCGCCCCGCGCCAGCGCCCTGCGCGCGGATCCTCGCCCGACAGCACACGCGTCGTGCAGGGCTGGCAGCCGATCGAGGGGTAGCCGCGCGCCACCAGCGGATGGCGCGGCAGATCATGGGCATCAAGATAGGCGCGGATCTGCGCGGCGTTCCAGTCGGCCAGCGGGTTCAGGCGAATGCGCCCGGTATCGGGTTCGACCTCGGCACGGTCCAGATCGGCGCGCGTTGCCGCCTGATAGCGCTTGCGGCCCGTGATCCAGCCATCATAACCCGCCAGCGCGCGGGCCAGCGGTTCGGCCTTGCGCAGCTGGCAGCAGCTTTCGGTATCTGCGCGGTGCAGCAGGCCATCGGGGTCGCGGGCAAACAATTCGCCCCGGTCCGGGGTGATGGTCTGGACATTGCGCAGCCCCAGATGCGCCGCCAGCGTCTTCTGATAGGTCACGGTTTCGGGAAACAGTGCCAGTGTGTCGATGAACAGCACCGGCAGCGCGCGGTCGGTCTGCGCGATCATATGCAGCAACACCGCCGAATCCGCGCCGAAGGATGATACCATCGCCACGCGGCCTGCCCGTGCCAGCGCGTCTTTCAGAAAGTCCTGCGCCGGGCTGCGCGCATGCTCGCGCAGAAAATCGGCCGTAAGGGTGGTTGCATCACGCGGCATCGGCATGCTCCCCTGTCTGATAGAGTGCATCCTTGAAAGGCTGCGCCCCAACCCGGCGGAAAGTGTCAATGAACGGCTCTTGCGGGGCGCTGCGCAGTGCCAGATAGGCCTCGATGATCCGCTCTATCGCCGGCACGATCTGATCATAGGCGAAACCGGGACCGGCGCGGCTGCCCAGGGCGGCGGCCTCGGTGGCGTCCCCCCCCAGCGTGATCTGGTAATTCTCGACGCCTGCACGATCCAGCCCCAGAATGCCGATATGGCCGACATGGTGATGCCCGCAGGCATTGATGCAGCCCGATATCTTGATCTTCAGCCCGCCTATATCGTGCTCGCGCGCGGCAAAGGCATTTGCGATCTGCTGCGCGACCGGGATCGAACGCGCGGTTGCCAGCGCGCAGTAATCCATGCCGGGGCAGGCGATGATGTCGGAAACCAGCCCGATATTGGCCGTGGCCAGCCCCGCCGCTTTCAGCGCGGCATGGACCGCAGGCAGGTCCGATTTGTGGACATGCGGCAGGATCACATTCTGTTCGTGGCTGATACGCAATTCGTCATGGCCATAGCGCGCGGCCAGATCGGCCATCAGGCGCATCTGCTCGGACGTCGCATCGCCAGGCGTTGCGCCATGCGCTTTCAGGCTGATGGTGACAATGCTGTAGCCATCCTGCCAATGCGGCGTCAGATTGGTGTCGGCAAAGGCGCGGAAAACCGGGTCGGCCTTGTAGGCGGCGTCAAACGCATCGGTCGGGGCCACGCGGAAAGCCGGGGGCAGGAAGGCGCTGCGCAGATCGGCCAGAATCGCCTGATCCGCACCGGTCCATTCGGCGCGCAGCGCGTCAAAGCGGGCGCTGACGCGGGCGCGGACCTCGTCCAGCCCTAACTCGTTGACCATGATCTTGATGCGCGCCTTGTATTTGTTGTCGCGCCGCCCATAGCTGTTATAGGTGCTCAGGATCGCCTCGATATAGGGCAGCAGATCGGCTTCCGGGATGAACTCTGCCAGCACCTTGCCGATAACCGGGGTGCGGCCCAGCCCGCCGCCCACGATCACCTCGAAACCACGCTGCCCGCCCTGCAGCACCATGCGCAGTCCGATATCATGCGCGCGCGTCACCGCGCGGTCATTGGGGCTGCCGGTGATGGCAATCTTGAACTTGCGCGGCAGGAACTGGAATTCGGGGTGATCGGTTGACCATTGGCGCAAGAGTTCCGCCACCGGTCGCGGATCGGCGATTTCATCTGCCGCCGCACCTGCAAAATGGTCCGATGTCACATTGCGCACGCAATTGCCCGAGGTCTGAATGGCGTGCATCCCCACCTCTGCCAGCGCGTCCAGAATATCGGGCACATCGTGCAGACGCGGCCAGTTGAACTGGATATTCTGGCGGGTGGTGAAATGGCCATAGCCCTTGTCCCAGCGATCCGCGATCATCGCGAGTTGCCGCATCTGCGCGCTGTTCAGCGTGCCATAGGGAATGGCCACACGCAGCATATAGGCATGCAGTTGCAGATAGAGGCCGTTCATCAGGCGCAGGGGGCGAAACTCCTCTTCGGTCAGATGACCCGCGATGCGGCGCTCCACCTGAGCGCGGAACTGGGCGTTGCGGGTTTTCAGAACGTCGTGGTCGAATTCGGAATAAGCATACATGGCAGTTGGTCCTTTTATGTGCGTCGCGCGTCGGGCGTGTGGCTCAGGGCCGACACATGCCTTCCACCTGCTTGCCATGCGGGTAATTTGACGGGCCGCGCGCGCGAAACGCTTCGCGGAAATGCGCGGGTTCAGGGCCGTTCGGGCCTTCGCGTGCGGGGGCCAGATAGGCACCCACCAGCCGGTCAGGCTGCGCCAGCGCCTGATCCAGCGCGGCCTGGGCCGCGTCCTGCTGGGTGAATAGCTCTGCCTCGGCGTGGATGCGTGACCAGCCGCCCTGCGGCGTCAGATAGACGACATCACCTTCGAACAGATCATTTGCCGTCACGACAGATGGGGTGAAACGGGTGCTCATAGCGCGTGCTCCTGAAGCTCCGGCAATTGTTCGGCGGTTCTGGGCGCAAGCCCCAGAAGAATGATGGCGGGACCGACCAGCGCGCTGGCATGCTGCGGCAGTTGCGCCAGCGTGGTCGCGACCACCTGCTGATCCGCGCGCGAGGCATTCTCGACCAGTGTCACCGGCGTCAGCGGGCTGGCCCCATGCATCAGCAGCCGCGCCTGCACGAACCGCGCGGCTTTCTTGCCCATATAGACCGCTGTCACCGCACCGGGCGCGGCCAGCGCGCGCCAGTCCTGTTCGGCATAGCCTTTCATGTCATGCGCCGTTACCAGCCGCAGCGCATGGTTGCGCCCGCGCTGGGTCAGGCTCTGACCGATGCTGGCCGCCGCGGCCGAGGCCGAGGTAACGCCCGCAACAACGCGCCAGCGAATACCGGCGCCGTCCAGCGCCTCTGTTTCCTCGTCCAGACGCCCGAAGACCGAAGCATCGCCCCCCTTCAGCCGGACCACTTGCGCGCCCTGCCGGGCATGCGCGATCATCAGGCGGTGAATTTCCTCCTGCGGGGTCGATGGGCCGAAGCCCTGCTTGCCAACTGGAATGATCAGCGCCTCGCGGCGGGCAAGCTCCAGTATCTCGGGGGTAACCAGACGGTCATGAATGACCACATCGGCGCGGTCGATCAGCTTGCGTGCCTTAAGCGTCAGAAGCTCGGGATCACCGGGGCCAGCACTGACGAAATCGACAAACCCGTCCGGCGCGGCCTGGGTCAGATGGCGGTCCAGCAACGCCTCCAGCGTCTGCGCGACCTGGCTTTCCCCACCCTGCTCCAATGCGCGCGGGCCAACGCTATCGTAATATTCTGCCCAGAAGGCGCGGCGGCGTGCGCCTTGCGGCAGGCGTTCGGCGATCTGGCGAAACCCCTTGCCGATGCGGGTCAGCAGCCCAAGCGAGGCAGGCAGCATCTCTTCAAGCTGCGCCTTGATCCGGCGCGCCAGCACAGGGGCCGCGCCCTCTGTTCCAATAGCCACCACGACGGGCGCGCGATCAACGATGGCGGGGGTCAGAAAATCTGACGCATCCAGATTGTCCACCACATTGACCAGCGCGCCTGCCTTCCGGCCAAGCGCTGCGATGCGGGCGTCTTCTGCCGCATCGCCCGTGGCGGCATAGACCAGCGTCGCGCCTTGCAGGTCGCTGCGCTGAAGCGCGCGCCCGATCAGCGTGACATGGGCGCGCAGGGCTGCGATCTCGGGGGTGAATTCGGGTGCGAAAAGGGTGATCTGCGCTTCTGTCTTCAGCAAAAGCCGCAATTTGGCCAGCGCAATCTCCCCCCCGCCGCCAACGACGACATGGGCGCGGCTCATATCCAGAAAAACCGGAAAATGCTGCATGGCACGACTCCTTTTCACCTCTGTAGAAAATAGAATAATTTCCCACAATCTGTCTATTGATCTGATCAAATAAAGACATTGTTCCAGATCAACTGGGATGGCGCGACAATTTCATGCAGTAGGTGGAATAATGGGAAAGCTGGCCCCGCGCGCGGGGCGCAAATGGGCGGATTGTTCTGGCCGCAACATGCCCTGGCCAGTGGCACATCCACGCATTCCGGCTGTGGTTGGGTCTGCTGGTGGCGCGGGTTGTCAGGTTACACAGCCAGCACGGCGTTGACCGCGCGCTTCCAGCGGGCATAGCTGGCCTCGCGCTGGCCAGCCCCCATCCGGGCCGTGAATTGCCGCTCAATGGCCCAGCCCTTGGCGAACTCCTCCATCCCCGGCCAGACGCCTGCGCGCATCCCCGCCAGCCAGGCCGCGCCCAGCGCCGTGGTTTCCAGCACTTGCGGGCGGTCCACCGGCGCACCAATGATGTCGGACAGGAACTGCATCGCGTAGTCATTCGCCGCCATGCCCCCGTCCACGCGCAAGGATGGCTGCGCGCCTTCGCGCGCCCAGTCGGCCTGCATCGCTTCCAGCAGATCGCGGGTCTGGTAGCCCACCGATTCCAGCGCCGCGCGGGCGAATTCGGCAGGGCCGGAATTGCGGGTCATGCCGAAGATCGCGCCGCGTGCTTCGGGCTTCCAATAGGGCGCGCCAAGTCCGACGAAGGCGGGCACAAGGATCAGGTCTTGCGACGGGTCGGCCTGTTCGGCCAGTCCTTGGGTTTCCGGCGCGGAACGGATGATCTTGATCCCGTCGCGCAGCCATTGCACCACCGCACCCGCAATGAAGATCGACCCTTCGAGCGCATAGATGGCTTTGCCGTCAAGCTGATAGGCGATGGTGGTCAGCAGCTTGTTGGTCGAGGTGACGGGGGTTTCACCCGTATTCAGCACCGCAAAACAGCCGGTGCCATAGGTGGATTTCATCATGCCGGGGGTGAAACAGGCCTGCCCGATGGTCGCGGCCTGCTGATCGCCTGCCACACCCAGAATCGCGATTTCATGGCCGAACAGATCCGCGCGGGTATGGCCGAAATCGGCGGCACAGTCGCGCACTTCGGGCAGCATTGCGGTGGGGATGTCGAACAGATCGCAGATGGTCTGGCTCCAGCGGCCCTTGTGGATGTCATAAAGCATGGTGCGCGCGGCATTTGTGGCGTCAGTTGCATGCACGCGGCCCCCGGTCAGGTTCCAGATCAGCCAGCTATCCACGGTGCCGAAGGCCAGTTCGCCGCGTCGCGCGCGGTCGCGCGCGCCTTCGACCGTGTCGAGGATATATTTCAGTTTGGTCGCCGAGAAATACGGGTCGGCCAGAAGCCCGGTGCGGGCAGTGATCATCGGCTCATGGCCATCTTCGCGCAGCTTGGCGCAGAAATCGGCAGTGCGGCGGTCCTGCCAGACGATTGCGTTATGGATGGGCTTGCCGGTCTTGCGGTCCCAGAC
>JAFIEF010000087.1 GCA_020832655.1 Paracoccaceae bacterium
TGTGAACCGCGTGACCGTGGCCGAAATCGAGACCGGTCGCAAGCAGGGCTCGGTCACGACCCTGCGGGCCTTGGCCAATACGCTCGGCGTAAGCCTGGATGATCTAGCCGAGTAAGGTCTGGCCCTTTGCGGACGGTCGACCTTCGACATAGGGTTTGTTCCCGCGACAATGCCGGACATGTTCAAAATACCAGCCATGCTGGAATGGGAGTATGCCGACGCATTGCACCGCACCACCGAACAGGCGATCGGAGCGTCTGAGGATCGCATGCGCATGATCCGCAACTCCTCAGGCGATCATGAAGTCGCCATTCCCCGTCACGAAGTGGAAAGCCTCGCGCGTGCAGAGGGGTATTACCGGGGGTTGCCCAAAGGCGTGCGGGCCGCGCAACTGGCCCACCTGCGCACACTTTCCGACCAACTCTACCCGAGCCTACGCATCTATCTTTTTGATGCCAGGCGCGTGTTTTCATCGCCCCTGACAGTTTTTGGTTCCTTGATTGCCACGCTCTATCTTGGGCGGCACTATCTTGCCTTCCGTGACCGGGCGCGGATCGCCTCCTTTAGCGAACACTTTGACTGGCTGATACGTGAAGCAGACATTACGGCCCGCGAGCTGCCGCATTACCTTGACACACTGAACGACGATGCCGAGCGTGAATAGTAGGCCGCGTAATTCCAAACCCCGATAGACGTCAGGCTTTGCCAGCCATCCTGAACTTGCCAGATCGGGCGCGTTGTCTGTGTCGAGTATTGCTGACACGCGCCAGAATAGAATACAAACCACAGTCAGCGTTACATCTCTGCGGCTGTTTATTTTCGCCGCGCCAAATAATCGCGGGTGAATGCAGCGTAACCCGGGGCGGTGACACCCAAACGATCACGGATGAGGGCGTGAAGTGCAGGCAGGCGGTGGAACGGCACCTGCGGGGCAAGATGATGCTCGACATGAAAGGGCATGTTCCAGGCCAGCGCACGAACCGCTCGGGTAGTAAAGGTGGTGCGCGTGTTTTCCAATACGTTCGCTACTTGCGGGCAGTCCCCATGTTCGGCCAGAAGGTATAGCCGAAGCGCAGGCTGACCAAGCAGGCAGGGCATAATCCAAAGCCACAGCAGCAGGGGCGACCACAGCAGCGTCAATAGCGCCATTGTGTAAATCGCAATAAAGACTCGGGCTTCTCGCTCTGCGCGGCTGCGAATTGTGGCGGGCAACCACGCTGGAGCCTCGCGGCCGGTCGCAAGGCGGATCAATAATGCTATCTGAGTACGCCAGTAAGGAATGCCGCTTACATGCCACAGCCATCGCGCGCGGGTCTGCAGGACAGGCCCTTCCAGCTCAGGATCACCAGCGCGATTGGTATGCCGGTGATGGGCGAAGTGGAACGGCCGGAACCACAAGAAGGGATTCAGGATCAGCAGCCCGATACCATGCCCCACAAGATCGCACAGTCGGTCGCTGGCAAAGGGGGTGCGGTGCGTGCATTCATGCTGCAGCGTGAACAGGAACACGATCAATACGCCATGAACCGGCAGCGCCAGCCACCATAACGGTGGTTGCAAAGTGATCAGAGTTCCCGTCACAAGAATCGCACCCAGATGACCAGCCAAATGCGCCAAACCCGGCGCGTTTGCGCGGGCAACCAGCGCAGCGCGAGCTTCTTCCGGTAGATCAGCAATTGACGCGCTCATTAGGCATCTCCAGTCATGTCAAAGGCGGATCAACTGAACCGGGTTGGTCCGGACAGACAATCCTTGGCCGCGGTCATAACGCAAGTGCTTCTTCATCGCTTTGCCACATAATCATGCCTTTATGCGTTCCGATTTGGGATCATACATCGGCGTCAGGCTGGCGGTTGCGTCAAAGACCTGACCTGCAACCATGATGCCATAACGTGACGCCATCATTTCGTCGGGGCTTTCGCCAACATATGCGCAGGGCACATAGCCCATGCCGATGGCACCACTAAGCTGGTGGCCGTAATTGCCTGAACTCAGATATCCCACGATCGCGCCGTCGCGCAAGATCGGTTCATTGTGGAACAACAGCGGCTCGAGGTCGGTCAAGCGAAACTGCACCATGCGGCGCGCCAGCCCCGTTTCGCGCTTGCGCAGCACCGCGTTACGTCCCAGGAAATCGCCCTTCGCGGTTTTCACCGCAAAGCCAAGCCCCGCTTCCAGCACATGGTCTTCATCCGTGATGTCATGGCCGAAATGGCGATAGGCCTTTTCGATCCGGCAACTGTCCATCGCGTGCAGCCCACATAGTTTCAGCCCGACCTCGGTGCCTGCCTCGACCAGGGTTTCGAACACATGGGCGGCCTGATCGGTGCTGACATACAACTCCCACCCCAGCTCACCGACATAAGTGACGCGTTGCGCGCGTGCCAGCCCCATGCCGATCTCGATCTCTCTCGCAGTGCCGAATGGGTGCGCCTCATTCGAGAAATCATCGGGCGAGACAAGCCGCAGCAGGTCGCGCGATTTCGGTCCCATCACCGGCAAAACAGCTTCGCCCGCCGTGACATCAAGTATCGTCACATGGCGGTCATCCGCATGGCGGCGCAGCCATGCCAGATCACGTTGCAAACTGGCGCCGGGCACGACCAGCAGGAAGGACGTCTCGCCCAGCCGCGTCACTGTCAGATCGCTTTCAATCCCGCCGCGCGCGTTCAGCATCTGGGTATAGACCAGCCGCCCGATGGCCACATCCATCTGATTGGCGCAGACATGCTGCAACAATGCCAAGGCGTCGGCTCCGTCCACGCGGAGCTTGCCGAAAGAGGTCATGTCCAGCAACCCGACACCCGTGCGCAGCGCCATATGTTCCGCGCGCTGGTTGTCGAACCAGTTCTGGCGCTTCCATGAATAGCGGTATTCACGTTCCTGCCCGTCATTGGCGAACCAGTTGGCGCGTTCCCATCCTGCAACCTCGCCAAAGACCGCGCCGCGCGCTTTCAAGTGGTCATGTAGCGCCGAGCGGCGAATGCCGCGGCTGGTGGCCATCTGGCGATAGGGGAAGTGGTCGGCATAGAGCAGACCCAGCGTTTCAGACACGCGCTCTTTCAGATAGCGGCGGTTCTTCTGGAAGGGTTGGGCGCGGCGGATATCGACCTCCCACAGATCGAAGGGCGCTTCGCCATCGTTCATCCATTGCGCCAGCGCCATACCCGCCCCGCCCGAGGACACAATCCCGATCGAGTTATACCCCGCCGCGACCCAATAGCCGCGCAACTCGGGCGCTTCGCCAAGATAGTAACGGTCATCGGGCGTGAAACTTTCCGGCCCGTTGAAAAACGTGTGGATCCCGGCATCGGCCAGCATCGGCATACGGTTGATGCTCATCTCCAGGATCGGTTCGAAATGGTCGACATCCTCGGGCAATTGGTCGAAGCAGAAATCCTCGGAAATCCCGTTCATACCCCAGGGTTTCGCCTTTGGCTCGAACGCGCCCAGCATCATTTTTCCGGCGTCTTCCTTGTAATAGGCGCATTCATCGGGCACGCGCAGTACTGGCATCTGTGTCAGGCCCGGGATGCCTTCGGTCACGATGTAGAAATGTTCGCAGGCATGCAGCGGCAATGTGACCCCGTTTTGCGCGGCCAGATCACGGCCCCACATGCCACCGCAATTCACCACCAGATCGGCAGCAATATGGCCCTGCTCGGCACCCTGCACCCAATCGACCCCTATAACGCGACCATTTTGTTGGGTGACCTGCGTGACCTTGACATGTTCGGCGATCAGCGCGCCGTTGTTACGTGCGCCTTTGGCCAGCGCCAGCGCAATATTGCCCGGATCAGCTTGTCCATCCAGCGGCAGATGCACACCCGCCGTCACGCCGTCGATGTTCAGATGAGGATAAAGCGTCTTGACCTCGGTGGGGGACAGTTCATTAACATCGACGCCAAACGCGCGGGCAAGGCTGGCCTGGCGCAGAATTTCTTCCTTGCGTTCCAACGTCAGCGCGGCGGTGATCGACCCGCATTGGCGAAACCCGGTCGCAAGGCCGGTCTCGGCTTCCAGCCGCGTGTATAGATCGGCGGAATACTTTGCCAGCCGCGTCATGTTCTGGCTGGCGCGCAACTGCCCCACCAGTCCCGCCGCGTGCCATGTCGTGCCTGATGTAAGCTGTTTACGCTCCAACAGGACAATATCCGTCCAGCCCAGTTTGGCCAGATGATAGGCGACCGAACAGCCCGAAATGCCGCCCCCGATAATGACGACGCGGGCTTTGGCGGGAAGTGTAACCATTGGCGGCAATCCTTGCAGGCCCGCGCGGGCGGGGATGATAAGGCCAAGTGTTGCCATCTTGGAAATGAAATTTCAAATATAAATTTCATTTTTGAGTATATTTTACCAAACTATTATTTCATGGCGAAAATCCTTGCGTCGCAATGTTGATGGTTTACCAATGCGGGCAAGAGCGAAAGAATGAAATCCATATGAGCAAACAGATCGGTGATGATATCCGTGCCCTGCGCAAGGCGCGCGGTATGACCCTGAAGCAGCTTGCGACCTCAATCGGCCGTTCCCTTGGCTGGCTTAGCCAGATCGAACGCGGTCAGACCGTGCCTTCGGTGCGCGATCTGGCGCAGATTGCTGACACTCTGGGCATCAACATCAGCGTATTCTTCCGCTCTGCAAACCGCGCCGAGGCCGAGCGCGGCCTTGTCTTGCGCGCCGATGACCGTGTGCCTATTGGATCGACGGAAAGCGGCTTGACCGAAGAGTTGCTTTCGCCCTCGCTGTCAGGGTCGTTCGAGATGATCAAATCGGTTTTTGCCCCGCATTCCGACAGCGGCGGGCGCGTGCGGGCGCGTGACCGCGAAGATGGCGGGGTGTTGGTCAGCGGTAGGCTGTCTTTGACCATCGACGATCTGGAACTCAACCTGAATACGGGCGACAGCTTCCAATTTAACAATCGCGACTACGCGTGGTCAAACCCGCATTCCGACCCTGCAGTCGTGATCTGGATCATCTCGCCGCCTGTCTATTGACGCGCTGATACCAAATTTCATGGCCTGCTGCGTGTCGCAAACAGGCTATGCGTCGCGCAACATATCCTGTCACGTCGGCAAGGCCGCAACTTCCGCCTGACCGACCGTTTGCACGCTGGCAAAGGGCAATGCGCAGGTTCGTCACGCGTGGCTGGGAAGAAGACTTCCGGTAGAGGGCCCCGCATTCAAGCGCAACGAACGAAGAAGTCGACAGGGGAACATGGCTGATCTGCCAGATCTTGGCCGTGTCTTTCGTTGCACGAGGCTGCGGTCTCAGGCCAGATTGCGCAGAATGTCCGCAAGCTTGCCGAACAATGTGTGAATCTCGTCCTCGGTGATGATGAAGGGTGGCGACAGCGCGATGATGTCGCCTGTAACGCGGATCATGAGGCCTTTTTCCCATGCGAGCTTCATCGCTTCGGCCCCCCGCGCCCCAGGCGCACCTGGCCGCGGTGAAAGTTCGATCCCGGCAACAAGGCCAAGATTGCGCAGGTCGATCACGTTGGGCAGCCCCTTCAGGCTATGCACCGCCTCTTCCCATAGCGGAGAGAGGGTCGCCACACGCGCGAACATGTCGTTTTGGCGATAGGACTTCAGCGTTGCCAAAGCAGCGGCGACCGCCATTGGGTGCGCTGAATACGTATATCCATGGAAAAGCTCGATGGGAGCTGTCGCATGTTCCATCGCTGACTTGTAGATCGTTTCATCAACGATCACCGCGCCCATCGGAATGACGCCATTGGTCAGTCCCTTCGCAGTGGTGATGATGTCGGGTTTCACGTTGAAATATTCCGCCGCGCTCGCAGTTCCAAGGCGTCCATAGGCGGTGATAACCTCATCAAAGATAAGCAGGATGCCGTAGCGATCACAGATCTCGCGCAAGCGCTTGAGATACCCGACTGGGGGCATCAGTACACCGGTAGAGCCCGCCATCGGTTCGACGACGACCGCGGCAATAGTGGACGGATCATGCAATTCGGCAATCCGGATCAGGTCGTCAGCCAGTTCCGCGCCATGCTCTGGGCAACCACGCGAAAACGTGTTGCGCGCAAGGTCATGAGTGTGGCGCTGAACCGCCCCGGGTTTACCGGAGAGTAAAACACTCAAAGGATGAGCCCTAT
>JAFIEF010000023.1 GCA_020832655.1 Paracoccaceae bacterium
TCGGAAAAAATCTGTCACCTGCCCGTCATAACCGCCTGTTTGGCAAGAATGCTGCCGGTTTGGGCGCACGTTCTGGGTGGCCTGGAGATGCGTTTTGGCTCTGGTCTTTCCCAATGCCGAGTCGCACTCTTGCGATGATTCCCTTTTTCGAGGCATCATGCGGCTCCTGGTTTCCTTCGCAGCGCTTTTCCTGTCAGTCATCCTGTTGCAACTGGGCCTGGGCGGGGTGGCGCCGCTTGATGCACTCTCGGGCGTGGCGCTCGATTTCACGGCAGGCGAGATCGGACTTCTGGGCTCGGCGCATTTCCTCGGCTTCTTCATCGGGTGCTAGTGGGCGCCGCGCCTGATGGGCCAGGTCGGCCATTCGCGCGCATTTGCTGCGCTGACAGCGGCAGGAACGATCGGCATCCTTGCGCATATGCTGGTGATTCATCCGCTGGCCTGGGCCTTGCTGCGCATGGCCTCTGGGCTGGCAGTTGCGGGATGCTACACGATCATCGAGGCGTGGTTGCAGGCCAAGCTCACCAATGAGACACGCGGGCGGGCGATGGGGGTCTACCGGGTGGTCGATATCGCGGGTTCGCTCGGTGCCCAGCTTCTTATCGCGGTGTTGGAGCCGGCCTCCTATGTCTCCTACAACCTGCTGGCGCTGTTGTGCTGTGCCGCACTGTTTCCGCTCGTTCTGACGCGCGCGCAGGCGCCGAGCGTGGGTGAGGCCCCGCGCCTGCGCCCCTTGCTTGCCTTGAAGCGCTCGCCACTCGCGGCAGCGGGTGTCGTGGTCTCGGGCATCACCGGGGCCGCCTTCCGAATGGTCGGACCGCTCTATGCGCTCTCGGTGGGGCTCAGGGCCGAAGTGATCGCGCTGTTTCTGTCGGCCTATGTGCTTGGCGGGGCGCTCGCGCAGATCCCCGTGGGCTGGCTTGCCGACAAATACGACCGGCGCGTGGTGCTGACATGGCTCTCTGTTGCTTCACTTGCGGCCTGTGCGGCGACCGTGGCGAGCGCCGATCAGGGCGTGGTGGCCATCTTCATTGCGGCAGGGTTCTTCGGGCTCACGACCTTTCCGATCTATTCGATCTCGGCCGCCCATGCACATGATTTCACCGACCCGTCCGAGGCGGTCGAACTCTCTGCCGCGCTCATGTTCCTCTATGCCGTTGGCGCCATCGCGAGTCCCCTGATCGCGGCATGGCTGATCGATCTGCGCGGACCGGCTGCGATGTTCACCTTCATCGCGCTCGCGCATCTGTTTCTGGTCATCTTCGGGCTGATCCGGATGCGGATACGCCCAGCGCCCAGCAACCGCACACGATATACCTATGTGCCGCGCACATCCTTCCTGATCGGAAAGCTGCTGAAGCGGAACAAACGCGACCAGTAGCGCCCCTGAGATACCGCACCTCGCGCGCGCGCCGCGCGCAGCGAGGGCGGGTGGGCGGGTGGGCGGGTGGGCGGGGACGTTTGCGCGCGCGGGGCCGAATATCAAGCTGGCCGGACAGGCGCGCCTCAGCGGCAGATCGGACCGTTGCGGCGCTGCGCCAGATCGTAATGGAAATGGTCTTCATGCATCCCGTCTGAGCCGGGACCCAGCGTGGTGGTGAAGGTGCCACAGGCAGCGCGGTGCATCCGGCGCAGCGCCGCCGAGTGTCGCGAACCGCGCCAGTCATCGAGGACCGAAACATGCTGGCCATTGGCCAAAGTCATCCCGCTGATATCGATCGCGCGCCCGCGCCCATGTTCCGAAACCGGCGCACCGGGGCGATGATTCATCGGGCGACAGGCATAATGCGCGGGCACATGCAGTTCGGCGATGCCCCCGCCCCTGCGTCCGATTGCGGGCTTGGCCCCTTTGCGCACCCATTTGTGCAACGCCCGCGCGGTATCGCAATCCATGATTGCCGATTGCGACAGCTTCACCCCGTCAACATGGGTCACACGCACCGGCTGCGCGACCCCGCAGCCCGCTATTTCCGAGGTGATCGGCGCGATGGTCGTGCCCTCGATCCCGCGCGTGCCGCACAGGCTGCCAGAGGCGCGCCCACCAGTGGCGCTGCGCGGGGGATGGCTGCGATAAGAGGCCGGTCGCGACGGGGTGACACGGCCCAGCAGCCTGCCCGCATCCGAGCTGATCGCCGCGCCGATCACCGGCAGCACCTGCGCGCCGCGCGCCACCACCCCGTCGGAAGAGCCGCAGCCCGCAATGACAAATACCGAAAAAAGCGCGGCTGCGCCGATAGCCTTCATCACCTTCTGCCCCGAAGCCTATTTTTTTTGCGCGCGCCCGAAATCAGGCGCTGCGGTATCTTGCCCGGCCTCGATGATACCACGGCGAATCGCTCTTGTCCGCTCGAAATAATCCTGCAGCAGCGCACCATCGCCCTGACGGATGGCACGTTGCAGGGCAAAGAGTTCTTCAGTGAAGCGGCCAAGGATTTCCAGCGTGGCATCCTTGTTGGTCAGGAACACATCACGCCACATCACCGGATCCGACGCCGCGATGCGCGTGAAGTCGCGAAAACCGGCGGCGGAATACTTGATCACCTCGCTATCGGTGACGCGGCGCAGATCATCGGCCACGCCCACCATGGTATAGGCAATCAGATGCGGGGTGTGGCTGGTTACGGCCAGCACCAGATCATGATGCGGGGCATCCATCACATCGATACTGGCCCCGACCCCCTGCCACAGCCGGCTCAGACGGTCGAGCGCATCGGGGTCGGTGCCCTCTATCGGGGTCAGGATGCACCAGCGGTTTTCGAACAGCTCGGCAAAGCCGGCGCGGGGGCCGGAATGTTCAGTGCCCGCCAGCGGGTGGCCGGGAATGAAATGCACATGACCCGGCAGGTGCGGGGCAACCGCGTCGATCACCGCCTGCTTGACCGAGCCGACATCGGTTACCACCGCACCTTGCGCCAGATGCGGCGCGATTTCGTGCGCAACCGCGCTCATCGCGCCCACCGGCACGCACAGCACTACCAGATCAGCGCCCTGCACAGCCTGTGCCGCAGTTTCATGCACCGTATCGACCAGCCCCAGTTCCAGCGCGGTCTGGCGGGTCTCAAGGGTCCGGGCAGTGCCGCTGATCTTTTGCGCCAGCCCGGCGCGGCGGATGGCCAGTGCCATTGACCCGGCAATCAACCCCAGCCCGATAAAGGCGACATGGCGAAACGGCGCGCTCATCTCTGCGCCTCGATGAAGCCCGTGATGACATGCAGCACGCGGCGGCAGGCGGCTTCGTCACCCACTGTGATGCGCAGCGCTTCTGGCAGGCCATAGCTGGCGACCTGCCGCACGATCAGCCCATCCGCCAGAAGCGCGGCATTGCAGGCCTCGGCCTGGGGCGCATTGGCGAAGCGCGCCAGCACGAAATTGGCATGCGAAACGTCAGTGGCCACGCCCAGCGCGTTCAGCTTTTCGGTCAGCCAGCTGCGCATGCGCGCATTTTCCGACAGGCTGCGCGACAGATGCGCGTCGTCGCCCAGCGCCGCCAGCGCGACCTCTTGCTGGGTGGTGGACAGGTTGAACGGCCCGCGCACACGGTTGAGCACATCAATCACATGCTGCGGCCCATAGCCCCAGCCCACACGCAAGCCCCCCAGCCCGAACAGCTTGGAAAAGGTGCGCGTCATCACCACATTCTGGCGCGCATCAACCATTGCCGCGCCGCCATCATAGCCATCAACATATTCGGCGTAAGCCCCATCCAGCACCAGCAGCGCCTGGTTGGGCAGGCCATCTGCCAGCCGTTCCAGTTCCGACAGCGGCACCATTGTTCCGGTGGGGTTGTTGGGGTTGGCGATGAAGACAAGCTTTGTGCGCTTGGTGCAGGCGGCCAGAATCGCTTCAATATCGGTGGTGCGGTCCTGTTCAGGCGCAACCACCGGCGTGGCCCCGGCCACCAGCGCGGAAATGCGATACATCAGAAAGCCATGCTGGCTGTAAAGCACCTCGTCACCGGGTCCGGCATAGGCCTGACACAGGAAGCTGATGATCTCGTCCGAGCCTGCCCCGCAGATGATGCGCTGCGCCTGCAGCCCGAACCGCCCCGCGATCGCGGCGCGCAACTCGGCATGGTCACCGCCGGGATAACGATGCAGGTCATGGCCTGCCCGCGCATAGGCTGCGCGCGCCAGATCGCCCGGCCCGAACGGGTTTTCATTTGATGACAATTTCACAACATCTTCCCGACCGGCGATGCTGGCCTTGCCCCCCTGATAGAGTTCGATCTCCAGAATGCCGGGGCGCGGACGAATGGCGGTGCTCATACAGGCTTCCTTGCGCGTGGTCTTGCGCGCATGACATAGCCCTGCCACTGCGGCGAAGCCAGAGCAGATGCACTCTGCAATGCCCGCCAGCAACCGGGCGTTGCAGAACTGCCGCGAGGGACGCAGCCGGGGGCGGTCACTCGCGCTGCGCTGGTGCCTCGTCAAACCGGCCAAGCTGGCTGGCGCGGGGGAAGGTTCCGGTCTCTGTGCGGGTGCGGGTCGCCAGAACCGGGCGGTTCTCGGACACGTTCTGGCGCGATTCACGATGCAGGATATAGACGCCGCTGGCGATGATCACCGCTGCGCCGATGATGGTTGCCAGATCCACCCCTTCGCCAAAAAACAATGCGCCGAACAACACGGCCCAGACGATCTGCGAATACTGCATCGGCGCAACCGATGCGGCAGAGGCGCGCTTATAGGCGGCGATCACCCCGAGGCTGGCAATCAAGGCCAGAAATGCCATCGCGGCCAGTGCCCCCAGATCGACCAGCGGCATGGGCTTATAGACAAAGGGCAGCACTGCGCCCATCACCACCAGACTGGCCATCATCGGATAAAGCAACAGCACCACATTGCGTTCTTCCTGCCCGATCTTGCGCACGATGATCGACGCGAACGCACTGGCAAAGGCCGCCACCAGTGCGGCCAGATGGCCAAGGCTCAACCCATCTGCCTCGAACGGGCGCAACACAATGATCACCCCGGCCAGCCCGGCAATGACTGCCCCGCCGCGATGCAGGCCGACCTTTTCGCCCAGTATGGGCACGGAAAGCAGCGTGATCAGTAGCGGGGTTGCAAACAATATGGCATAGGTCTGCGCCAGCGGCAGCACAGAGAAGGCATAGAACACCGTCACACCCGTGACCACGGCAGCCCCGGTGCGCAGCACGGTCCAGCCAGGGCGGCGGGGCAGAAGATTGCCATCCGTGGGGTCGCGCATCAGCATCAGCGTGGCCAGCGGCAGACCCAGCAACACGCTGAAAAACACGATCTGTACCGGGCTGTAAGTGCCGCCCAGCGACTTGACGATCACATCATGCACCGAGAACAGCGCGAATGCGCCCAGCGCCAATCCCGGCCCGGCCAATCCCGGTGTCAGAGATGATTTTCCAAACCTCATAGCACCCCCTTGCTGCGATGATACCGCTATCATGGCCGCAAGGGGCAGATCAAGTCAGCCGCGATCTGCCGACCAGACGATGCGGGCCTCGGCCGCGCGCATTTCAGGCGCGGCACGGTCAAGGCGCAGGCTGGCAATCGCCTGCCCGCCTGCCTGGGTATAAACCGTGCCAACAGGCTTTTCTGCGGCCATGATCGTGGTGCCGACGGGGGCTTTGCCGTCAATCCCCACTGTCACCAGCCCTTTTCGCAGCGCGGTCTTGTGATGCATCCGCGCAGTGACTTCCTGCCCGACATAGCAGCCTTTCCTGAAATCCACGCCATTGAGGCGCGCAAAGCCTGCCTCCAGAATAAATGCTTCGTTCGGGATCAGTTCAATTCCGGTTTCGGGAACGCAATGGGCCACGCGCAGCGCGTCCCAATCGGTGCCGTCATCTGGCAGCGCCTGCCCGTAAAGCCGCCAGCCCAGCGCGGGGTGGCGCGGATCGGCATGGGCACCGTCCGGGGCAGGGCCAGTGCCGCGGCTGACCGGCATATCATCGCGCGAAAGGGTAATCGGTGCGCGCAGCTTGTACATGCTCAGCCGCTTCAGCAGATCCTCTGCCAGCGCGGGCGAAACATCAATCAGCACGTCATTGCCATCCGGCACCAGAAAGAAATCAGCCAGATACTTGCCCTGCGGGGTCAGAAGCGCGGCATAGACCAACTGCCCCCGCGCCAGCACCCCGGTGTCGTTGCTGACCAGGGATTGCAGGAATTTGGCCGGTTCCTTGCCGGACACCCGGATGATTGCGCGGTCCACGGCATCCTCCTTCACGCTTGCATCGCTGCCTTGGGGCCATATAGGCGCTTGGGCAGGGGCTGAACAGGGTTCGCGTGACACCGCCCGCCCTACCGTTACCCCCTCGATTGCCGCAACGGCACCATATGCGGGCGCAACTGTTGCTCTGCAACGCGATGGGGCGCGCAAATTCCGGGCATATAGCTGTTGTCGATAGCTGTATCGGTCGTGATGCGTACCGCGCCGCCAAACGGGCACGCCAGCATAGTCATGGCGCGAAGGACGCGCTGACGCGGTATTGGCAAAGCGGCAACATCCCGGCAGTTCAATGACATGCACGCATGATGCGCGGCATGACGCGGAAAACCGGACGGGGCGGCAGGTTCGCCGATCAGCAATGCTGGCTGCCGCACGGCCCGATCATGACTCCATCGCCCATATTTTGATCGGACTGATCAATATTTCACCAATGCGCCGCCAAGCGCCTCGCTGGCGCTGCCCGAATTCAGTCCCGAATTGACCCGCGCCACCGCCGCCATAGGGTGCTGGACAAAGCGGAAAATCGGGACCGATGGGCATCGCGCACTCTTTCCAGACCATGCAACGCAGCCACGGCGCGGCCCGTATCGGGCTTGGCCCGGCGCGGGGCGCGCGCACGCAGGTGACCGCGCTGCGCCAGCAGGGCTGTGCCAAGGTGATCGTTCACACCGCCCCCAACCAGTGGCCCGAGGCGGTGTTTCTGAACACCTCTGGCGGGCTGACCGGGGGCGACAGCCTGGGTTATGCCGCCTGTCTGGGCAAGAATACCCGCGCAACTGTCACCACCCAGACCGCCGAACGCGCCTATCGCAGCGCGGATGGCGCAGCGCAGATGCGCGTGGTGTTGCAGGTGGGCGCGGGCGGGTTTCTGGACTGGCTGCCGCAGGAAACAATCCTGTTTGACGGCGCGGCACTGGAACGGCGCACCGAACTGACACTGGCCGAAGGCGCAGGCGCGCTGATGCTGGAAACCATCGTGCTGGGCCGCGCGGCGATGGGCGAAACCGTGGCCCGCATCCGGCTGCGCGACTGGCGTGTGGTCGAACGCGCGGGCGCGCCGGTCTGGCTGGAACCGCTGGCGCTGGACAATCGCGCACTGGGCACCGGACCGGCGGGGCTGGACGGGCAGCGCGCCTTTGCCACGCTGGCACTGATCGCACCAGAGGCAGAGGCGCTGCTTGCGCCGCTGCGCCGGGTGCTGGATCAGGCCGGGGTGGTGGCCGCGGCCTCGGCCCTGCCGGGGCGGCTGATCCTGCGCGCCCATGCCCCCGATGCCTGGCCCTTGCGCCAGCAGATTGCGCGCGCACTGGCCGTGCTGCGCCCCAACCGCGCCCTGCCGCGCGTCTGGCAAATGTGAAGGAGCGTTCATGAATCTGACCCCTCGGGAAAAGGACAAGCTGCTGGTCAGCCTTGCCGCGATGGTGGCGCGGGGGCGGCTGGCGCGCGGCGTCAAGCTCAACCACCCCGAAGCGATTGCGCTGATCACCGATTTCGTGGTCGAGGGCGCCCGCGACGGGCGCAGCGTCGCCGATCTGATGGAAGCGGGCGCGCAGGTCATCACCGCCGATCACTGCATGGAAGGCGTGGCTGCGATGATCCATTCCGTGCAGGTCGAGGCCACTTTCCCCGATGGCACCAAGCTTGTCACGGTCCACCACCCCATCCGCGAGAGGGCAGAGCCATGATCCCCCCCCTGATCCCCGGCGAAATCATCACCCCTGACACCGACATCGAAATCAATACGGGCGCGCCTGTCACGCTGCTGGTGGTCGCCAATACCGGCGACCGGCCCGTGCAGGTGGGCAGCCATTACCATTTTGCCGAAGCCAATGCAGGGCTGGAATTCGACCGCCTGGCCGCGCGCGGGCTGCGGCTGGACATTCCCGCAGGCACGGCGGTGCGGTTCGAACCCGGCCAGAGGCGCGAGGTCCGGCTGGTGCCCTATGGCGGGGCACGGCAGGTTTACGGATTCAACGGGCAGGTTATGGGGGCAATCTGATGGCATACAAGATCACCCGCGCCGCCTATGCCGACATGTTCGGCCCCACCAAGGGCGACAAGCTGCGCCTTGGCGATACCGATCTGATCATAGAGGTTGAACGCGATCTTATCGCCGAGCGCGGCGGCTATGGTGAGGAAGTCAAATTCGGCGGTGGCAAGGTCATCCGTGACGGGATGGGGCAATCCCAGATCACACGGGCAGGCGGCGCAATGGACACCGTCATCACCAATGCCGTGATTGTCGATCATGCGGGCATAATCAAGGCCGATATCGGGCTGCGTGACGGGCGCATCGCAGCCATTGGCAAGGCCGGAAACCCCGACACGCAACCCGGCGTTGACATCATCATCGGCCCCGGCACGGAAATCATTGCCGCCGAAGGCAAGATCGTCACTGCTGGCGGCTTTGACGCGCATATCCATTTCATCTGCCCGCAGCAGATTGATGATGCGCTGCATTCGGGCCTGACCACCATGCTGGGCGGCGGCACCGGCCCCGCGCATGGCACGCTTGCCACCACCTGCACGCCGGGGCCGTGGCATATCGGGCGGATGTTGCAGGCCGCCGATGCACTGCCGATGAATCTGGCCTTTGCGGGCAAGGGCAATGCCAGCATGCCCGATGCGCTGGTGGAACAGGTGCGCGCAGGCGCTTGTGCACTGAAACTGCACGAAGATTGGGGCACCACCCCCGCCGCCATCAATTGCTGCCTGTCAGTGGCCGAAGCGATGGATGTGCAGGTGATGATCCACACCGATACGCTGAACGAATCGGGTTTTGTCGAAAACACGCTGGCCGCGATTGCGGGCCGCACCATCCATGCCTTTCACACCGAAGGCGCGGGCGGGGGGCATGCGCCCGATATCATCAAGGTGGTCAGCAGCCAGAACATTCTGCCCAGCTCGACCAACCCGACCATGCCCTATACGATGAACACCATTGAGGAACATCTGGACATGCTGATGGTGTGCCACCATCTGGACCGCAAGGTGCCAGAGGATGTGGCCTTCGCCGAATCCCGCATCCGGCGCGAAACCATCGCCGCCGAGGATATCCTTCATGATCTGGGTGCCTTCAGCGTCATGGCCTCGGACAGTCAGGCGATGGGCCGGGTGGGCGAGGTCATCACCCGCACCTGGCAGACCGCGCACAAGATGAAGCTTCAGCGCGGGCGGCTGGAGGGTGAACAGGGCGAAAACGACAATCTGCGCGTGCGCCGCTATATCGCCAAATACACCATCAACCCGGCCATCATCCACGGCATTTCCGACCATATCGGCAGTGTCAGCCTGGGCAAGCGCGCCGATCTGGTGATCTGGTCGCCCGCCTTTTTCGGGGCCAAGCCCGAAATGGTGCTGATGGGGGGCTGCATCATGGTGGCGCAGATGGGCGATCCCAATGCCTCTATCCCCACGCCGCAGCCGGTGCATACGCGGCCCATGTTCGGCGCGCTGGGCGGCAGCCTGACGCGCAATGCGGTCAGCTTTGTCAGCCAGGCCGCGCTGGATGATGACATTGCTGGCCAGTTGGGGCTGGCCAGGCAGGTGCTGGCAGTGGCGCAGACGCGCGGTATCGGCAAGGCGAATATGGTCTTGAATGACGCGACACCCCAGATCAGCGTCGACCCCGAAACCTATGAGGTGCGCGCCGATGGCGTACTTCTGACCTGCGAGCCCGCGCGCGAATTGCCGCTGGCGCAACGCTATTTCCTGTATTGAGGCGCAACATGACCGACCTGCCCCCGGCCCGAAAGCTGCTGGAAACCGCCCCGCCCCGCTGCGACGCGGTGGTGGTGCTGAACTATGATGAACGCCTGCTTCGCCGCAAACGCCTGCAAACAACCAGCGGCGCTGGGTTTCTGGTCGATCTGCCGGAAGTCACCAATCTGGATGGCTATTGGGGGCTTGAACTGGAAGACGGCCGCTGCGTGCAGGTGCAGCCCGCCGCGGAACACGTGCTGATCATCACCGGCGCGGGGCTGGCGCGCTTTGCATGGCATATCGGCAACCGCCACACGCCTTGTCAGATCGAAGCCGAAAGGCTGGTGATCCGCGCCGATCATGTGCTGGAAGCCATGCTGCGCCAGCTTGGCGCGACGGTCAGCACGGATAGCGCCCCCTTCACCCCGGAACTGGGTGCCTATGGCATGGGCCGCCCGATGGGGCATGACCACGGCCATTCGCATGACCATTCGCAGGGCCATTCCCACGGGCACCAACATGACCATGCACACAGCCATTCCCATCACGGATGATCTGGGGCTTCTGGCCCTTGTGCAATGGCTCTCGCCTGCCTTTCCGACCGGGGGGTTTGCCTATTCGCACGGGCTGGAAACCATGATCGCCAGTGGCGCTGTGGGTGACGCGCCCGCGCTGGCGCGCTGGCTGGCCGAGGTGCTGGAATTCGGCGCAGGCCGTCAGGATGGCATTCTGCTGGCCCATGCCCTGCGCGCGGGTGCCGATCACGCCGCGCTTGATGCGCTGGCGCGCGCGCTGCAACCCGGCGCCGAGCGGCTGAGCGAGACGCTCGATCAGGGCACGGCCTTTGCCCGCACTGTCGCGGCGATTACCGGGCGCGCGCTGCCGCCCCGCTGCCTGCCCGTGGCGGTGGGTCAGGCCGCAGCCCCCCTTGGCCTGCCCGCCGCTTGCGTCATCACCCTTTACCTGCACAGCTTCGCCACCAATCTGACCGGGGTCGCGATGCGCTTCATGCCGCTGGGGCAAGAAGCAGGCCAAGGGGTGCTGGCGGGGCTGCACCCGCAAATCACCGCGCTGGCCGAGCACTGCGCACAGGCCGGCCTTGAGGATCTGGGCAGTGCCGCGCTGGGGGCGGATATGGCCGCGCTGCAACATGAAACGCTTCAGGCAAGGATTTTCCGCACATGAGCATGAACGGACCCTTGCGCGTGGGTATTGGTGGCCCGGTGGGCGCAGGCAAGACCACGCTGACCGAACATCTGGCGCGCGCGCTGGCAAATCGCTATTCGATGGCGGTCATCACCAATGACATCTATACCCGCGAAGATGCCGATTATCTGCTCCGCGCGCAGGTTCTGCCCGAGGCACGCATTCGCGGTGTGGAAACCGGCGGCTGCCCACATACAGCCATTCGCGAAGATGCCAGCATCAATCTGGCCGCCGTGGCCGATCTGCGCCAGAACATCCCTGATCTGGATCTGATCCTGATCGAATCGGGGGGCGACAATCTGGCCGCGACCTACAGCCCCGAACTGGCGGATCTGACGATCTATGTCATCGATACGGCAGCAGGGCAGGACATTCCGCGCAAGCGCGGGCCGGGGCTGACGCGCTCGGATCTGCTGGTGGTCAACAAGATCGATCTGGCCCCTTATGTGGGCGTTGACCGCGCGCTTCTGGAAGCCGACACCGCACGGGCACGCGGGGCGCGCCCCTATGTCATGGCAGAGCTGCGGCGCGCGCAGGGCGTGGCAGAGATCATCACATTTCTGGAACGCGAAGGCGGGCTGGTGCTGAGGGGCTGAGCGCTCTGGCGCCTTCCCCGATCAGCGTGCGCCAGATCAGACCCTCATCCACCCAGACTTCATCTTGCCCCAAATACTCTTGCCGAAGGCAACGGGCCGCAAGGCCCGTCTGCGCAAACACGGCCAGGGCAATGCCGCCGGCTGCTCAGCTTGGTTGCGAGTCACTATTTCCATGATCGGGTAGCGGGCGGGGGCGGCCCTCGACATCCAGGGCCACGAAGGTAAAGGTCGCATCCGTCACCTTCACGCTGCGCTCGACATAGCGGTTGCGGCGCCAGGCCTCGACATGGATGCGCATGGAACTGCGCCCTGTCTGCACCAGATCGGCATAAAGCGAAACCTCGTCACCCACTTTCACGGGCTTGAGGAAGCTCATGCCTTCAACGGCAATGGTGGCCGCGCGCCCGCGCGCCAGCCTTGCGGCCAGATTGCCTGCGGCCAGATCCATCTGCGCCATCAGCCAGCCCCCGAAAATGTCGCCCGAGGGGTTTGTATCGGCGGGCATGGCAATGGTGCGGATGACGGGTTCACCCTTGGGCTGATCAGAAGACATGATCACAAGCCATTGCCGGTTCTAGCGTGGTCATGTCATGCCCTCCATGCTGCTCATTCGTCGGATATTGCCGCACCCGCGACCATGCCCGCTGGAATTCCTGCCGTAAAGACCCGTGTTTTGTCGCCGTCATCCCCCTGCAACGCGGCATCCGGCAGCAGCGATGGCCGTCATCCCCCGGTCAGCCCAAGCGCCGCCAGCAGCGCAGCCTGATGGCCTGCGCCCAGAATCCAGCCCTCCTCGATCAGCGTGGCAGGGTCAGCCGGGGCATCCAGCAGCGCGCCAAGGTCCACCAGACCCAGCGCGCGGGCGAACAGATCGACCTGCGCGGCATCCTTGCAGGGATAGCCGCGCGCGGCCCTGACTTCCGTGTCGATCAGGCTCAGATAGGTCTCGGCCAGCACCAGCTGTGCCGCCGCCCCTTCCATCGGCCAGACCCCGATACCCGGCGCGAATTCGCGACGCAGCCGCGCCAGATGCGCCTGCCCCAGCAGGCTTTGCGATCCCACGGCACCAGTGGTGTAAAGCTTCCACATCGGATGCGCACCCGAACAGATCAGCTCGGTCTGGCGCAACTCGGCCAACCCATGCCCGACGCGCGCGCGCCCTTTGGCTGGCAGGTCGGGCAAAGCGCAGCCATTGGGGCGCCCCCAGAACGGACCAGTGCCGGGGAAGTGGGCATTGATGCGGGCCGCAACCTGAAAGCGGTTGTTGCGGTTTTGCGTGTCATCTTCGATGCGCGCCTCCAGCCAGTCCCAGACTGCCAGTGCACGGGGCTGACCGGTCAGGGTTCGGGCAAAACCGCGCGGAAAGCCGAAACCGATATCAAAGGCAATCAGCAGCCGCGCCCCCTGCCCCAGCGCATCGGTGATCTGCGCGCGCAGCCTGTCCATTGCGGCGGCGCGGGTGGGCGGATTTTCGAGGGGCTGCGCGCGCCCCTTCTCCGACGCGCCGATCCAGATCGAATCGGCCCCGCGTTTCGGGGTGGAACTGGCCGACCAGTCCACCACGATGATGCGGTCAAATGCTGCGGTCATCGCGACCTCCCAGACCGGGCCAGCCCCGGATATCAGCGCATCCATTGCACCAGCCCGTGTGCAGGGCCGCAAGGACAATGTCCTCGCAGCGCCGTGCATAGTTGACACTTCATTAACAACGCCAGCGCGTGATCCGTAACATCGCTGCGAGTCCTGTCGGTTTCAGCAGCCTCGATCCGCGTGCTGTGATAACAATGGCACAAGGAAAAGGGGATTTCATGGCCTTGGACAATCACGACTATCCACCACAAGCGGGCAAGCAGGGCAAAACCGGCGTGCCCGACCAGCTTCGCGGCAAGCGCATCACGCCTGCCGCCCCGGCCCCGCCCGAAGCGCTGCGCGCGGCGTTTTCCTATCGGTCGTGGCACAGCGCGGATGCGCCCGCCTATCAGCAAATGCTGGATGATCCCGATCTGTGGCGCTTCATGCATGAGGATTATCCCGACCCGCTGACGCCTGAGCTGGCCGAAGAACTGATCGCCTTGTCGCAGGAGGCCGCGCATCATCTGGTGCGCGCGGTGCAGTGGCAAGGCCAGCTTGTCGGGCAGGTCCGGCTGCAATGGGCCAGCGGGCCGACCCCGCCTGCCAGCGGCGAAATCAGCTACTGGCTTGGACGGGCCTATTGGGGTCAGGGGCTTGCGGCGCCGATGGTCGGGCTGTTTGCCGATCAGTGCTTTCGCGCCTATCCCGCGCTGCGCCGGATCGAGGCGCGCATCCATCACGACAACACGCCCTCGCTGCGGCTGGTGGAACGGCTGGGCTTTCGCCCCCAAGGCGCAGTGGCCGATCAGCCGGGCTGGCAGCGCCATGTGCTGACGCGCGGGCAGGGGCCGGACTGGACAGCGATCAGCCTGCCGCGAAAAAGCTGAAACAATATGTTGCGCGCAGATTGCTGCGCGCGGCAAAAGGGGGGCTGTCTGCCCCCCTCACCAGCCCCTGTTCGGGGCTGGCTTCACCCCCCGAGGATATTTCAGGCAAGAATGAAACGAGGCCCGGTGCAGTTTTTCTGCCCCCGCTACTGTGCCCATCTTGCAACAGGCTTGAGGGCTTCCCACATAAGCGTCAAGGCCCATTCAGGGCAGTGCTGCAACGCAGGCTGTCCTGCATTTCCGGGCGCTTGTGAAGGAGAGAGACGAATGAATCTGGAGAAATTTACCGACCGCGCCAAAGGCTTTCTGCAAGCCGCACAGACCATCGCATTACGCGAGGATCACCAGAGATTGCTGCCCGCGCATCTGCTGAAAGCCCTGCTGGATGATGATCAGGGGCTGGCGGCCAATCTGATTACCCGCGCGGGCGGCGCGGCCGAGCAGGTGGCGCAGGCCAATGACATTGCGCTGTCGAAGCAGCCCAAGGTGCAAGGCGGGGCGGGGCAGATCTATATGGACCCGCAAACTGCCAAGGTGATCGATCAGGCTGAGCAGATCGCACAGAAGGCAGGCGATTCCTATGTCACGGTCGAACGGCTTCTGACCGCGCTGGCGCTGGTGAAGTCGGATGCGAAGGACGCGCTGGATGCAGGCGCCGTCACCGCGCAGGGGCTGAATGCCGCAATCAATGATCTGCGCAAGGGGCGCACTGCCGACAGCGCCAGCGCCGAGGACAGTTTCGAGGCGCTGAAGAAATATGCACGCGACCTGACTCAGGCCGCGCGCGATGGCAAGATCGACCCGATCATCGGTCGCGACGAGGAAATCCGCCGCGCGATGCAGGTGCTGAGCCGCCGCACCAAGAACAACCCGGTGCTGATCGGCGAACCGGGCGTCGGCAAGACCGCCATCGCCGAAGGGCTGGCGCTGCGCATCGTCAATGGCGATGTGCCCGAAAGCCTGGCCGACAAGACGCTGATGGCGCTGGATATGGGCGCGCTGATTGCAGGCGCGAAGTATCGCGGCGAATTCGAGGAGCGGCTGAAGGCCATCCTGTCGGAAATCACCGCCGCGAATGGCGAGATCATCCTGTTTATCGACGAGATGCACACGCTTGTAGGCGCGGGCAAATCCGAGGGCGCGATGGATGCCGCCAACCTGATCAAGCCTGCGCTGGCGCGCGGTGAATTGCATTGCGTCGGCGCTACCACGCTGGACGAATACCGCAAGCATGTGGAAAAGGATGCAGCCCTTGCGCGGCGCTTCCAGCCGGTTTTCGTGTCCGAACCCACGGTCGAGGATACGATTTCCATTCTGCGCGGCATCAAGGAGAAATATGAGCTTCACCACGGGGTGCGCATTGCCGATTCGGCGCTGGTGGCCGCAGCGACGCTTTCGCATCGCTATATCACTGACCGCTTCCTGCCCGACAAGGCGATCGATCTGATGGATGAAGCCGCCAGCCGGTTGCGCATGGCGGTTGACAGCAAGCCCGAGGAACTTGACGCGCTGGACCGCGAGATTCTGCAAAAGCAGATCGAGGCCGAGGCGCTGCGCAAGGAAGATGACGCCGCCAGCCGCGACCGGCTGGACGTGCTGGAAAAGGAACTCTCGGATCTGCAGCAGCGCAGCGCCGAACTGACCGCCACATGGCAGGCCGAGCGTGACAAGCTGGAAGAAGCGCGCAAGATCAAGGAAGCGCTGGACCGCGCGCGCATCGACCTGGAAACCGCCAAGCGCAGCGGTGATTTCGCCAGTGCCGGACGGCTGCAATATGGCGAGATCCCCGAACTGGAGCGCAAGCTGACCGAGGCCGAGGCGCGCGAGGCCGAGAAGATGGTCGCCGACGCCGTGCGCCCCGAACAGATCGCCGAAGTGGTCGAACGCTGGACCGGCATTCCCACCAGCAAGATGCTGGAAGGCGAGCGCGAGAAGCTGCTGCGCATGGAAGATGAGTTGCACAAGCGCGTGGTCGGCCAACATTCCGCGCTGCGCGCCGTCGCCAATGCCGTGCGCCGCGCCCGCGCGGGGCTGAATGACGAAAACCGCCCGCTTGGCAGCTTCCTGTTCCTTGGGCCGACCGGGGTGGGCAAGACCGAGCTGACCAAGGCTGTCGCCGAATATCTGTTCGATGATGATCAGGCGATGGTGCGCATCGATATGAGCGAGTTCATGGAAAAGCACGCCGTAGCGCGGCTGATTGGCGCGCCTCCGGGTTATGTCGGCTATGAAGAAGGCGGCGTTCTGACCGAGGCCGTGCGCCGCCGCCCCTATCAGGTGGTGCTGTTCGACGAGGTCGAGAAGGCGCACCCGGAAGTCTTCAACGTGCTGTTGCAGGTGCTCGATGACGGGGTGCTGACCGACGGGCATGGCCGCACGGTGGATTTCAAGCAGACGCTGATCGTGCTGACCTCTAATTTGGGCAGTCAGGCGCTGTCGCAACTGCCCGAGGGGGCCGATGCCGGTCAGGCCAAGGCCGACGTGATGGAGGCCGTGCGCGCCCATTTCCGCCCCGAATTCCTGAACCGGCTGGATGAAACCATCATCTTCGACCGGCTGGCGCGGGCCGATATGGATACGATTGTCGATATCCAGATGGGCCGGTTGCTCAAACGCCTTCTGGCGCGCAAGATCACGCTGGAGCTGGATCAGGATGCGCGCGCATGGCTGGCCAACAAGGGCTATGACCCGGTCTATGGCGCGCGCCCGCTGAAGCGGGTGATCCAGCGCTATCTGCAAGACCCGCTGGCTGAAATGCTGCTCGGGGGCGAGGTGCTGGATGGCAGCACGGTGACGGTCAGCGCAGGGGCGGACGGGCTGATCATCAATGGCCGCGTGGCGCGCGCCGAAGATGACGAACCCCGCATCAAGCTGGTTCACTAAGCACGCTGCCGGGCGCATCGCCCTGAACGTCAAAAGGCCCGGTCATGTGACCGGGCCTTTCAGTTTATCGCGGTTCAGATACGGGTTTAGCCCTTGCTGAACTCTGGATAGGCTTCCATGCCAAGCTCGGTCGTGTCCAGACCATTGACCTGATCTTCATCGCTGACGCGAATGCCCATCACCGCCTTCAGGATCGACCAGACGATGAAGGAGGCAACGAACATGAAGATACCGATGGTTGCCATGCCCACGAACTGCGTGCCGAAATTGGCGTCCGAATTGGTCAGCGGAACGGCCATCGTGCCCCACAGTCCGGCAAACAGGTGAACCGGGATCGCACCGACCACATCATCGATCTTCAGCTTGTCCAGCATCGGAATGGTCAGCACCACGATCACGCCACCGACGGCACCGATCAGGGTTGCAGCACCAAGCGACGGGGTCAGCGGCTCTGCCGTGATCGACACCAGACCGGCCAACGCGCCGTTAAGCACCATTGTCAGGTCAGGCTTCTTGTACAGGATCGTCGACAGGATCAGCGCGGCAACAGCCCCACCCGCCGCAGCGGTGTTAGTGTTTGCGAAGATGCGGCTGACATCGGCAACATCGCTGACCGTGCCCATGGCAAGCTGCGAGCCGCCATTGAAGCCGAACCAGCCCAGCCACAGGATGAACATCCCCAGCGTTGCCAGCGGCAGGTTGGAACCGGGCATGACATTGACCTTGCCGTCCTTGCTGTATTTGCCATAGCGCGCACCCAGAACCAGCACCCCGGCCAAAGCGGCCCAGCCACCGGCTGCGTGCACGATCGACGAGCCTGCGAAGTCCAGGAAGCCCATCTCATCCAGGAAGCCTTCGCCCCAGCTCCAGCTGGCCTGAATCGGATAGATAAGGCCGGTCAGGATGATCACGAAGATCAGGAAGGGCAGCAGCTTGATACGCTCGGCCACGGCCCCCGAAACGATCGAGGCGGTCGCAGCACAGAACATCAGCTGGAAGATGAAATCCGACCCGATAGAGGCGTATTCGACATCATCCAGCGCGTCGAATTCCACGCCGACCGGTTCCAGCACTGTGGGGGCAATGCCGCCCAGCCAGCCTTCGACCACCCAGTCACCCAGCGGATACATCAGGTTGAAGCCGACCACGAAATAGGCAATCGTGGCCAGCGAAAACAGCGACACGTTCTTGATAAGCTGCATGGTCGCGTTCTTCGAACGCACCAGCCCGGTTTCCAGCATACAGAAGCCCGCGGCCATGAAGAACACCAGAAACCCGCCGATCAGGAACAGAAGCGAGTTCATGATGAACACCACCTCCATGTTCAGGCGTTCAACGGCCTCCATCGCTTCGCCGGCTTCCTCTGCAAGACCAAGGCTGGGCAGCAGTGCCGCCGCAGCTACAAGAGGTATGAGTTTTTTGAGTTGCATCGTCATCTGTCCTTTTGGATATGTTCCACAGTGTCGGACGCGCGCTTACAGCGCTTCGTCGCCGGTCTCGCCTGTGCGCACGCGCACTGCCGCCGCCAGATCAAGCACGAAGATCTTGCCGTCCCCGATCTTGTCGGTCCGCGCCGTCTTTTGCAGCGTGTCGACCACCTGGTCGGCCATGCTGTCGGAAACGGCGATTTCCAGCTTCAGCTTCGGCACGAAATTCACGGCATATTCGGCACCGCGATAGATCTCCGTATGGCCGGATTGCGCACCAAATCCCTTGATTTCGGTGACCATCATTCCGCGCACACCGATTGAAGTCAGCGCTTCGCGGACCTCTTCCAGCTTGAACGGTTTTATTGCCGCTATGATGTATTTCACGGTTTTCCCCTTTCACTTTGCAGGCACCCATCGGGTCGCGCCTGTCAGTCAGGGGCGTTTCGGCGGCAGTCTCAATCAAATGCCGCACCGCAGCTTGGGCAAAACCGAAAGCTTTCATTAAACACGCACAAAAAAGCGCCACTGCACAAAATTTGTGCGCAATCGGAATCCCTTTCAGACGCTGAACCATCACATCCGCGCTGGATGGCGCGCACAGAACCTCGGACAGGCTGGCAAATGCGTGTGGTTTTGTTATGACAGACAGCAATATCGCCGACAGGCGAAGGGGCAGGTGTAGTCGGGGCTGATGTGATGAGTGGTTCAGGGCAGGGTCGCGGCCGGCTGGTGGCGGACAAACGCAAGACCGGGGCCAAGGCCGCGCCGAAACGCGCAGCGGCCAAACCGGCCCGGCGCAAACCCGCTACCGCACGCCGCAGGAAATCCGGCGGCAATGTCATCACCCGCTTCTTCGGTGGGCTGTTTCGCCTGATCTGGCGTGTGATCTGGGGCGTGACGTGGCGCCTGGGCGCAACTGCGGCGCTGATCCTTGCCGCCGCGACCTTCTATTTCCACACCACCATGCCGCCGCTGAATGAACTTCTTGATGCGCGCGCGCGCGGGTCCGTCACGATGATGGACGAAAATGATGTGGTGTTTGCATGGCGCGGGGACACATTTGGCGGGATCATCACGGCGGACACGGCTTCGTCCCATCTGGTCAATGCCATCATCGCAACCGAAGATCGCCGCTTCTATCGCCATTTCGGCATATCCCCGCGCGGCATCATGGGCGCGGTCCGGTCGAATATCGGGTCAGGGCGCAGCGCCTTTAGCGGGGCGGGCGGGTCCACCATCACCCAGCAGGTGGCAAAGCTTCTGTGCCTTGGCGTGCCCTATGATCCAGATGAATGGTCATCAGAGGCCGCCTATGAAGCCGATTGTCGGCGCGGCACGGTCTGGCGCAAGGTCAAGGAACTGCCCTATGCCTTCGCACTGGAAGCGAAGTTTTCCAAGGATGAAATCCTGACCATCTATATGAACCGCGCGTTTCTGGGCGCGGGCGCACGCGGGTTCGAAGCTGCCGCGCAACGCTATTTCGGTCGTTCCGCCACAGAAGTCGGCCCGTCGGAAGCCGCAATGCTGGCCGGGCTGCTGGTCGCGCCCTCGCGCTTTGCCCCCACGCGCAACCTGGAACGCGCGCAGGCGCGCGCCAATGTCGTCATCGGGCTGATGGCCGAACAGGGCTATCTGACCGAATATGAAGTTTCCGAGGCCCGCGCTTATCCCGCGACCCTGTCCGAATCCGCCGAATCGCAAAGGGGCACCCATTTCGCCGATTGGCTGATGCAAAGCGGCCCCGCCTATCTGACCCGCGACACCACCGAAGATGTGCTGCTGCGCACCACTTTTGACGCGCGCATCCAGACCGCAGCCGAAGACGCCGTGCGCCATGTCTTCGAAACCCGTGTGCGCGACGGCTCTGAAGCAGAGGTCGCGGTGGTGGTGATGTCCGCCGATGGGGCCGTGCGCGGCATGGTGGGCGGGCGCAATGCACAGGTCGGCGGCTTCAACCGCGCGACACAGGCGCTGCGCCAGACCGGATCGGCGTTCAAGCCGTTCCTCTATGCCGCGGCACTTGAAAGCGGCTTCGAGCCTTTCGACATTGTCGAGGATGCGCCGCTGACCATCCATATTCCCGGCTCTGGCGCGTGGTCGCCGCGCAATTATGATGGTGAATTCTACGGCTTTGTCACCCTGACAGAGGCGCTGGCGCGCTCGCTCAACACGCCTGCGGTTCGCATATCTGAAGCGATGGGGCGTGATCAGGTGCGCGCTGTGGCCAATCTGTTCGGGCTGCGCTCGGAACTGGCGGAAGGCCCGGCGCTTGCGCTGGGGGCATCGGAATCAACCCTGCTGGACATGACCGCAGCCTATGCGGGCATCCTGAACGGCGGCAGCGCCGTGCGCCCCTATGGCATTCGCGAACTGACCCTTCTGGGCGAAGATGTCCCGCTGTTCGGGGCTTCGAGCGGGATCGGGGACCGGGTGATCTCGGAAGCCTCGGCAGAGTTGCTGACATGGATGATGACCCGCGTGATCGAAGACGGCACCGGCGCGCGCGCGCGCCTGCCCGGTCGACAGGCCGCAGGCAAGACCGGCACCACGCAGGCCGCGCGCGATGCGTGGTTCATCGGCTTTACCGCAGATTATGTTGCGGGCGTCTGGATGGGTTATGACGATAATTCGCCCCTGACAGGAGTGACCGGCGGCGGGCTGCCTGCCACGATCTGGCAGGAAGTGATGACCCGCGTGCATGACGGCGTGCCCGCGCGCCCGCTGCCGATGAAGGAACCTGCGCGCCCGCTGCAGCAGGACTGGCATGACGAAGCCCCGGCCCCCGGCACAAGCGCGCCGAGGCAAAGCCCGTCATCGCTGGATGACACCATTCGCGGCATTCTCGGATCAATCTTCGGCGGCAATTAGGACGCGGATGCAAGGCTGACTGTGACGTGACAGGGATTGTCCTGCGTCGTGTCAGATCAGGCCTTCGGCGCGACCGATTGCAGTGACCCGCGCCAGATACTCCTCTACCCTGCGTGAAATCATCGGTCCACGCAACGCAGCACTCGCGGCGCGCACCGCGTCAAGGTTTCTGGTGAAATCCCCGACCAGAATATAGCCGATCATCCCCATCGCCTGATGCGGGCGACAGAAATACCCATAGCTTCCTTCTATATCGAATGTGACATCAAACTCTTGGCCGATCCCCGCGCCGAAGGCTGTGGCCCCATCGGGAAGCATGTCATCATAGCTTTGAACATTATGCCCGCGATCTGCATGCCGGAAGCGTATGGTTTGTCCCGCTGATATGCGCAGAATTGCGGGCGCGAACGCCATTTGCGCCCCATCCGGCGCGCGGTTATGCGCTGTGACCAGATGCCGCGTCTGGCCCAGAAGCGCTGTGGGATGCAGCGCAAGCGCAGATGCCCCCAGACCCAGCAACATCAGGCTGTGCCGCCGCGACAGGGCCGGTTGTCTTGCAAGCCTGCGACTGGCAATCTGGCCGTGAATGCAAGTGAATGTCATTCCTACTCTCCTTGTTGCTGTCTTGGGACTTTTCGTTGCCACGATACAATTGATACGGCTTGAAAGGCGCACATTCGCGTGAAGCGCGCGAATGCTGGCTGTTTTGCTGTAACCTGTGGGGGCATGTGCGGCGAAATCTGTGATATGTTTCAGGAAGGCAGCCAAGGATGAATGCGCCCCAAACCCGTGATCTGCCCGATACGATCCTCGACCGGATCGGCAAGCGTCTGGCGCGCACGCTCAACAGCCCCGGCAGCGGCTACCGGCCCTACACATCATCGGATTTCCGCACCTTGTGCCGGGTTCTGCGGCCCGGCGATGTGTTGCTGGTTGAAGGCGGCGCGCGCATTTCTACCGCGATCAAATACCTGACCCAATCGACCTGGTCCCATGCGGCCATGTATGTCGGCGAAATGCTGCCGCATACCGGATCAGGCGTGTCACGGCACCGGCTGGTGGAAGTGAACCTTGGCGAGGGGTGCGTTTCGGTGCCACTGCAGAAATATGCCAGCCACAATACGCGGATCTGCCGCCCCGTAAGCCTGCGACCAGAAGAGATCAAGGCGGTCACGACCTATATGATCGACCGGATCGGTGTGAAATATGACCACCGCAACATCTTCGATCTGCTGCGCTATTTCTTTCCCACCCCACCGGTTCCGGTCAGGTGGCGGCGGCGCATGCTGGCGCTGGGATCTGGCGATCCGACGCGTGCGATCTGTTCATCCATGATCGCATTGGCGTTTCAATCCGTCCGCTATCCGATACTGCCGAAAATCACCATTACCCGCGACAAGGGTGTCCGCCGCGAGATTCTGCAAATCCGTCATCACGCCCTGTTCGTGCCGCGGGATTTTGATCTTTCGCCCTATTTCGCCATTGTGAAACCGCATCTTGTCGGCGAATTCGATCATCATGCGCTGACCTGGGCAACCGAGGATGCGAGTGCCACGCACATATCGGAGCCGCCATCGGTCAACGCATCAACGGCCAGCACGTCAATTGTCGGCAGACAGTCAGGCGCATAGCCCCATATGCCAGCCACCGGCAGCGGCGCGGCGCGCGGCGCGCTACAATTCTTCGGTCATCAGCCTGCGCCCAAGCGCGCGCCCGACCTGATGTGACAGCGCCACAAAGACCGTATCGAAGGCGCGAAACATGGCGCGATTGAACGCATCACCTTCAGGGCTGGCGGCATAAGCAATATAGGCGCGCATTTCCTCGTCGCTCAGCGGCTGATAGGCCATCAGGAAATAAGATTCGATCCAATCGATGATATCGTGGCGGATATCTTCTTCCTGCGCCTGCACAAGCGCCAGCAAATCCAGCGGCCCAAGCCCGCTGGCAGCCCCTTCGGTCGCCATTCCAGTGTAATAGGCGTAGCTGGTGTTCAGCCCCAGCGACACATTCATCTCGATCAAATCATTGACCGCAATGCGCTCTCGCACCAGTGCCAGCCTGTGCGCGGCCGGGGCGTCCGGCCTGTCGTGCCGCGCATGCATCAGGGCCGATCGCGCGGCATCGTCGATTTCAGGCTCCAGCAGGGCTTCGCGGGCCGAAACTTCAAGTCGCAACACCCGCCGCCCCAGCGCAGATGCGGCAAAATCCAGCGCATCCGTGGTGATTTCCGGGTGGGATGCCAGCGCATCAGCCAGCGCTTCCATGAAGCGCTGATGCATCCGATCCGGGTCATAGATTGCCGCCAGCTCGGCCCGCCACTCGACCAGTCCGGCGTCAGACAGGGGCGATGCCCCCTCCGCGCCGATGGCCGCGATGCTTTCATCGGACATGATCGCGAACAATTCCGGCAGCAGATAGGCCTCGGACAGGTCTTGTGCCTGTACCGGGCGCGCAGTGCCGACCGACAGAACCAGCACGACAAGCACCGCGACCAGCAGCAAAGTCGCGCGAGCGATACGAAGCGGTGAATAGCTTATGCTCATGCTTTCTTGATATCCGAGCGACGGGCCAACGCAAACAGTATTCTTCGGGGATTCACGCATGCGCGAAGATCTCGATGGGGTGGTCAGAAAGCACTTGCACCTCTGCGCGTGTTTCAGTAACCACCCCCCGACTATGGAGAGGTGCCGGAGTGGTCGAACGGGGCGGTCTCGAAAACCGTTGTCCCTTCACGGGGACCCAGGGTTCGAATCCCTGTCTCTCCGCCACTTGATTTCTGGATAGAAATTAAATTGTCCTTCAATAACAGAGCCTTGGAGTGCAATTGCCCGCTTGGCGGATGATCGGCTGCTTGAATCGCTACCCAATTCGCTACACATTCTGCTACACAAGCCATGCTTGAGGAGGCGGGATGTTCATTCACAAACGCGGGGAAATCTGGGCGTTGAAGCGTCGGGTCCCGGCGCGGTACGCCAGGGTCGAGAAGCGCCCGGTCGTCTGGGTCAGCCTCAAGACCGACTCGGAAACCACGGCGCGGCACAAGGCCGATCAGGTCTGGCAGGGGCTGGTGGCCTCGTGGGAGGCGCGGCTGGTCGGGAATTCTGCGGATGCTGATCGGCGCTATGCAGCGGCTATGGCCCTGGCCGATCAGCGCGGGTTCTCGTTTCTGCCTGCGAGTGAGGTGGCCCAGCTGCCGGCGGAGGACCTCTCGGCACGGCTTGAGGCCGTCCTGAAGCAACCGCCCGCCGCCCAGCCCGCCGAGGCCAGTGCGATACTGGGCGGCGCAGCCATGGCCTACCCGACGCTGTCGGAGGCGTTGACTCAATACTGGGCGCTGTCTGCCTCTGCGATCCGCAAGAAGTCGGATGACCAACGCCGCCGCTGGGCAAACCCCCGCAAGAAGGCGATCAACAACCTGATTGCCGTGATTGGGGATAAGCGGCTTGATCAGATCACCCCGGATGACATGCAGGATTTTCATGATTGGTGGCATGAACGTCTGGAAACCGAAAACCTGACTGCGAATTCCGCGAACAAGGATCAGACCCATATCGGGGCGATCCTTGAACTTGTGAACGAACGCAAGCGCTTCCGGCTTGACCTGCCGCTGTCGGGATATCGCTTCAGGGAGGATGAGAAAGAACAACGCCCTGCCTTCTCGGATGACTGGATCAGGACAAGGCTGATGGCCAAGGGGGCGCTGGACGGGCTGAACCCGGAGGCGCGTGGTATCACTCTGGGCATGATCAACACGGGCTACCGACCGTCGGAAGGCGCGGCCTTGCGCGCAGAGCATATCATGCTGGACGCCGATGTACCCCGCATCGTGATCACGCCAGAGGCGCGGCGCGAAATCAAGAACAAGGTCTCCAGACGGTATATCCCGCTGACAGGGATCAGCCTTGAGGTTTTCAGGGCTTTCCCGGCCGGATTTGCACGTTACCGCGAAAACGCATCGAGTTTGTCGTCAACGGTGAACAAGTTCCTGCGCGAGAACGGACTGATGGAGAGCGACAAGCATGTGATGTACAGCTTGCGTCACAGTTTTGAAGACCGGATGCTGCGCGCAGGCTTCGATGGACGCGTGCGCCGCGATCTGATGGGGCATTCGCTGAAACGGGAGCGCTACGGCGATGGCGGCGGACCGGCCTTCAAGCGCGATCTCCTGCAGAGGATCGCCCTATGAGTTTATCTGATGCCCCCACTGGCGATCTTGCGGGCGCGGCTGATCACATCCTCCTGCTCGGCTGACCGGGCAATCTCAGCCTCGATCCGCTTGAAGATCGGGATGTAGACAGGATCTTCGATCACCAGACGGGCGAGCAGTTCCAGATAGGTCTCCCAATCCCGCAAGGTTGGTTTGGTCCCTGATGGCCGGACACTGTGCCCCCGCGCTCGCCCCACGCCTGATGCGCCCGGCGGAACCGGTCGCGTGGGGGGATGTGCGGCGGGCTCAACCATAGGGCACAGCTTTGCTGGTCGCGCAGGCGCGTTACTTGAGAAGCGACAGACCACAGGCCTGACGCGGGTTTGCGGGGTCACGGCAAAGGGTGTGCTGGGGTGCCGGACGCCTCATATATAACAAAGCTCAGCGTGCGCCTCACGGCCAAACCTGTCCGGGAAATCAGATAATTGTGGATTGTCATAAGCTTATGCCGATGGCGGCTCACAACTCCGGAACGCAAATCCGCGTGAGAAGAAGGGTTTCTCCACGAAAACCCGACAAAGGGCAAACCCGATGGGGTTGACAAATGAGAACTTCGCGCGCGCCGAGGGCTGAGTGTTCAGAGGCACCGCGCCCGGCCTCCTTGGTGCTGTGTGGGACAGACCTAAGCTCATCAGGAGTGTCTTGACAGGATCAGGATCACCCCTTTTTCAGCGCCTGCCACAGGCCCCGAGGCCAGGCAGGCGCGCGCACTGCGTGCGCAGTTCGAGATCCTTCCATGACTTTGTTTTGTTTTTTTGGTTTCTTTGGGCGGATAGGTGCGTTCGGGTGATGGGGGATGAAGAATTGCCTGCGGCCCTTGTGTGCGGAGGCTATCCTTCGATTGGTAGGGGGTGTCGCTTCTTGACTGGATATTCCTTTTTTTGCCCCGCTGCCCTTGTGCCATTCGGCGGGCAGCGGGGGCGCCTTGCGGCGCATGTTCGAGATCGTTCGTTTGATTTTTTTGGTTTTTTTGGGTTTGAGTTTGTGCGTTTGGTCCTTGCAGGCCGAGGGCATCGGATCGCCTTCGGCCCCATTTCATGAAGGATTGTCCCTCTCTTTTCAGGGTTGTCCGGAATGGTTTGCAAGGTCACCCTGCGGACGACAGGGGGTGGTCTGTCTTGTCCGCGTTTCCCGGGATTGGCACCGCCGCAAGCAGTTCGGACAGGCGGTCGCGGTCGAGTTCGCGTTCGTCCATGAGGGCTTGAGCGATCCGCTCCAAATCCCGCACATGCGGTGCCAGTGCTGCCCGCACTGCGGAGTCGGACGCTTGCAGCCTTTTTTCGACAGCAATCCGGATTTCATGCGAGTGCAGGTTCGGCGGAATTGTCGGATCGTGCCATGTCAGCCGATCCGCAAAGCCGAAATTCACCTCGATCTGCAGTGCCATCGCGGTGGCCAATGCCAGATCGCTCGCCCGGCCGGCGCCGCCGGCACCAGACGAGATTTCGTTGAAAAACATGGCTTCTGTCACGCGGCCAGCGAGGTAGATCTTGAGCATCCCGTTCGCCAGCGAGGGGGTCAGGACATCGGGCATCTCACGCAGAATCTCGCCCCCTCTACCCTGCAAAGCCGCCCTTTTCGGCGTGGAAAACCCGGACAAATGCCCCATCAACAGATGCCCCGCCTCGTGGAGTGCGACCCTGCGCAACAGCTCGGGATCGGGCACGGGCGCCACGGCTTCTGCTGCGTCGAAGATGTGCCGGGCAGTCATGGGGATGCGGTCACGGCGGGACTTTGTCCGGGCATCCCGCAGCATCGCGGCGACCGTCGCACCGGTTTGGCCGATCAGTTGATCCGCCAGCATTTGCGCCTCATCATCGTTCAAAATGTCCGGAATCTGTGCGGCGATCATCGCCATCACGCCGCTTCGATCCAGCGGATCGACAGGGATATGACAATCAAACCGACCCGGCCGGATGATCGCGGGATCGATCATCGACAGATGGTTTGTCGCACCGATGACGATCACGCCCGGCGTGCTGTTCAACCGATCAAGAAGGGTCAGCAGACCGTTGACGACGCCGGTCATGTAACCAGAGAAACGCGTGTCCCCGGTCCGACTGTAGAAACTGTCGATCTCGTCAATAAACAGGATCGCGGGGGCATTCGTGATCGCTTTTTCGACGGTTTCCGTGAGCACACGCAGCATGTCCCCTTGATGGCCATGGCGCTGACAATCCGAGTAACTTGTCCGGATGAAGCTCACCCCGGCAGAACCCGCAAGGGCCTCGGACAACATCGTTTTTCCAGTCCCGGGCGGGCCATGAAAGATAAAGGAAGAGGTCACTTCTGACCAGTCCAGACTGCCTTTGCGCCAGTCATTCAGATCATCCAGAAGCTGCTGAAATGCCGCTTTCGCACCGGGCTGACCATGGACTTTGTCAAGGGTGATCGTGGGCGCTCCAGCCGTGGAAGCGACCATCGGTTTGAGGGCGCGGAGCGCTTTGCGCGCCCCCGCTGCGCCATCGGCGGCGAAAACGCGCGCGAGTTGCAGCTCGCCCATGCCGCTCAGATCCACTTTCGGGGTCGACTGGCGCGACCCCGGAAAAAGGAGCTTCAGGACCGCTTCCAACATCTGCGACGTCGCGGGTTCCAGCCGCAGTGTCGCAGATGCGATGCGCTCGATATCGGGATCGACCGCGCGCTCCGAGCCCGCGATCACCAACGCCGGGTTGCCGCGCAGCGCAACGTCGCGAATGCTCTCGTTGAAGCGGCGCATGTCATGAACCGTGGCGCCGGCACTGGGCTGAGCGATGATGTCAAGATTGACGAGATGCTGCGGCCGGGTCTTGCCGGAGCTCATCAATTCGACATTCAGCTTCTCCATCAGAGGCCGCAGGCGTTTCACATCATCAAAGCCGGGAACAAAGATGAGCGTGACGGCGCCCGGCTGCGGAAGCATCGACGGGCTACCCGCGGCAGCGTGGCTGGACATGAGCCGCAGGATCATCAGCGCATTGAGACACAGATCCGGACTGGGGCGCTTCCGGCGTGTTCCCGTTTCCGGATCGTCGATGTCACAGCCGTCGAGCGCGTCATCATAAAGCGCATCAAAATCACGCGCTGTTTCAGACATGATGCGTTGCGCGAGGGGATAACCGGGAAGAGAGGTATGTTTCGGCATGGTGTGGCCTTTCATGGGGCAATAGGGGGTTGTCCTGTCCCCGAAAGGGGCAGGTTTTCGGGTGTTTTGAGGGTGGGCCGGATCAGATCGCCGCGGGCGTCGCGCAGGTTCCGGACAAGCCGAGGTCGGACAGGGCCAGCTGCAAACTGGCGCCGGGAGAGGCCCGCAAGCGGGCTATCTCGGACAGCGCAACCCGATGAGTGTTGCGCCAATCTGCGGTGAACTTGATCGCGTTTTCGGGCAGGATCACCAAGGCAAGCAGGTCAAAATCGGCGGGGTCATAAGGCTTGGTGCCGGTCGGCCCACGCTGATAGCCCTTTTTGATATTGAACACATATTGCCCGTCACTGATCACATGCCGGGTCTTGATCTGAACCCGCACCAAAGCGTCAGGCAGCCAGAGGATGCGATCAAACGGCTCGTGTTCGCTGCACGGGATCGTGCGTTCGCCCAGCCGCATCATGGTGCTGTCGAACAGCAATTCGCCAGCAGTTCCAAGCTGTTTTGCAAAGCGTGCCATCACGTTGCCGCCGATTTTGGGATAGTTCCTCAAGGCTTCACGGGCTTCAAAAGCTTCAGGGGCGGGCTCGGGCGGACAAAGCCCGGGGAAATAGAGTTGCTGGGCCATAGGCGGCCTTTCCATGTTTGATAGAGGGATGGACGGGGCGCATGACGGGCCCCGTCAATTGGACTGCGCCGGATCAGGCCGGGATCGGCATCGCCGGATCAAGCATGGGCGGCTCATGCCCCGGCCCTCCGAATTCCCTCAGCTCTGCCATGTCTGAAAAGACGGAGAAAAATTCCGTCTGCATCCGGAAAATGCGGTGCTTCGAGGGATCGGTGAGAAAGATATCCTGATGATCCCGGACGCGGGCAAACAGATGCTGTTTGTCATCATCATCTGTTGTTTCGAACAGGGTTTTCAGGAGGAAAGCCAGGCGCATCAGGCCTTTGTCCGCGGGAATTTCCGGAATGTGTTCGAGGATATCAAAGCAGCCCTCAATCAGCCGCTCCCGAAGGGTTTCCGCACGGCGCAGATCATTGCCGAAATGCTGCGACATCGGGTCGACATCGCTGTGATCGATCAGCATCTCGGCATCAATCGCAGCCCGGAACAGCCGAAGAAACGCGGGGAATTCATGCACGATTGTGCTCGCGGGGGAGTCTTTCGGGTCACGCGAGGGCGTGTTATCACTGGCATCAGCCATGGGGGCCTCCTCAATAGGTCCGTGTGGTTAGAGCCTTGGCAAGGGCTGCAACCCTTGCCTTGGCTCGCAATACTTGGTATCAAAAATAATAAAATACAAGAGGGGCGGATGAAAAAAGTTGGCAGACCGAAAACTGACACCGAAGGCGTGATGGTTCGCCTGCCTCGCGAAATGATAGACTGGTTAGACGATCTGCGCCGGGAACAGAAAGACATACCCACTCGCCCAGAAATGATCCGCCGTATTCTTCAGGAAAAACTGGAAACAGGTGAAAACCCAAAAGCTGAATAGGTTTTCCTCGGAAACGTTCCTTTGGCTTTCGTCTCTATCCCCAGGGCAGCGGCCCCTCGTCCAAAACCTGTCCGAACACCCGTTCACGATGCCATCGCAGATTTTCAGGGTGCGGATGGTGCCGATGATCCGCTGGTTTCAGCAACCTGCCACTCGGATGCAGCAACCGGTCAATCACATCGCTTGGCACCTTGTTGCGGGAGACAAGAACCGTCTCGCAATCATCGGCAACGGAAACCAAGCCGCGGTCAAACATCCAATGCAGGGTTCCAGACAGGGCCAGCCCATTGCGGACCGAGTCACTGCCCGAGCTTTCCACCGGCCGGATATGGGCCGCCTGCACCTCGGGCCGCCCGCCGCCATTGCGCAGGCGCAGACCCGACATGGCACAGCGGTAATCATAGGCCACACGCACCTGTCGGCGAAACGCCACATCACGATACGGCCGACGGGTCAGGCGTTCGAGCACCGGGCGATCGAATGTCGTGGCTTGGTCATCCATCCCGGCGGAGATGGGGTCGTAAGCGGTGGCCTCGATCCGTTCTAGGTCCTGCGGCAGTCCCAGATTGACTATCCGGGCGAAATCGGCATCAGGCAGGCGCCGAACGGCACGTTGCACCAAACCACCCTGCTTGAGCGATCCATCGGGGGCCGCCAAGGCGCTTTCCACCGCTTGCCCCTTGTGCAACCGGGGCACGGATAGATCAAAGGGCAGAAAGCTTCCCGGCTCAATCAGGGCAAGATACCGCCCCTCAACCCCAGGCTTGGGGATCACTCTGGCAATCTTGGCCACCGCGAAATACCCCCGCGGCCCTGCCTTGACCGGCTCATAATAAACGATCCAATCCCCAATCGCTGTTTGAATGGCCTTGAGATATGCCTTGGGGAAATCATAAACCACATCGGGTTCATCATCATAAATCGAGTCAGCCTTGTGCAGCAGAACCAGTTTTCCCATGGTGTGATGGAAGGAAATTCTGAGGGGTTTGGCAAGGGGGCGTGGGTGCTGGATGGCCTATGCGGGTGAGCAACGAATGCGGATGGGAGTCTTTTCACACCAGTAACGCTGGCGTCGGGGACGACGTGATGGGCGGGAAGCCGACTGTGAGCTCGCAGCATTGCAGCTGCAGCATTCAACAAAAGCGGCCAGTCGCCGCGCCGACGTTCAGCATAGAATTAGCTTTGCAGCTATTGCTGCAGCCGGATTTTGAGCTGCCGACGCGAGAAGTCATGGCATTTCCCCGCGCGTGAAACTGATTATGTCTCTTACCGCTCCGCCACAATATAGGCCACCCTAAATGAACGACCGTTTCAACAAGTCCAAGCTGCCAAGCCGTCATGTCACCGAAGGGCCAAGCAAAGCTCCTCAGCGTAGTTATTTCTACGCGATGGGCCTGACGGAAGAGGAAATTCACCGCCCCTGGGTCGGTGTCGCGACCTGCTGGAATGAGGCTGCGCCCTGCAACATCACGCTCAATCGTCAGGCCCAATCCGTGAAGGTCGGCGTCAAGGATGCTGGTGCCACAGCGCGGGAATTCACTACCATAACCGTCACGGACGGGATCGCCATGGGGCATGAGGGGATGCGCTCTTCGCTCGCCTCGCGCGATGCGATTGCCGATACGGTGGAATTGACGATGCGCGGGCATTGCTATGACGCGCTGGTGGGGCTCGCGGGTTGCGACAAAAGCCTGCCGGGCATGATGATGGCCATGGTGCGGCTGAACGTGCCGTCAGTGTTCATATACGGCGGTTCGATCCTGCCCGGACGTCTGAACGACCAAGATGTGACGGTGCAGGATGTATTCGAGGCGGTAGGCAAGCATCAGGCGGGCACGCTGAGTGATGCGGAACTGGCCATCATAGAGCGCGTGGCCTGCCCCGGTGCAGGGGCCTGCGGGGCACAATACACCGCCAACACAATGGCCTGCGTGTCCGAAGCGATCGGGCTTGCGCTGATGAATTCCTCGGGTGCGCCCGCGCCCTATGAAAGCCGCGATGCCTATGGCCGCGCCAGTGGCGAAGCGGTGCTGAACCTTATTTCCAAAAACATCCGCGCGCGCGATATCGTCACTCGCAAGAGTCTTGAGAATGCAGCGCGCGTGGTCGCCTGCACCGGCGGCAGCACCAATGCCGCGCTGCATCTGCCCGCGATCGCGCATGAGGCAGGGATCGATTTCGACTTGTTCGATGTCACCGATATCATGCGCGACACGCCATGGTTCTGCGATCTGCGCCCCGGCGGGAAATATGTGGCCAAGGATCTGTATGAGGTAGGCGGCGTGCCTCTCGTTCTGAAGGAATTGCGCAAGCTGGGCCTGCTGCATGAAGACTGCATCACCGCATCCGGCCGCACCCTGGGCGAAGAACTGGACGACATCAGGGGCGATGCAGATGGGCGCGTCATCTACCCCGCGGCAACCCCACTGACGGCGACGGGCGGCGTGGTGGGTCTGCGTGGCAATCTGGCCCCCGATGGGGCGATTGTGAAAGTCGCCGGTATGAGCGCCGAAGAGCAAGTGTTCACAGGCCCCGCACGCGTCTTCGAGTGCGAAGAAGACGCCTATGACGCGGTGCGCCGCCGTGCCTATGCGGCGGGCGATGTCATCGTGATCCGCAATGAAGGCCCCGCTGGCGGGCCGGGCATGCGCGAGATGCTGGCGACCACTGCGGCAATCTCGGGGCAGGGCATGGGCAAGAAGGTTGCGCTGATCACCGATGGCCGGTTTTCTGGGGCCACACGCGGGTTCTGTGTTGGCCATGTCGGGCCAGAGGCCGCGCATGGCGGGCCGATCGCGCTGCTGCGGGACGGAGATATGATCACCATTGATGCAGTGAAGGGGGAATTGTCAGTTGCACTCGGTCAAGACGAGCTGACCGCGCGCAAGGCCGAATGGCCCGGCCCTAAGCCCACGCAATATGCGTCAGGCGCGATCTGGAAATTCGCCAAGCTGGTTGGTGGTGCCCGTTGGGGCGCGGTGACCCATCCAGGCGCGCGCGAAGAACGGCATATCTATATGGACCAGTAAAGCCGGGATCGGCGCGCGTGACAGCCCCCTCAGGCCGCAGTCTGTCCCAATTGTGCAATTTCGCGGGCATGAAACGCCTGATCACTTTCACCGGCATCTGGCCCACGACCCACGGATCGTGCGAAGCTGAAAAAGCCTTCGCCTGGAAGTCCGTCGCGCCCGCGGCTGACCGCACGCGCGGCGATGAACGGACGGTTCTGGGCGGCATCTTCGCGCATGGTGATTTCAAGGGCGCGCGTCACCTTGCGGATTGACCCTGGTGCCCACAGCCCCAAAGCGCGGGCCAACGCCCCATAGGTCACGGGCACAGCCTGTGGCGGTAAAGCGGCAAGATGGGCCCGGACACGTGCAGCAAGATCGCGTTCCTGCTGCGTCCCGGTCACCGCCATGCGCGGTGGCGGGATTTCGCGGGCCGCGCCACTGGCATCTATTTCTGCCGCCCAGGATCGCGTGGCGCTGCGCATGATGATCCGTGTCTTGCCCGCATCCGTGTCCTCGCCGGTTTCGGTCACGCCGACGACATCACCGTTGCGCAGACCCGCGCGCAGGCTCTCGGATGTCAGGCCCAGCCGTGGCGCAAGGTAGTCCGGATCGATCATGATCTGCCCATCCTGCCAGTCGATCACACCGGGCGGTAGCGGGCGGTTCAGCATCGGGGACGGCCCGTCAGCTTTCGCATAAAACGGGGTGGTGCCAGCCGCATGGTCCGTCACATCCACGATTTCGGTGATTTCGGGCAGGGCCGCGCGCAGCATGCGCTCCACCCCTTCGCGCAGGGTGGCACTGGAGGCCGCGCAGCCCTGACAGCCGCCCGACATGCGCAGATAAACCCTGCTGTCAGCGACCTTCTCGACGGCGATATGGCCACCATGGGCGGCGACAGAGGGGTTCACCTGACGGTCCAACAAATCCTCGACCGCGCGCAGAAGAGCCGCGTCGGGGTCATCGCGCGGGTCAGCTTGACCCCCCAGTGGGGCATCGGCCGTGTCAAGAGCGGTCCGGATTGCGGTGGCGATTTCGGGCTTGAGAGTGACCCAATCCGTAGTGGGCGCCTTTCTGATCCAGATCGTGGCCTGCGCAACAGTCGCGTCCGTGACCCCTGCCACGCCAAACAGAGCTTTGGAAAGCGGTGTGTCATCGCCTGCGCGCAGCATGACCTTGCCACCTTCTATGATAGGCTGGTCCAGGACGAAGCCCATCACATCGCCATCTTGCGCCGAGGGCTGCGCCCTGATGCGTCTGCGGGGGGCCTCAGACATCTTCCATTTCCGTGCTCTGCATCAGACGCAGGGATTTCAGCGTGTAGATCCCAGTGTCATGCCCATCGCTGAACGCCATCCCCAAAGCGTAGTTGCCGACGCTCCAGATCCGGGTGATGCTGATATCCAACGGCACAGTATCGGGATCCAACAGGCGCGCGCCTGTTATCTCGTCGCGGCATTTCGCACAGGGGCAGGCAATGCGCAGGTCGCGTGCGCCAAGCGTCTGCTCGGCACCGTCGGTCCAGCGCAGCCGCAAAGCGCCCGCCTCGTCGTCCAGCGCGGCGAGCCTGTCCCCCGGCCCGTTTACTGACGCATCAACCGGCGCGGGTTTGCCGGCATCACCCGCCAACGTCCAGCGGAACGGTATTGCAATGCCGGACCGAGTATCGTCGCCGCCGATCAGTGCCGCAGCAATCTGGCGATACGCGGCGGCGGCAGGACTGCCAGAGGCCGCCTTGATCAGCGGCACACCCTCATCACCGCAATCCACCACAACGGGGTCCAGCGGCACCTTGCCAAGGAAAGCAACACCGATCTCGCGCGCAATCGCTTCGCCTCCGCCCTGATGGAAAATATGCGTGACTGTGCCGCAGGACGGGCAGGTAAAGCCACTCATATTCTCGATCACACCCAGAATGGGCACACTGACCTGTTCCATCATGCGCAAGCCACGGCGGGCAATCTTCAGGCTGACATCCTGCGGCGTGCTGACCACGACGGCCCCGGTCAGCGGGAAGGCCTGCGCAAGGGTCAGTTGAATATCCCCGGTTCCGGGCGGCAGATCGAGAAGCAGCACATCCAGCGTGCCCCAATCCACCTGCCGCACAAAAGATTGCAGGTATTTCGTGACCATCGGACCGCGCAGGATCGCGGGGCTGTCATCATTGGTCAGCATACCCATCGAGATGACCTTGATGCCATGTGCCTCGGCGGGGATGATCTGGCCTTCCGGTGTCATTGCGGGTTTTTTCGCATCAATTCCAAGGATGCCGGGAATCGAGGGGCCGTAGATATCAGCATCGACAATGCCAACCCGCAAGCCTGCCTCGACCATTGCAACCGCGATATTGGCCGTGACAGTGGATTTCCCGACACCACCCTTTCCACTGCTAATCGCAATCATTTTCGGGTTGGGCTGTTGGCCATCTAACGGCATGTGGCTCTCCTGATTTTCTATTAACCGCAACATGTCATTTGACCAAAAAAGGCTCTGCAGCTTGCCGTGCGGCTATGGCTTTGACCATATAAAAGAGATAGCGATACGCTACTATATCGGCAAGGGGTGCATAGGGGCATTCGGACGGTTTTGTGTGTGTGCTTTACTGAAACGGTGCCAAATCAGGCACCGTACGGCCATCAGCGCCATTTGACCAAGGGCCGATATGATACAATCGGGTATCGCCAGTGCGGGCTTTGGCAGTCTGAATGAGTGCAGCATTGGTTTCGCATCACAAGGCAAAACTGCTGGTCATTATCGCAGCACCAACCGACTGCTGTATCTGTCCATCGGAGGTTCCATGAATTGCGCGTTTTTCGCAAAAACAACCGTCATGACAGGGCCACACGACCAATTGGACAGTCGATCCAGAGAACCTTGAACGGGCACTTCTTTACGCGACAGCAGCAGTTTTGCAATCGAGATGGGCGGCGCGTCACGAACCGCTCAGATCGCCGACAGATCGGCCCACATCGTGCGCCCGTCCTCGTCTGCAGCCAGCAGGCGGCCACCGGGGGTGCAGGTCAACACGGTGACGGGCGCGCCTGCGCTACGCTTGACCATGCGGGGTTCGGCCATGGCGTCGATTTCACTGAACACCACCTGTCCGGTGGCAAAGCCTGCAAAGACGATCTCGCGCCCTGGGACGGCGGCCACCGCGGTCACGAGCGATGGCACAGACCAGCATAATTGCAGCGGCGAACGGCCCATCGGGCCCTTGACCCCGTCGAAGGGCCACAGGATCGCCTGATCGGCACCGCTGGTGATAAGCCAGGGCAAATCTGCAGCCCAGGCCCAACTCTTGACCTTGGATGGATAGCCCGACATGCGCAGGTCGGCCTTATCGCGCAGCCGCCATCCGTGCAGGGCGTTTTCCTGCATCATGGAAATCACGAAGCGGCCATCCGGGCTGAAGGTGACACCTGTATGGCTGCCTGCCCATTTCAGAGTACTGGGCTTCCAGCCGCGCTTCTCTTTCGACCAGACGGTAACGCCTCCGTAATGGGCAACGGCAAGGCGCTTGCCCTTGGCGTCAAAGGCAAGGCCCGCGACAGTTGAAGGATGCTCCAGCGCATGAACATGTCGGTCTTCATCATGCAGATTCGCGACGCGACCTACCGAGCAGGCGATACGTCCACATTTGCCCGCTGCGACATGATCGACCCAGCCGCGCTGGTGCGCGCTGAGTTCCGTTACGGTACCGTCACTGCTCACGCGCAGAAACCGACCATCGTCGCCGCCCGTCAGCACACCTTCCTCGCCTGGTAAGACCACCATCGACAGGATGGCACCGCGATGCACCTGATAGGCAGACATGTTGCCGTCTCGTGCGAAAAACCGCATCTGCCCGTCACCGCAGGCCAGTGCGATTGTCTCGCCCAAGGCCGCGCCAAGCACCGGCACCGCGCCAATATCCATATGACGCGCATTGAGCTCGATCTGCGTGGGTCCACTGCCTGAAAGCGTGGATGGATCGAGGGTCAGTCCACCTGACATGCCTTGAAGCCCCCTTCGAGATCCATGGTGTCGAGGTTGCGGCCGATAAATACCAGCTTCGAAATCCGGGGGCCGGGGGGCCAGGGGCCGAGGAAGTTTGCCTCAATCAGCATATGGACGCCCTGCATGACATAGCGCCAGTCCTCGCCCGCAAGATTCAGAATGCCCTTGGCGCGCAGGATGTCGGTGCCGAAGCGCTGGATGATCTGGCCGAACCAGAACTCGAAGCGGTTCGGGTCCAGCGGCTGATCGGCGGCAAGGGAAACCGAGGTGATCTCCTCCTCATGCTCATGGTCGTGATCGCTGGTCAGGAAATCGGGCTCAACCGCCAGCACACGCTCAAGGCTGAAGGCGTCGAGCCCAATCACCTGATCGAGCGGCACGGCGCAGCGCGCCGAATGGACGATCTTCGCATAGGGGTTGATGGTACGGATGCGCGCCTCGACCGCGGCGATGGCGGCGGCGTCGGCAAGGTCGGTCTTGTTCAGCAAGATCACATCGGCAAAGGCGATCTGCTCGGCCGCCTCATGCGCCTCATTCAGATGGGTGGCAAGGTTCACCGCATCGACAACCGTCACGATGGCATCCAGCCGGGTCCGCGCGGCCACGTCATCATCGACGAAGAAGGTTTGCGCCACGGGTGCCGGGTCGGCCATGCCGGTCGTCTCGATGATGATTCCGTCAAAATCGCGCCGCTTCATCAGGCCGCCGAGGATGCGGATCAGGTCGCCCCGGACGGTGCAGCAGATGCAGCCGTTGTTCATCTCGAAGATTTCCTCATCGGCATCGACGACCAACTCGTTGTCGATGCCGGTCTCACCGAACTCGTTAACGATCACCGCATAGCGGCGGCCATGCTGTTCGGTCAGGATGCGGTTGAGAAGTGTGGTCTTTCCGGCGCCGAGAAAGCCGGACAGGACAGTAACGGGAACTTGGGTGGATGCAGTCATCTTGGGGCACTCCGGGTTGGGTCGGTCTCGGACTCGCATCGGGTGCAGTGGCCATGCACCTCGATCACGGGCCGGTTGGGGTGGAAACCGCTGCGGGTCACCGCATCGGTCACGGCTTGAATGACGCCCGCTTCAGCCACTTGTTCCACCGCGCCGCAACTGTCGCAGATGGCAAGAACGCTCGGTTCTGCTGGCAGCTTGGGCGGGCGGGCGATCCAGGCGTTGAGGGTGGCAACGCGCTGCACAAGGCCTGCCTTTTCGAGCTTGGTGAGTGATCGGTAGATCGCGGTCGGCGCGATGCGAGGTTCTGCCGCGCGTCTGGCATCAAGCAGGTCATAGGCCGAAAGCGGGCGTGACGCTGCGCAAAGGCAGGCGTGGAGTGCCATATCACGGGCATTGAGCAGATTGGCTGCCATCGCATCGCACCTCATTTGATGTTACTCTATAACATCTTCGGGTGTGGGTTGTCCAAGTCCGAATAGCGCATGGTGTCATTGCGTTCGCGACCGCCGCCGCAAAAGCCAGATGAAGAAGATGCCGCCGATCAGCCCGGTCACGATGCCGATGGGCATGTCCTCTGGGCGCATGATGGTGCGGGCGATGATATCGGCCCAGACCAGGAACACCGCGCCCGCCAACATCGACGCAGGCAGAACGCGGGCATTGTCGCCCCCCACCACCAGCCGCACGATATGCGGGATCATCAGGCCCACAAAGCCGATCACCCCCGAAAACGCGACCATGACCCCGGTGACAAGGGCCGCGACCACGAAGGCCGTCAGGCGAAAGCGCGCGACGGGAATGCCGAGCGTGGCCGCCGTCTCGTCCCCGATGGTCATGGCGTTAAGCGATCCGGCAACCACGCGAAACCACAGCGCGGCCCCCGCCAGCACCAGCGCGGGCCAGACCAGATGCGCCCATTGCGCCAGACCAAGCCCGCCCAGCATCCAGAACACGACCGTATGCGCGGCGCGCGGATCGCCCAGAAAGATCAGCACATTGGCCAGCGCCATCACGATAAACGACACCGCCACGCCGGTCAGCACCAGCCGGTCGGCACTGGTGGCCTGCGCGAAACTCGCGACCGACAGCACCAGCGCCGTTGATCCCAGCGCGCCCAGGAATGCCAGCAGCGGCACCGTGGCCAGCCCCAGAAACATGCCCGTATGCAACAGCGCCAGAATCGCGCCGAAGGCCGCACCCGATGAGATGCCCAGGAGATGCGGATCGGCCAACGGATTGCGCGTGACCGATTGCAGCACCGCCCCCACCAGCGCCAGACCTGCCCCCACCAACGCCGCCAGCAGCGCGCGCGGCAGGCGGATATCCCAGACAATCGCCGCGCGGCCCGCTGACCAGTCGGGTGTGACCAGACCGGGCGCGACCCGGTTTGCGATCACGCCCCAGACTGTGCCCAGCGGGATGGACACGGCCCCGATGCTGACAGCGGCAGAGATGGACAGTGCCAGCGCCACCAATCCCAGCCCCCACAGCCCCTGCCGGATCGGGCGCGCCAGCGCAGGCAATCTGGCCTGCGTGGCCAGAACCGGCGCGGCAGTTTCAGGGCTGGGGGTGGTGCGCATGGGTTACTCGCCGTGAAACGCGTCGGCCAGCGCGCGGATGGCGCGGATATTGCGCGGCCCCGGTGTGGCCTCGACATATTCCAGCACCACGAAGCGGTCATTGACGACCGCATCCATGCCCGCGAAAGCCGGGTTTGATTTCATGAAATCGATCTTCTGCTCGGCAGTGACTTCGCCATAGTTCACGATGACAACCACTTCGGGGTTGCGCTCGACCACAGGCTCCCACGCCACGCGGGTCCAGCTTGACTCGACATCATCCATGATGTTGCGCCCGCCTGCTGCCTTGATCATCGCTGTGGGCATGGCGTAGCGCCCGGCGGTGAAGGGCGTATCCTCGCCACTGTCATAGACGAAGACGCGCAGCGGATCGCCCTTGGGGATGGTCGCGGCAATCTCGGCCAGTTCGGCTTGCCAGCCGGTGATCAATTCTTCCGCGCGGTCATCCACGCCAAAGATTGTGCCCAGATTGCGGATATCGTTATACATATCATCAATCGCGACCCCATCGCGGGCCATGATATGTATACAGCTTTCGGTCAACTCATAGACGGCGATCCCGAAGGGGGCGAGCGTGTCAGGCGTCACTTCACCACCCACGCGCATCCCGTAGTTCCAGCCCGCGAACCAGAAATCCAAGTCCGCACCGATCAGCACCTCGCGCGAGGGGTAGCGTTCCGACAGTTCGGGCAGTTCCGCCACGCCCGCGCTGATCTCGGGATCCAGCGTTTTCCAGCCCGAAATGCCGGAATAGCCAACCATGCGGTCTGTCACTCCCAGCACCAACATCATTTCAGTCAGGTTGACGTCGTTTGATGCGGCACGGCTGGGCGGGGCGTCAAAGGTCAGCTCGCGGTCGCAGCTTTGGACTGTAACAGGATGGGCAAAAGCTGGCACGGCAAGCGTCGTGGTCAGGATGGCGAGGGGTAGGACTTTCATGCGGGTGTCTCCTGTTGCATCTCGTCGAAAAGGGAAAAATCGAAGCGCGCGGGGCCGCGTGGATGGGCCCGCACGCCAAAAGCGCGCGCGATCAAATCGGGGGTCAGAACCTGCGCCACCGGCCCAAAGGCCAGCGCGCGCCCGCCTTGTAACACCAACAGATCATCGGCAAAGCCCTGCACCAGGTTCAGGTCATGCAGCGACGCCACAACAGTGGCGCCAAGCCCGCGCACCAGCCGCAACACTTCAAGCTGATGGCGAATATCCAGATGGTTGGTCGGCTCGTCCAGCACGATCAGCCCCGGTTCCTGCGCCAGGGCGCGCGCGACCATGACGCGCTGACGCTCGCCGCCCGACAAGGTGCCAAAGGGGCGTTGCGCGAAATCCAGCAGCGACAGGCGGGCCAGCGCATGCTCGACCACATGCGCATCGCGCGCCGACGGGCCGCTTAGCGCGCGGCGATGTGGCGCGCGACCTAATGCCACGATTTCCGACACGGTCAGGGCAAAATCGGTGGGTTGCTCCTGCAACACCGCCGCCACGCGCTGCGCGACACGGCGCGCGGGCATGGCGTGAATATCCTGCCCATCCAGCAGCACGCGGCCTGTTTGCGGGCGGTTGTAGCGGTAGATCAGCCGCAAAAGCGTCGATTTGCCTGCGCCGTTGGCCCCCAGCACGCCCAGAACCCGACCTGCGCCAAGCTGCAGGCTGACGGGATGCAGGATGCCATCGCCCCAGGACACATGCTCAAGTGCCAGATCGGCCGGGGTGCCGGGCGGGCAGCTCATGCCTGCACCTCACGCACCACGCCCAGATCACTGACCAGATCGGAGGCCGTTCCAAGCGGCGGGAGCCGTCCGAGGATTGTGGCGCGCAGGGGTTCGGGCCGGGCATCGCGGGTCAGAAACCCCTCGGGTGCTTTGCTGTAGAGCGGGATCAGGTCCAGGATCGCCTGCAGATGGGCGGGGTCCGTGGGATCAAGATCGCCGAACATGTAGGTGAATGCGCCGGGGGCTGTCAGCGACACGATGCAGGACCGCTTGCACTGGCTCATGCAGCGAACACCGCGCAGGCTCGCGTCGCAGCCCTGCCGGGCGACCAGACTGCACAGCGCCCCAGCCAGCCGGGCACCGCCCCGGACATCGCCGTGATCGCCCTCGCGGCCATCGCGACAGGTCAGACAGATCGAAAGGGTGGGCGCGGGCAAGGTCTGCATCAGGCCCCCTGCGGCGGTTGGGCATCATGCAGCAGAAGCGAGATGGCCTCGGACAGGGGCAGTGTCTGCGTCTGCGTCGCGCCGTGGCGGCGGATGGTGACGGTCTGGTCGTCCGCCTCGCGCGCGCCGAGGGCGATCTGGACCGGCACTTTCGCAAGCGCGTGTTCGCGGACCTTATAGCCGATCTTCTCGTTGCGCAGATCGGTCTCGATGCGCAGCCCGGCTGCGCGCAGGGCGTCAGTCACGTCCGCCGCATAGCTGTCAGCCGCACCAGTGATGGTGGCCACCACCACCTGCACAGGCGCGAGCCACAGCGGCAAGTGGCCGGCATGGTGCTCGATCAATATACCGGTGAAGCGCTCAAGCGAGCCGAACAGCGCGCGGTGCAGCATCACGGGGGGTAGCTTCTCGCCCGAGGGCGCGACGTAAGCGCTGCCAAAGCGTTCGGGCAGATTGAAGTCCACCTGCAACGTGCCGCACTGCCAGTCGCGCCCGATGGCATCGCGCAGGACATATTCCAGCTTTGGCCCGTAAAAGGCCCCTTCGCCCTCAAAAATCGTATAGGCATGGCCTGCAGTATCAAGCGCCGTGCGAAGTGCGTCTTCAGACCGGTCCCAGCTGTCGTCGCTGCCGATGCGGTTTTCAGGGCGGGTGGACAGTTTGATACGCACATCGGTGAAGCCGAAATCGCGGTATATCGACAGTACCAGATCGTTGACCTTCAGGCACTCCTCGGTCAGCTGCTCAGGTGTGCAGTAGATATGCGCGTCGTCCTGGGTGAAGCTGCGCACGCGCAGGAGACCGTGCAGGGCGCCGGATGGCTCGTAGCGATGCACCTTGCCGAATTCGGCCAGTTTCAGCGGCAGGTCACGATAGCTTTTCGTGCCCTGGCCATAGATCAGCATATGACCGGGGCAGTTCATCGGTTTCAGCGCGTAATCGCGATCATCCTCGGTCTTGGCCAGAAACATGTTGGCGCGGTAGTTCTGCCAATGCCCCGAGGTTTCCCACAGCGCGCGGTCCATGATGTCGGGCGAATTGACCTCGACATATCCCGCCGCCTCCTGCCGCGCGCGCATATAGCCGATCAGGGTCTGGAACAGCCGCCAGCCGCGCGGGTGCCAGAACACCGACCCCGGCGCGACCTCCTCGAAATGAAACAGGTCCATTTCGCGACCCAAGCGACGATGGTCGCGCTTTTCGGCTTCTGCCAGCATGGTCAGATGGGCATCGAGCGCGGGCTTGTCTGCGAAAGCCACGCCATAGATGCGGCTGAGCATCGGGTTCTTCGCATCGCCGCGCCAATAGGCGCCCGCCACGCGCGTCAACTTGAAGGCCACCCCCGCATCGCCCGTGTGGCGCATATGCGGGCCGCGGCACAGGTCCAGCCAGTCGCCCTGGCGGTAGATGGTGATCGGGGCATCGTCGGGAAGTGCCTCGATCAATGCGCATTTGTAGGGCTCTTGCGCTGCCTTGAAATGCGCCAGTGCCTGCGCGCGCGGCCAGACTTCGCGCGTGAAGGGGGTGCGCGCGGTGATGATCTCGCGCATCTTCGCCTCGATCACCGGCAAATCATCGGGGGTAAAGGGGGTTTCGCGGTCGAAATCATAGTAGAAGCCGTGCTCGATGGCCGGACCGATGGCGGTGCGGGTGCCGGGCCAGAGGGTCTGCACGGCCTCGGCCAGAACATGGGCAAGGTCGTGACGGATCAGCTCCAGCGCACGGGGATCGTCGCGCGACAAGAGTTCGACCGCAGCGCCATCGGGCAAGGGGGCCGAAAGATCGGCAAGCTTGCCATCCACGAGCGCTGCCACAGTGCGTTTGGCCAGGCTGGGGCTGATGCTGGCGGCCAGATCGGCGGCGGTGCTGGCAGGTGTCAGGGCGCGGGTGGCCCCGTCGGGCAGGCGGATATGGATCATGGGTCGGTCGCTCTAGGGTGGACAGGGGGCACAGGGTCGTAGCCCGACCCGCCCCAAGGGTTGCAACGGGCCAGACGGTGCAGCGTCAGCCACAGCCCGCGCAGGGGGCCGTGGGTTTCCAGCGCCTCGATGGCATAGCCCGAACAACTGGGCTGAAACCGGCAGGAATGACCCAGCCAGGGCGACAGGATCAGGCGATATCCCCGGATCGGCAGGATCAGGAGCCAGATCAGCGCGTCGATCCGGACTGCTTCGACGGTCCCGGGCTGCGCCCAGACCTGCGGATCCTGCTGCAACAGACCAAGGAACGCCCCCGCCTGCCGCAATGCCGCGGCAAGCTCTGCCCGCCGCGCGGGATCGGAGCTGCCATGCACTTGCCCTGCCAGCGCGTGCAGGGCGGCCAGCGCAGCAGGGGTGTTAAGGTCATCGTCGAGCGCGGCAAGGACGGGGGCCATATCCTCGGGGCGCGCAATAGCCTCGGGCTGATCGCGCAGCGCGCCATAGAGTCGGTCCAGCGCAGACTTGGCCGCGCGCGGTGTTTCCGGCGTCCAGTCCAGCGGTTGGCGATACTGCGCAGACAGTAGCGCATAGCGGATTGCCTCGCCCGGGCAGTCGGCCAACAGGTCGCGCACCAGGAGGACATTCCCGAGCGACTTTGACATCTTGGCCCCGGACACTGTGACATGCCCGTTATGGAGCCAGAAGCGCGCTTGCGTCCCTTGGGCGATCTCGTTTTCGTGGTGAGGAAAGCGCAGGTCGATGCCGCCGCCATGAATGTCGATCGTATCGCCCAGATGCGCGCGGATCATGGCGGAGCATTCGATATGCCAGCCGGGCCGCCCGAACCCCCAGGGGCTGTCCCATCCGGGTTGACCGGGGGCGGAGGGTTTCCAGAGCACGAAATCGCGCGGATCACGCTTCCACGGTGCGACCTCGACCCGCGCGCCCGCCAGCATCTCGTCAGGGTTGGCGCCCGACAGCCGCCCATAGGCCGGAAAGGCGGGGATGTGAAACAGCACATGCCCGTCGGTCGCATAGGCCCGGCCTGCGGCGATCAACCCCTCGATCATGGCAATCATCTGCGAAATGTGGTCGGTCGCGCGCGGCTCGATATCCGGTGGGGCGACGCCAAGAGCGGACAGGTCAGCGTGATAGGCCCGCGTGAAGCGATTTGCGATCACATCGCAAGCCACGCCCTCGGCGCTCGCGGTGGCGATGATCTTGTCATCCACATCGGTGATGTTGCGCGCATAGGTGACGCGCGGGAAAAGCGCGCGCAGGCGGCGCACCAGCAGGTCGAATACCACCGCAGGCCGCGCATTGCCGATATGGGCATAGGAATAGACCGTCGGCCCGCAGACATACATCCGCACATGGCCTGCATCCTGCGGCACAAACGGCGCGACCCTCCGTCCCATCGAATTGAACAGGTTGAGCGCCATCAGAACGGCTGCTCCAGCGTGTGGACGGTCATACTTGCCAGTCCTGCAGCATCTTCGGCCCCGGGCAGCTTGTGCATTTTCAGCAGTGAC
>JAFIEF010000024.1 GCA_020832655.1 Paracoccaceae bacterium
CCCTCCGTTCCGCAAGATACCTAAAATGTTCCATGGGTGCTGACGTCAGACACGCCCGCCTGCCCTCGATTGCGCAAACCACCCCGCCGCGCCCGCCATCCACCCGCCACCGTTTAAACCGTTGATAACCCGCACCTATCCCGCCACATCCCACCACATCCAAGATTATCCCGGTCTGATCAATCTATGTGTCTGATTACACAACAGGCGCTCAGCGTCCGGCGCAGACCGCTTCCGCGTGGTCGCCAAAGGCGCGGTAGCGTGCCCAGAAGGCATTGTCGCGCTGGCTTTTCGACATGCGCACATCCTGCGCAAGCTGCGGGTCGCGGAAGAACGCCGCCGCGCGGCGCTGCTCGGACCGCGTCAGCATCTGATTGGCGACCGAACCGATGCAACGGCACAGCGCGCGCGTGGCCTGCGCGCGGTCCGAACGCAGACAGGCCGATTCAATGGCGCTGGCGCTGGCTGCGGTGGGAATGACCGGCGCGACAAGCGCCACGAATACTGCTGCGAACAGGCTGTGTTTCATGCTGCCTCTTTCATGGACCATGCTTCTGCGGCGCTGATACCCGGTGACCCGATGGCCAATCCTGCCGGATCATACCAGATCGCCGCGCTGATCGTTATCATTCTGGCGCAAGGATAGCATATTCAGGCTGGTTTTTGCCAATGGTTTCGTATGGTTGCACGGCTTCCTTCATGCGACCATCTGGCGCGGTCAGATGTTGCGACCGCGCCTCTCCCGACCACCACCCCTAGACCTGCTCAGCGCCACAAAACCGACAGCGCCATATCAGGCCCACGCCGAAAGCTGCGAATCAACCTGCTTTGTCGCGCAGCTCCACCGCGCTGATGAAGGCATTGCCCAGAATCGTGAACCGCCCCTCGATATGGGTTCCGCGCGCAATCCCCTCGACCTCCTGCTGCATGACAGCGGTGAATCGGCTGGTATGCAGGTCGATCACCAACACGACGGCGTGGAAATCGATCACCGTGCGGCTGATCTGGTATTGCGCCTTGTAAACCGCCTCCTTTGCGCAGAATACCAGCTTGGCAAAATAGCCCCGCTGGGTCGGTCCCAGACTGGCCAGCCAGTGCCGGTCGGCCAGGGTGCAGACGCTGTCCCACAAATCAGGGCAAAGCGGGGTTGCCGGTTCCATATCCAGACCCAGCGCGCGGATCTCGGGGTCATCGCTGACCACTGCCAGCGCGTCACGATCCGTATGCGTGATCGATCCGGTCAGACCGGCGGGCCAGATCGGCGCGCGGTCATCGCCCTGCAATACCGGGCGCGGGGGCTGGCCCAGCGCTTCCATCGCCTGACGCACGGCGGCGCGGCCTGCGCCGAATTCGCGCGCGCGGCTGGGCGCAACATGTTCGATGGCCAGCACCTCATCCCCCATCAGCCGCGGCATCGGCGCGGTCGGGTCGGCCCAGCCCAGCGCGACGCGGTCACTGAACAGGGGGCGGGCGAAGTCATGAAAGGCAAAGCGTTGCTGGGTCATCTGCGGGACGTCCTTTCTGCGCGCATCGCACGGCGGCGCGCCATTGCCTGAAGCCGGTCGGGCGCGGCGTGCGCCTGGGCATGGGCGGGGTCGGCGGCAGCGGGGGCCGATTGGTCGGGCTTCGGTGCCGCCACTGCAAGCATCGTTGCGGGGCGCACCGGGCGCTGCTTCTGGTCCAGATGGCGGGCCAGATCGCCCAGCACCGGAAAGCGGAACAGATCGGTGATCGACAGCCCCGGCAGCTTCAGCCTTGCGCGCATTTCACGATGCGCCTGCACTGCCAGCAGCGAATGCCCGCCCAGATGGAAGAAATTATCCGCCAGCCCCACTTGCCCCACGCCCAGAACCTCGGCCCAGATGGTCGCAATCGCGCCTGCGGTATCGGATGCGGTATCAGATGCGGTGGCGGGCGCGTCCGGCGCTGTGTCAACGGGGGCCGCGCGCTGAATTGCGGGGGCAGGCAGCGCCTTGCGGTCGATCTTCCTGTTCGGCGTCAGCGGCATATCCGCCAGCGGCACCAGCACCGAGGGCAGCATATGCGCAGGCAGCCTTGCGGCCAGCGCCGCGCGCAGATCGCCTGCCGGACTGCCGGTGTAATAGCCCACCAGACGCTGATCACCGGGCTGATCCTCGCGCGCGATGACCACCGCATCGGTGATACCGGGCTGCGCGGCCAGCGCGGCCTCGATTTCCGGCAATTCGATGCGGTGGCCGCGGATCTTCACCTGATGATCGCTGCGCCCCAGAAAGGCCAGCCCCTCCGGCCCCATCCGCACCAGATCACCGGTGCGATAAAGCCGCCCCTTCCCGAACGGGTTCGGCACGAAGCGCTCGGTCGTCAGATCGGAGCGGTTCCAGTATCCGCGCGTGACCCCGTCGCCACCGATGAACAACTCGCCTTCCTGCCCGTCAGGCACGGGCGTCAGGCTGTCATCAAGGATATGGAAGCTGGTATTGGCGATCGGCGTGCCGATCCCCGCCACTGCCGCGCTGCCGCCCGCCGCCCCGGTCGAGGACCAGATCGTGGTTTCGGTCGGCCCATACATGTTCTGCACGGCGCGCCCGGTGATCTGCGCGATATCATGCGCCAGCTGCCCCGGCAGCGCCTCGCCCCCCAGCAGGATATTGGGCACATGCGCAAGCGCCGCACGGGCGTCATCATTCATCATCAGCATCCGCGCCATCGACGGCGTGCATTGCAGATGCGTGACCTTGTGGCGCAGGATTTCGGCGGCGATGGAAAAATCATCCTCGGGCAGGTCCAGCCCGGCATTGGCGCGGCGCACCACCTCTGCCAGCGGATACAGCCCCTCCAGCACCTGATCGGCATGGATGCCGTAATCGATCAGGCAGGACAGTTCGGTCACGCCGATGGCTTTCAGCTGTTCGACGCGGGCCAGACAATCCTCGACCGTGCCGAACAGGCCCGACTCCTCGAAATAGCGGGTAAAGGCATAGTCCAGAATGCCCTCGACCTCATCCTCGCTTAATGTGGTCAGGTCGATATCCATCGGGTTCTTGGCACCTTCTGGCCGCTTGAAGGCCGGAAAGGCCCAGGCATATTGCTTGACCAGCCCGGCGGCGGCCAGCAGATAGGATTTCATCGGCCCGCGCGCCACCTCGCGCGCATGTTCGCGGTCGCGCGCCACAAAGGTGTGCAGCATCAGCGTAACCGTGAAATCCGCCGGGTCATGGCCCGCCTCGCGCAGCGCTTCGTGATAGATCCTGATCTTCCCGGCCACTTCATCGATTGACTGGCCCAGCAGATGGGTCAGCACATGCGCACCGATGCGGCCCGCATCGCGCCATGTCTCTGGGTTGCCGGCAATGGTCATCCAGATCGGCAATTCGGGGCTGACCGGGCGCGGCAGGGTCTGCACCGGCACCATGCCATCGCCCTTGTCGAATTCCACCGCCTCGCCGCGCCAGAGCTTGCGCAGCGTGTCGATCATGTCCAGCATCGCCTGCCGGTTGTGCGGCGGGCGGTTTTCGGGGCGAATCACGAAATCCACCGGATGCCAGCCAGAGGCAATGCCAAGCCCCGTGCGCCCATTGGTCAGGTTGTCGATCACTGCCCATTCCTCGGCAATGCGGATCGGGTGGTGCAGGGGCGCCACGCAAGACCCTGCGCGCACCGCCAGATTTTTTGTCACCGCTGCCACCGCCGCGCCTGTGACCGACGGGTTGGGGAACGGCCCGCCAAAGGCGTGGAAATGACGTTCAGGCGTCCAGATCGCGCAGAAACCGTGATTATCGGCGAATTTCGCGCCTTCCAGCAGCAGGCGGTATTTCTGCGGCCCCTGCCCGTCATCATTGCCCCAATACATCAGGCTGAAATCCATATGCGCGTCCGACACGCGCACCGGTCCCCTGGCGACAAGGGCGCGGTCTTCATCGCCCATCACCACCACCTTGAAGCCGCGCGCCAGCGTCCAGAACAGTTCCAGCACCGAGATATCGAAACTCAACGAGGTGACAGCCAGCCACACCCCGCCATCCTCATGTTCGATGCGTTCATCCATGCCCGCAAAGAAATTGGCGACATTGCCATGTTCGACCATCACCCCCTTGGGCAGGCCGGTCGAACCGGATGTGTAGATCACATAGGCCAGATGGTCCGGCGTGACGGCAGTGTCGGGGTTGGTGTCGGGCTGGGCGGCCAGCCTTGTATCGGTATCAAGCTGCAGGGTGTCAGTGTCATGCGCGGGCAGGATATCCAGCAGATCATGCTGGGTCACAATCACCGGCGCGGCGGAATCGCGCAGATAATGCGCCAGCCGGTCGGGCGGGTAGCCTGGGTCCAGCGGCACATAGGCGCCGCCTGCCTTCAGAATGCCCAAAGCCCCCACCAGCAGGTCAGGGCCGCGCGCCGTGCACAGTGCCACAGGCGTATCGGGGGTGATGCCCATGCCGGTCAGCAGATGCGCCACGCGATTGGCGCGCGCATTCAGATCGGCATAGCTGATCGACTGGCCCTGAAAGCTGAGCGCAACCGCATCGGGGGTCCGCGCCACCTGTTCCTCGAACGCGGTATGGATGCAGTGGCGCGCATAGGGCCGGGCAGTGTCATTCATCTGCGCCAGTGTGGGCCGCGCGGCAGGCGGGGCTTTCATGGCCTCGGCAATCTGGCGGATCTGCGCGGCGGGCAGGGCGGCAGGGTCATGACGCAGACAGTTCGCGGCCAGATCCAGCAGCAGCGTCGCATCGCCCAGCTCTGCCCCATCCGTCACCGCGATATGCGGGCGCGTGATCAGCCCAAGCTGCGGATCGCGCGCGCTGATATCGCGAGCGAAGCCGGGGGCATGATGGGCAAGCTGCAACCGCGCGGCCACTGCGTCCAAAGGGTCAGCCCCTGACAGATCAATCCGCACCGGCACCCAGCCCGCAATATGGTCGGGGGCTGCGGATTGCGCCTGCACGACAGCGTCGTCACGATAGGCCAGATCAAACCGCGACAGCCCCAGCAGCGGGGCCAGCGCCTGCCCGAAACGCGCAATCAGCGCCGCGCGCGACAAATGGTCCAGCCCGCTCAGCGGCACCGCGTCGCGCTGCGCGCTGCGCGCGGCCAGCCGCGCCGGGGCCATTTCACGCAGCGCATCGCGCCAGGCTTGATCACCCGAAGCGATGCGTGCGACTGCATCACTGAGCCCTGCATCGGGCGTGGCCGATATATCCCCGACCGTCGCCAGCGGCAGCGGGTTCAGCGGCAGCCCCTGCGGGCAACCCAGCCCCGAAAGCTGCACCGCCCCATCGGCGCAGGCAATCGTCACGCTGTCGGCATCGAGCGCCAGAACCGTGCCCGCGGCACCCCTGCCCGCGACCATGCGCGCCTGCCCGATCACCACGACCTGCCCGCCAAGATAGAGCTTCGGCGTGGTCAGCGGGTTCCAGTAGGGGCCATGCGTCAGCCCGCGCACCAGCCGCAGGAGTTCCGCAGCCGGGCGGGTGAAATCCAGATGCCCGCCCAAGCGCGGGCGGTCATCGCGGGCATGATAGCTGCGCTGGCCTGCATCCTGCGGCTGGCCATCCATCTGCCCGCCCTCTATCATTTCCAGCAGGCGCGGGAAGCTTTCGACCCCGGCGGCAAAGCATTTTGCGTTCAGGTCAAGCGCGGTGTCATCGGCAGCGATATCGAAGCCCTGTTGCAGCAGGATATCGCCGCGATCCACCCCTTGGGTGATCTTGTGCCAGGTGATGGCATGGCGGCTTTCACCCTCGATCAATGCCCAGGCGGGCGCATTCAACCCGGCATGGCGCGGCAAGGGGCCGTCATGAAAATTCACAGCACCCGCGCGCGCCAGATCCAGCACCGCTTGCGGCAGGATACGCAGCCCGGCGATGTTGAAGATCCAGTCGATTTCCAGTCCGGCCAGCCGGTCCGCAAGCCCTTTGCCCGGTGCAATGACGCCCAGCCCTTCGGCCACCGCCCAGTCGCGGATCTGCGCATCATCCGTGACAACTGCTGAAATCCGGTGCCCGCGCGCGCGCAGCTGATTGCCGCATTCCGCCAAAAGCGCCTGATCCCCGACAATCACACTGGAAAAAACCATACCAAACCTCTGTTCAGGGCATGTCCTGCACCTGCTTTCCCGCCCGATTGGCCGCCGCGCCCGGCTTCAGGGCTTGCCATGTGTATCCCGCAAGATCGCGGAGAAAATATGGCGGAACCCGTTCCTCTTTGCGTTCCAGCACGCGGCGCAGCTTCCAGATCATCGCCCCGGCCAGATAGGCCAGTGTCACCCCCGTCAGATAGGCCCGCCCGCCAGCCCTGGTGAAATACCGCGCGCGCGAGGCAAACCAGTAGCCCGGCACCCGGTCCCAGCGTTTCATGCCGGTGCTGACAGAACCGATATGCATGACGCTGGCCTGCGGCAGATAGCCCCCCTGCCAGCCCGCAGCCCATGCCCGGCGGCACAGATCGGTTTCTTCAAAATACAGGAAGAAGCCCTGATCAAACAGCCCGATCTGGTCCAGCATCTGGTTGCGGAACATCACACTTGCGCCCGAACACCAATCCACCGCGCAGGGCTGGGCAGGGAAATCCATGCTGACCTGATGGCGCCGCAACAGGCGCGAAATCGGCGCGGTCTGCGCGGCGGCCTCGAATTCCGACAGCACTGACGGGAAGCGGAACGCCGAATGATGCGCCACGCCATCCGCGCCGCGTATCGCACTGCCCACAAACCCCATGCGCGGATGCGAAAGCAGATGATCGCGCAGCTTGGCGATGGTATCAGGGTCGGGAAAGGCATCAGGGTTCAGCAGATAGACGAAATCGGGCTTGCGCCCATCGGGCAACCCCGCGCGGATGGCGATGTTATTGCCAAAGCCGAACCCGCCATTGCGGCCAGAGGCGATGACCCGCACATCGGGCCAGTCAGCGGTTTCACCCGCCAGCAACTCGAATGAGCCGTCCTGGCTGTCATTATCGACAATGGTGATCGCGCCTTCCATCCCGCGCATGGCCTTGCGCGCGGCGGCAGCCGATTTCAGCGCCATATCGGCGCTTTTGTAATTCACGATCACGGTCAGGACAGAGGCACTCATCATCACTCTCACTCTGCGGCTTGTCTGAATTGGGGTGGCGTGGTTCGGGGCAGAAGCCCGCGCAGCTTCCCGGCCAGAACCCGCACATTGGGTTCCAGCACCATGCTGTCATGATCGCCCGGCACCTCGATCACGCGCAGATCGGGGGCAAAGCGGGTCCAGTCATTATCCGGGTAGACAAAATCGCGCTGGCGGTTGACCCATTGCCCGCCCGTGACCTTCCAGTGGCGTTCCAGCGGGGGGCGCAGCAGCACCAGATTGCCGCCCCAGGGCGCAAGCTGATACTGCCCCACCGCATGGCGAAACGCGGCTTCGATCGCGGTGTTGTGGAAGGCATGGTCTTGATCGGCGCGCGGGGCTTCGGCCTGATGGCGCTGCCACGCCTTGCGCGCGCGCCACCATTCCAGCAGATAGCGCGGGCCGTGGCGGCGCAACTCTGCCAGCTTGATCATGACCTTGTCGGCGCGGCCAAGCACCGGGCGCTGCGGCAGGGGCGTATCCAGAAGCACCACAATCGCGACCTCTTCGCCTAGCCCTTCCAGTTGCCGCGCGATTTCATAGGCGGTGATGCCACCGCCTGAAAACCCGCCCAGCGCATAGGGGCCGTGGGGCTGGACCTGCCGCATCTCTGCGATGTAATCGGCCGCGGCTTCGACAATGCTGTCATGGGGCGCGTCATCGCCCAGCAGCCCGCGCGCCTGTAGCCCGTAAAATGGCCGCTCGCGCCCCAAAAGCAGCGCCAGATGGCGCAGATTAAGGACATTGCCGAACATCCCCGCAACCAGGAAAAACGGCGTCTCGGAGGTATCATCGCCCTGATGCATCGGCACCAGATAGCGAAAACGCGGGCGTGCGGCCTGGCGCGGCACGGCGCTGCCCCCGGCGTCAGCGTCGATCCCCGCCGCTTCGGCAATGCGCGCGCCAAGGGCGGCAATGGTCGGGGTCTGAAACAGTTCCGATATCGGAAAGCTGACCGCCCAATGCTTCCTGACCTGCGCAAACAGCCGCACCGCGATCAGCGAATGCCCGCCAAGATCGAAGAAATCATCCTCGACCCCGATCTGGCTGATGCCCAGCAGATCCTGCCACATATGGGCAAGGGTCCGTTCAACGTCATTGCGCGGGGCGACATAATCGCCGCCCAGATCGGGGCGGTCGAATTTGGTGCTGCTGCCCTCGCGCGCAGCGTCGTGGGCGATGTGATCGACCAGCGCGGGCAGGCTGATGGAACTGACATGAAGCTGCGCCTGCGCGCTGCCCAAGGCGCGCATAAAGGCATCGGCCCCTTCCGCCGGGGTAATGCCCAGGCCCAGCATGTCGCGCAGCCGTTCTTCGGCAGGCGACAGGCCGGTCGCCGCAGCCGCAGGCGCATCAAATTCCAGCTCTGCCGCGCGGATGGGCGGCGCATCGGTGAAACTGCCGCCTTCCAGCCGCTTGATGGTGAAGCGGGTAATCTGGGCAATCACCACGCCTTCTTGCGTGGCCAGTGTCAGATCGAAGGCCGCAAAACCCGGCTCGGCATCATCGCGCAGCCGCGCATGGCTGACAATCGCGGCGGGCAGATCGGCGAAGATTTGCAGCCCGTCATAGCTGACCGGCACCCACAGGCTGCGCGCCCCGTAACCGGGGATCAGCCGCATCGCCCAGCCGGTTGCCAGATCCATCAGCGCGGGGTGCAGCGCGTGGCCTGCGGCCAGATCACCGGTAAATTCGGCAGGCAGCGCCAGATGCGCCAGCCCTTCGCCCTGGCCCAGCGCCATGCGTTCCAGCACCCGCCAGCGCGGGCCGAAATCCAGATGCGCCTCTTGCGGGCTTTGCAGGCCGGTGCCACTGCTGACATCCGGGCAGCGCGCGTCAATCGCGGCCAGGTCAATCGGGTCTGGCCGCGCCATCACCCCCAGACACAGCCGCGCCTGCGCATTCAGAACATAGCCGCTGCGCCCCTGACAGGTGACATCGCTGCGCAGGGCGAAATCATAGCCTTCCGCGCTGCGCGTCAGCGTGGTGCGCAACTGCCGCGCACCGCCATCGGGCACCGGCAGGGCACGGAAGAACCACATATCGCGGATCTCGAACGCGCCGTCATGGCCTTGGGCGCGCAGCGCCTGCGCGGCCATATCCAGATAGGCGGTGCCGGGCAAGATCGCCTGCCCATCCTTCGTGCGGTGCTCATCCACCACCCAGTCGGACGCATGCAAACGCTTCATCAGCCGCCGGTTGCCTGCGCGGTCAAAGCCCATCTCGTCATAAAAGGGCTGCGCGCAGGGGGTGGCGGGGGCATCCACCCCCTGCCCGGTGCGCGCGGCAAAGGCATCGGCCGCCATGCCGGTTTCGGCCCAGATCCCCCAGTTCAGCGCCAGCACCCGTGTTTTCCCCGCCCGCCGCGACTGCGCGAAAGCGTTCAGATAGGCATTGGCGGCGACATAATCGACCTGCCCCACCGGCGCGGTGACGGTAGAGGAGGAGGAAAACAGCACCATCACCTTCAGCGTGCCATCGGGCAAAAGCGCGTCAATCACCTGCACCCCATGCAGCTTGGGCGCCAGAACCTGTTCGATATCGGCCTCTGACTTGCCAAGGATCGGCGCATCGGCGATATGGCCCGCCGCATGGATCAGCCCATAAAGCTCGCCAAACGCTTCGCGCGCGCCGTCAAGCGCCGCCTGCATCTGGTCAATCGCGCAGACATCGGCGCAGGCGACATGCAGCTGTCCGCCCATCGCTTCCAGCCGCTGCACCGCCAATATCCGGCGCGACACCGAATCATGCGGCGGGTTTGCGGCCAGCCAGCGCGGCCAGTCGGCGCGCTCTGGCAGGGACGAACGCGCAATCAGCGTGATGCGCGCGCCATGATCGCGGATCAGCCTTTCGGCCAATGTCAGCCCGATGCCGCCAAAGCCGCCTGTGATGACCCAATGCGCGCCCCTGGGCATATCCGGCACGGCCTCGGGCAGCGGCGCGGGGCGGATGGTTTCGACATAACGCCGCGCCCCGCGCAGCAGCGCGGTGGTATTGCCCGGATTGGCGCATAGCTCTTCCAGCAGCGCCACGCTCAACCCCTTTTCGCGCGGGTCAATATCCAGCGTGGCGCAGCTTAGCCCCGCAATCTCGCGCGGGGCCACGCGGGCCGGACCCTGGATCAGCGCCTTTTCGGGGTGCGCCAGCGCCTCATCGCCCAAAGCCTGCGCGCCCGATGTCACCACCACCATATGCAGCGGCAGCGCCAGATCCTCTGACTGGATCGCCTGGGCCAGATAGGTCAGCGCATAAAAGCCCTGTTCCAGATTGCGATGCAGGAAGCTGGAGCCGGCGCGGTAGTCTTCGCCCCGTGTCACCAGCCAGAAATGCGCAATGCGGCTGGGGCTGATGCCCTGCACGGTCAGATCCTGCAAAAGCCGCACATAACCATCCGCCCCGTGTTCGGGCGCCAGGCTGTAGCGGTCGGCCCCAAGCCGCGCGAAACTGTCGCCCGCGCGGACCTCTATCACCCGCTGGCCGCTGTCGCGCAGCGCCGCGATGACAGGGGCCGCAACCCCGCTTTCATCAGCAAAGATCAGCCATGTTTCGCGCAAGCTGGCCAGATCGCGCGTCACATCCAGATCGCAATCGGCATAGGCGGGCTTCCAATGCAACCTGTGGCCCCAGTCGCGCAGATCGGCCAGACGTTCCAGCGCGGGCGCATCGGGCTGCGCGCCTGCGCGCGGTTCAATGAAATAGCGCGCGCGCTGGAAGGGATAGCCGGGCAGGCGGACACGGTGGCGCGCCCCTTCGCCCCAAAGCTGCGCCCAGTCAAACTGCCCGCCCAAACCCCAGATGCGCCCCAGCACGCCGATATGATAAATGTCATCGGCGACCGGGTCATCGCGGTGGCGCAGCGCCGACAGCACTTGCTGGCCATTGACCGCCGGGTGCATCCGCGCCAGCGATGACAATGCGCGCCCCGGCCCCATTTCCAGATAGATGCGGTTCGCACGCTGCGACAAAGTGGCGATGCAATCGGCGAAATGCACGGTGTTGCGCAGATGCTGGACCCAATAGTCAGGGTCCATAGCCTGACTGTCGGTCAGGGGCTGGCCGCTGCGGTTCGAGATGATCGGAAGTTGCGGCGGGTGCAGCGCCAGCCCGGCCAGAAAGGCGCGGAACTGATCAAGGATCGGCTCCAGCATCGCGCTATGCGCGGCGATGTCGATGGCGATGCGGCTGGCCTCTACCCCGTCAGCACTCAGCCGCGCCTCCAAAGCGTCAAGTGCTGCTTGCGGACCGGACACCACCGTCAGTTCCGGCGCGTTCAGCGCGGCGATATCCAGCCCCTCTGCCAGATAGGGGGCAACTGCGTCGCGCGACAGCGGCACTGACAGCATGCCGCCCGGTGCCACGCTGTCAAACAGCCGCCCGCGCAGATGCACCAGATCGATGCAATCCTCAAACCCCATGACGCCTGCCAGCGCGGCAGCGGTGTTTTCGCCCATCGAATGGCCGACCAGCGCGGCAGGCTGCACGCCCCAGCCCATGAACATCTGCGCCAGCGCATATTCGGTGATCATGATCAGCGGCAATTGCACCGAAGGGCGCTTGAGCGCCTCGTCAGCCGCACCCTCCTGCCCCGGTTCGGGCAGCCACAGCGCGCGCAGATCATAATCAAGCTTCGGTTGCAGATGCGCCAGCCCGCGATCCATCCATTCGGCGAAATCGGGTTCGGTATTGTAAAGATCGCGCGCCATGCCGGCATATTGCGCGCCCCCGCCGGGGAACATGAAAACCAGATCGGGGTCATCCAGCGCCGTATGCGTAAAGACGCGGGCGGGGTCATCGGCGTCCAGCAATTCTGCCGCCTGCGCATGGCTTTCGGCCACCACCACGCGGCGCTGGGCAAATTCGCTGCGCCCTTGCTTCAGCGTATATGCGATATCGGCCAGCGGCTGGTCCGGGTTGTCGCGCAGATGTGCAGCCAGCCGCGTGCTGGCATCCCCCAGCGCTGCTTTCGATTTGGCCGAGAGTGTCAGCAGCTGAAACGGCCAGTCGCTTTCAGCCGACGGCGCGCGCGCGGGCGCTTCCTGCATCACCAGATGCGCATTGGTCCCGCCCACCCCCAGCGAATTCACACCTGCGCGCAGCGGGCCATCGGCCACCCAGTCGCTCAGGCGGTCATTGACGACAAAGGGGCTGGCGTCGAAATCAATCGCGGGGTTCGGGGCTTCGAAGCCAAGGCTGGGCGGCAATTCGCGGTGATGCAGCGCCTGCGCCACCTTGATCAGCCCGGCCACGCCCGCGGCGGTGTCCAGATGGCCGATATTGGTCTTGACCGAGCCGATGCGGCAAAACCCGCGCTGGCCGGTGTTGAAACCCTGCGTCAGCGCCGCAATCTCGATCGGATCACCCAGATAAGTGCCGGTGCCGTGGCATTCGACGTAAGAAATGCTTTCTGCCGCAACACCCGCGACCAGATGCGCCTCTGCCACCGCCTGCGCCTGCCCTTCGACCGACGGGGCCAGATAGCCCGCCTTGGCGGCGCCGTCATTATTGATCGCGCTGCCCTTGATCACGGCGAGGATGTTGTCGCCATCGGCCAGCGCATCGGCCAGCCGCCGCAGCACCACAACGCCAGCACCCGAACCGAACACCGTGCCCTGCGCGCGATGGTCAAAGGCGTGGCATGCCCCGTCAGGGGAAAGGATCTCGTTTTCCTTGAACAGATAGCCGCGCCCCTGCGGCAATTCTATCGTCACGCCCCCCGCCAGCGCCATGTCGCATTCACCGGTCAGAAGCGACTGCACCGCGTAATGCACCGCCACCAGCGAAGTCGAGCACGCGGTCTGCACATTGACCGATGGCCCGTGCAGATCGAAGATATGGCTGACGCGTGTGGACAGGAAATCCTTGTCATTGCCGGTATGGCGCAGCAGGAACAGGCCCACATCCTCGACCAGATCAGGGTGCGAGCACAGATTGACATGGAAATAGCTGCCCATGCCACAGCCCGCGAACACGCCCACCGGGCCGGGGAACCGCGCGGGCGGGTGGCCAGCATCCTCGAACGCTTCCCAGGCCACTTCCAGAAACTGGCGGTGCTGGGGGTCCAGTATCGCGGCCTCCTTGGGCGAGAAGCCGAAGAAATCGGGATCAAACTCGGCAAAGCCGTCCAGCGTGGCGGCATATGGCACGTAATTGGGCTTGCGCAGATTGGCGGCAGGCTCGCCAGCTTCCAGCAACTCTGCCTCTGACAGGCGGCGGATGGCGCTGCGCCCGGCGCGCAGATTGTCCCAGAATTCAGTGACAGACCCCGCCCCCGGCAGATGCGCGGCCATGCCGATAATGGCAATGTCGGTGTCGGTATACTGGTCGGGCAAATCGGTCATCTGGGAACATACCACATCTACAGGAAACTATGCTTGAAACCGGGGGCGGCGCTGCGCGCGCCGGTCATCAGCCCGGCGCGGCTGGGCTGATCCCGCCAGCGCTGCAACCGCGCCTGTTGCGCGCGCCGGTGCTGCAATTCGGCATGCCCCAGCAGCGCCCCGGCAATCAGCCAGGTCAGCGGCACCATCGTGGCATTGGGCAGCAGATCGATCAGGCTGACGCCAAGGATCAGCGCCAGCACCCCGGCAGCGGGCGGGATATCGCGGTTCGCCACCAGCCGATAGCGCCACCACAGCGCCAGAAGCGGCAGGCACAGCAGACCGAACAGGGCCAGATAGCCCAGCCAGCCCCATTGCCCGATGGTGATGATCCACATCCCGTCGCTGACCGACAGCACCTCGCCGGTAACGGGGTCAAAAATCTGGTTGCGCCCCCATCCGCCCCAACCGAAAAACGGCTTTTCACTGGCGCGTTCCAGCAGCATGTCTTCATTGTCGAACCGGAATTCCAGCGACTGCGCGCGCTCCGGGCTGCGCGCGCGCACAAAGCTGACAAGCTGCTCGGTCGGGATCAGCCCGCCGCCGCGCAGCAGCGGATAGCTTATCGCCACCCCGGCCATCGCGGCGGCAAGGCGAAACTGCATCCGCGGCGCGAACAGCAACACGCTTGCACCAGCCACCGCCATCAGCACAAGCGGCCCCACGCTGCGGGTCAGCAGCACCATGCCAAACAGCCAGAACGCGATCAGCAGCGCGCGCGGGCGCTTATCAGGCGCGGCCTGCAAGACGAAATGCAACGCCGCAGTGGCGGTCATGACCACGAACAGCGCCAGCCACAACCCATGCGGCATGAACACGATGGGCCGGAACCCGCCCTGCCGGATCATCTGGATGAAATCATGCTGGAAGAAGCCATAGATCCAGGTGTGCAATTGCGGGCTGAAGCGCACCTCGATCAGGATTGGCACGGAATAGATCAGCCCGGCAATGACCAGCGCGCGCAGCAATTCGCTCAGCGCGGCCTCGGTCGCCAGAATATGGCGCGCCAGAAAGAAGGGCAGGATCAGGATCAATTGCTGCGCCAGCGCAGAAAACGCATCATAAAGCCGCATTCCCGGCACGGAATCGGGCACTGCTGCGCCATGATCGATGCTGGATAGCGGGAATTGCTGCACGCTCAGCTGACCACTGGTCTGGATCGCGAAGGTGATCGGTTCCAGATTGTGGAACACCGAAATCACCGGCGCGGCGATCAGCATCAGCACCAGCGCCTTGCCCACAAGCCCGACAGGCAGCAGCGCGGGGCGCAGCTTCAGCACCGCGATGCAGATGAAGGCGGCGGTCAGATTGGGGATCGAGGCCTTGTCCAGCGGCGGGATCATCGGCAGGTTGAACTCTGTCAGTTCCGGCAACACCATATAGCCGCCCAGAATCGCCCAGATGAAGGCGCGCTCGACCGGCATCTTGCGAAACATCACCCAGATCGCCAACGGCCAGATCAGCAGCGCGATATAGGCTATGGGGTTGGGCATGGCGCGTCCCCTTCCTTGGCTAGGATCCGGTCCAGGTGATCGCGATCGCCAGAACCCCCAGCACGAACAACCCAAGCCCGGCCAGCCGCGCCACCATGACCTTGCGCCGTTCAGACGGCAGTACCAGCGCGGGCAGTTCCATCACCGGGCGCAACCCTGTCTCGCGTTCGATCTGCCCGGCAGAGCGCAGCGCCGGACGCAAAAGCTCATAGGCGAAACCCGCAACCAGCGCCAGCAGGCCAGAAGCGACAATGCCCATCATCGCCGTGGCCCTGCGACTGCGCGAAACCGGGTAATCCTCTGGCGCTGCCGGTTCGACCAGTTCAAAGGCAGCGATCTGCTGACCTGTTTCCAGCCGCAAGGTGTCGCGCGCGCGGTTGATCTGCTCCCTCAATTCGCTCTGGGTCTCGCGCAGCCTTTCCTCGCGCTGGGTAAACAAGGCCCGCTCGCGCTCGATACCCGCCAGCCGCATGAAGAACGGCTCCAGCTCGGTGCGGCGCGCGCGCAGGCGCTGCAACTCTGCCTCGCGCGCACCCAGCTCTTCGCGAAGCTGGGTCAGGCGGCGCTGCGTGCTGCCCTGACGCAGCAGGGTTTCCAGCTCGGCGCTCAGCGTCGCGACATCGCCTTCGGCGGCTTGAATCGCCGCGGTCAACTGGGTCAACTCGCTTCGGCGCATTTCGACATTGAAGGGAAGTGCCTCTGGGTGCTCGGCGTCAAAACTGCGCGCCTCTTGCTGAACATTGGCGATATCGGCCTCGACCTGCGCCAGCCGCTCCTGCAGCACATTCAGGGTTTCACGCACGCGCGCCTCGCGCCCGGCGCCGGTTTCAACAAGGATCATCTCTGCCAGATCATTGGCGATGGCCGCAGCCTTTTCATTGCTGTCGGCGCGCGCCTGCACCACGATCGAGGCCAGCATCCCGTCGCGCACATGACCGACGGTCACCGCCTCCTGGCTGAACAGATTGATCGACCGGCGTGTCAGATCAACCCGCATCTGCGGGGTTTCTTTCGGGAACAGATCATATTTCTGTGCCAGCGCCAGCATGTTTTCGCGCGTGGTCAGGCGCTGCTCAACCAGTTGCAGCAAGCGGACCGGCGAAACCTGCGCCCCCGCGCCGGTTGCGAAATCCTCGGCCACGGTGTTCAGCCGAGCCGACAGCACGGCATGCGACTGATAGGCCGGGGTTTGCAGCACCGCCAACCCCAGACTTGCCAGAACGCCCAGCCCGAACACCGCCGCAACCAGATCCTTGCGCCGTCGCAACATCGCGATCAGTTCGGCCACTGTCTGGATCGGCCCCATGCTAGCGCCCCCCTGTCGCAGAACTGCTGTGGTTCATGACCACGCCCAGAAACTCTGTCTGATCGGCAAGGTTGCGTTCGCAGGCGGCGATATCTTCGGCACGGGTCTTGCGCGCATCGACCACCAGCAGCACCGCATCCAGCGCGGGCAACAGGTTCAGCGCCGCATCACCGGCATCCAGCAGGGGTGGCATGTCACATATCACGATATCGGGGGCCAGAAAATCGGTGATATCGGCGATCATCTCTTCGAAAACCGCGGCAGAGACCGAATTGTCATCCGCCTGGGCATTCAGCCCCAGCGCCAGATTCGGGCCAGCCAGCTGCAAATGCGATTCAACCGGCATATCGCCTTCGATCATTGGCATGATGGGCCCCGCTGGCGCAGCCTCGAAAAACCCGTGCAGGGCAGGCGCGGCCAAGTGCATGTCCAGCCCGACCACGCGCAATTCCTGCCGCCGCCCGAAACTGGCCAGCAGTCCGGCTGACGAAAAACTCGCCCCCGCGCCGCGTGCCGGGGCGGTAATACCAAGGCTGCGCAAATTGCGTTTCTGAAAGGTCGCCTCCAGCTGCGCGCGCAGCACATCGAAGCGCTTGGCCAGATCGGGCGCGCGGCCCAGCGCGTTGAAGTCGCGCTGCCGCGCCCAGGGCGCGGGATCCGCGCTGATCGGGTCCAGATTGGCCCAGGCGGCATCGATGGCGGGGTCGTTGCGCCGGGCAACGGCCCGCGACGCGCTGCCCGAACGCAGCGATGGCCCGCCGCTGAGCGCCAGCCGCCGCCCGCCGGACGGCACCAGCGCAGGCAGCGACCCGGAACCGGAACGCGCCGAGGGCTGCCCCTTCTGCTGCAAAAGCTGTTCCAGCCGCCTTGTGTCAACCATCCATGCACCCATTACCGAAACGGTCACGAAACCGGCATTGTTTCCGATTTCGCCAATTTAATCGCTTATTGTCCGGTTTGACGACAGAAATAAGGCGATTTGGGGGCGGTTTCCGGTAACGATTGCATGTTGCCGCACCACATGGCCAAAAGGGCTAAGTGTTGTTCTGACGATAGGTGCTGGCAGCAAGCTGGATCGCTTCGCGCAGCAATCCGCGCTCGCCGATATGATTGGCCAGGATCAGCAGCAGCCGTGCATTCAGCGCATCGCTTTCGGCTTTGCTCAACCCGTCATGGGCGGCCAGCAGATCGGCATAGAAGCCATCAGGGTCGGGCAGGTTCGCGGACAGGTTCAGACTGGGGCGGGGCATGGCGTCACCTCTTGCTCAGGACTGGCCACTGGCCAGCGCCAGGGCTGACTGCACGGCGGTTTCATCAAAGCTTTTCCAGCGCGCAGCGACATGCTGATCAGGGCGGATCAGATAAAGCGCGGCCTTCTGACCGCCCAGATAGCGCGCGGCGAGAGTGTCATTTTCACCTGCATCAAGCGCCAGCCGGGTCGCGCTGACCGGCCCCGCGCTGACGCTTTCGGGGCTCTCCACCCCCAGCGACAGCAGGGTAAAACCCGCCCCAAGCTGATCAAGCAGCCAACCGCCATTCGCGGGCGCATCGCAGGCCACCGAACCGGGGCGGGTGCGCGCGGGCAGCGCGTCGCAATCAGGCCCGTTCAGCGGCCCGTCATCATAGGTGCAGGGCACGGAAAGCCGCCCTGAATTGACCAGCGGGCGGGCAAAGTCATGATTTTCCGTCAGATCCAGCACCGCATCGCGGAACACCCGGCTGATTTCGGATTTGGGGGTGATGAAATCGGTCGAGCGGGTGGAGTTCATGATATTCTCATCCGCGCCATAGACACGTTCCCAGTCATAGCTTTCCAACAGGGTTTCAGGCGCATCGCCCGTGATCACCAGCGCCAGTTTCCAGCACAGATTGTCAGTGTCCTGAAGGCCCGAATTCGCGCCGCGCGCGCCGAACGGGCTGACCTGATGCGCGGCATCGCCTGCAAACAGCACCCTTCCATGACGGAAGCGTTCCATCCGGCGGCACTGGAAGGTGTAGATCGACACCCATTCCAGATCAAACTCGACATCCTCGCCCAGCATCGCCTTCAGCCGGGGGATGACGTTTTCGGGGCGCTTTTCGGCCTCGCGGTCGATATCCCAGCCCAGTTGCAGATCGATGCGCCAGACATCATCGGGCTGCTTGTGCAACAGCGCCGACTGGCCGCGATTGAAGGGCGGGTCGAACCAGAACCAGCGTTCGGTGGGAAAATCGGCCTTCATGATCACATCGGCAATCAGGAAGTTGTCTTCGAATACGCGACCCACAAAATCCAGCCCCAGCATCCGCCGCGTGGGTGAATTTGCGCCGTCACAGGCAATCAGCCACTCGGCATGCAACTCATACGATCCCTCGGGGGTCTCAACCTCCAGGCGGACATGATCGGGATGGGCGCCGATGGCCTCGACACGGTTGCGCCCACGAATTTCGATCTCTTTGCCCGCTGCGGCCAGTTCCTGAATGCGCTCGAACAGAAACTGTTCGAAAAAATACTGTTGCAGATTGATGAAGGCGGGGCGCTTGTGCCCGTCTTCGGGCAGCAGGTCGAATTGATAGATATCGCGGGTGTCAAAGAACACCCGCCCCTTGTTCCATGTCACGCCCTTCTCGACATTGGCATCGCCGCAACCCAGCCGGTCAAGGATTTCCAGCGTGCGCTTGGAAAAGCAGATCGCGCGCGATCCAAAACTGACGCGGTCATTGTCATCAAGGATCACCACCGGAATGTCGCGCTGCGCCAGATCAATCGCCGCCGCCATGCCCACTGGTCCCGCCCCGATGATCACCACCTTGCGGCGCACCGGGGTGGTGGCGTCCTGATCCTTGTGGCGCTGATACGGATATAGCGGAACTTCGAATATCTTGGTCATCGGCAGTCTTCCCCCCGGCATGTCGTTTGCCGCCCAATCAACCCGGACCGGGCAGGCACGGCAATGATTCAGGTCAAAGCGCGGGCATTCACCCCTGAAGCGCCTGCCACATCTCCAGATCGCGCGCGGCGGTCCAGATGCGCGGCGTGTCGATGCCGCGCGCCTCGTCATAGGCGCGGGCAACATTGAAGGGCAGGCAGTGTTCATAGATGGCGTAATCGGCGAATTTCGGGTCACACTCGGTGCGCACCGCGTCCCAGGCTTCCTTCAGGCTGCCGCCGCGCGCCGCAACCTTCGCCACCGGCGCATAGGTCGAGGCCACGAAATCGCGGGTGTTTTCAATCGCCTTGTCGACCATCTCGCGCCCCATCAGCGCATCGCCACGCCCCGGCGCGATGGCATCGACGCCAAAGCCCCTGATCGCATCCAGCGTGCGGCCCCAATCGGCGAAATGCCCGTCGCCGCAATAGCAGGCCGAATGGTATTCGACGATATCGCCGGTGAACATGACATTTTCATCGGGCACATGAATGACGATATCGCCCGCCGTATGCGCGCGGCCCAGATGCATCAGATCAACCCGGCGATTGCCCAGATAGACCGACATGCGGCCCCGGAAGGTGGTGGTGGGCCAGGTCAGGCCGGGGATGTCCTCATGCCCCTGAAACAGGCGCGGGAAGCGCTGAAACTCGCTGTCCCAATCTTCCTGCCCGCGTTCGACCACCATCGCGCGGGCCGTGTCGGACATCAGGATCTGCGGGGCATGATAGGCAGACGCCCCCAGCACCCGCACCGCATGGTAATGCGTCAGCACCAGATGGCTGATCGGCTTGTCGGTGACAGTGCGGATGCAGTCGATCACCTTCTGCGCCAGGCGCGGGGTGGCCTGGGCCTCTATCACCATGACAGAGTCGTCGCCGATGATGACCCCGGAATTGGGGTCGCCTTCGGCAGTGAAGGCATAAAGCCCGCGCCCGATTTCGGTGAAGCTGGTCTGTTTCTCGCTCAGATCGCCTTGCGATGCGAATGCCTTGGCCATGTGTCTTTCCTTCCGGTGTTGCGCCGCGGGGCCGGTCGTGGGTGCCTCCGGCGGGAGTATTTGGGGCAAGATGAAATCAGCGCGCGTAAGGGTCTTCCAGCGCGGGCAGCAGCGTGCCGGTGCAGGCGCCGAAACCCACGCGGTAGCCATCGCCCAGCGCCGCCCCGCGCAGCGTGACAGTGTCGCCATCTTCAAGGAAGCTGCGCGCCTGATCACCCAGCGCAATCGGTTCCCTGGCCCCCCAGCTAAGCTCCAGCAAGCTGCCGCGGCTGTCCCTTGTGGGGCCGGAAATGGTGCCCGACCCCAGAAGATCGCCCACATTCATCGGGCAGCCGCTGGTCGAATGATGCGCCAGTTGCTGCGCGCTGGAATAATACATCTCGCGGTAATTGGTGCGCGCAATGGTGACGGGCTGGCCACCCTCTGGCGTCAGATCGACCTGAAGCGCGATATCATAAAGCATTGGCCCGGTGTCGCGCAGATGCGGCAGAAGCGGCTTTTCGCGCGCAGGTGTGGGCACGCGGAACGGCTCAAGCGCTGCGCGCATCACAATCCAGGGGCTGATCGTGGTCGCGGTGGCCTTGGCCTGAAACGGTCCCAGCGGCTGATACTCCCATGCCTGGATATCGCGCGCCGACCAGTCATTAAGCAGCACATAGCCAAAGATCATCTGATCGGCTTCATCCACGCTGACCGGCCCGTCCGAGGGCTGCCCGACAATCGCGCCCATTTCCAGTTCCAGATCAAACCGGGCCGAGGGCGCAAAGCGCGGTGCATCCTCGTCCGGGGCTTTCACCTGCCCCCAGGGGCGGCGGATATCACTGCCGGATACGACAACGGAAGAGGCGCGGCCATTATACCCGATGGGGATATGCAACCAGTTGGGCGGCAGCGCGTTTTCGGCACCGCGAAACATGGTGCCGACATTGGTGGCATGGTGACGCCCGGCATAGAAATCAGTGAATTCGGCCACGGCAAGGGGCATATGCATCTCTGCCCCTGCCATCGGATGCAGGAAGGGGGCGACCTTGTCCTGCTCGGGGGAACCCTCGCGCAGCAATTCGGTCAGCCGCGCGCGCAAGCCGTCCCAGGCCTCTGGCCCCAGCTCCATCACCTCGTTCCAGAAGGGGATGTCCAGCACCGGGGTATCGGCAAGCTGCAACAGCCCTGCTTCCTCCAGCCCGGTGGCATCCAGGATGTGCTCGCCAATCGCCACCCCGCAGCGCGGCGCGCCACCCAGCGTGAACACGCCCAGAGGCAGGTTGTTGAGCGGGAAATCGGTCTCTGGGCTGTTGGCGCTGTCGATCCAGCTTTTCAATAGGGGCAAGGGGCTCTCCTGCTTGTGTTGGTGCGGCGGGGCTGGGGCTTATTTCAGACCCGGCGTGCCATCGAATTTCTTTTCTATCCCGTCCCAGCAATCGACATAATCATCCTGCAACGGCGCTTCGGTGGCCGCAAAACCGGTCAGATGCTGCGGAAAGCGGGTTTCGAACATGAAGGACATGGTGTTGTCCAGCTTTTCAGCCTTCAGATCGGCATTGGACGCGCCTTCAAAGGCGTTGCGGTCCGGCCCATGCGGCAGCATCATGTTGTGCAGGCTCATTCCGCCGGGAACAAAGCCCTTGGGCTTGGCATCATACTGGCCATAGATATTGCCCATCAGCTCGGACATGATGTTCTTGTGATACCAGGGCGGGCGGAAAGTGTCTTCGGCCACCATCCAGCGTTCGCGGAACAGCACGAAATCGATATTGGCTGTCCCCGGCACGCCCGAAGGCGCGGTCAGCACGGTAAAGATCGACGGGTCGGGGTGATCGAACAGGATCGCACCCACCGGGCAATAAGCGCGCAGATCGTATTTCACTGGCGCGTAATTGCCGTGCCACGCCACCACATCCAGCGGCGAATGGCCGATCTCGCATTGATGGAACTGGCCGCACCATTTGATCGTCAGGGAAGACGGCGTCTCGCGATCCTCATACGCCGCCACCGGGGTCTTGAAATCGCGCCGGTTGGCCATGCAGTTGGCGCCAATCGGCCCGCGGCCGGGAAGTTCGAATTTCTGGCCGTAATTTTCGCACACAAAGCCGCGGCACGGGCCTTCCAGCACCTCGACGCGGTAAACCAGCCCGCGCGGGATGATGGCGATTTCCTTGGGTTCGAGATCGATCACGCCCAGTTCGGTGCAAAAGCGCAGCCGCCCTTCCTGCGGCACCACCAGCATTTCGCTGTCGGCGGAATAGAAATAGGCGTCGCGCATCGATTCGGTGACCAGATAGATATGGCTGGCCATGCCCACCTGCGTATTGACATCACCTGCGGTGGTCATGGTGCGCATGCCGGTCAGCCAAGTCAGCTTTTGCGCGCCATGCGGCACCGGATCCCAGCGATACTGGCCCAGGCTGATCACATCGGGGTCGATGCAGGGCGCGGATTTCCAATAGGGCAGGTCGATCTTCGCATAGCGCCCCGAATGCTTGACCGAGGGCCGAATGCGGTAACACCATGTGCGCTCATTCTGATGGCTGGGCGCGGTAAAGGCGGTGCCCGAAAGCTGTTCGCCATAAAGCCCGTAATTGCATTTCTGCGGGCTGTTCATGCCCTGGGGCAGCGCGCCGGGCAGGGCTTCGGTTTCGAAATCATTGCCGAAACCGGGCATGTAACCTTCATGCGGGCCTGCGAGCGATGGCGCGCGGATCATTCCTTGCGGCAAGTCTTGGCGGGTCATGGCACATTCTTCCTTTCGCAGCTTCCGCGCCTGTTATTGGTTGCAATTGCAACAAAGTCAAGGTTATCTTCTGCTCCAATACGCAGTCGGGAAGGGACAGCATGATCACGCTATATGATTACTGGCGGTCATCCTCGGCCTATCGGGTCAGGATCGGGCTGAACCTGCTGGGGCTGTCCTATACCCGTGTCAGGGTCGATCTGCTGGCAGGCGATCAGGCGGGTGCCGACAATCTGGCGCGCAACCCGCAAGGCGTTGTTCCGACACTGGAAATCGACGGGCTGCGGCTGACGCAATCGCTGGCGATTCTGGAATATCTGAACGAAACCCGCAATGCGGGCTGGCTGCCGCCGGATGCGGCGGCGCGGGCACGGGTGCGCGCCATTGCAATGGCCGTGGCGATGGAAATCCAGCCTGTTTGCAATCTGCGCGTGGCGCGCAGCGTGGTCGAGGCCACAGGCGGCGCGATCACCATGAAGGGCTGGATGCAGCGCCATATCGCGCCGGGGCTGGCAGCGATCGAGGCGCTGCTGGATGCACCCGAAACCGGGCGCTTCTGTCATGGCGGCCATATCGGGCTGGCCGATATCTGCCTGCTGCCACAGCTTTACAATGCCCATCGCTGGCAGGTCGATCTGACCCCCTTCCCCCGCCTGCGCGCGATCGAGGCAGAGGCGCTGTTGCTGGATGCGGTGCGCGCGGCCCATCCCGACACGCTGGGGCAATAGGCCGCCCGCCGCCTGCAGCGCGCGGCGATCAGGTGCCGTCCTGCCACAGCTCCATATCCCAGATCTCGGGGCTGCCGCAGATCTGCGGATCGGGCGGGATAAGGCTGTCATTGTCCTTGTGCGCATAGGGCAGGCGGGTCAGGATATGGCGCAGCACCGCCAGCCTTGCGCGATACTTGTCCTCGGCGCGGATCACCGTCCAGGGCGCAAAGCTGGTATGGCTGCGCTGAAAGGTCTCGGCGATGGCGCGGGTGTAGCTGTCCCATTTGCCCAGCCCCTCGACATCGATGCGCGACAGCTTCCAGTGCCGCATCGGGTTTTGTTCGCGCGCCAGCAGGCGGCGCATCTGTTCGGCCCGCCCGACATTCAGCCACAGCTTGATCAGATGCACCCCGTCACCCGCAAGCATGCGCTCGAATTCGGGCAGTTGGACAAAGAAGCGTTCGCGCTCATCGGGCGTGCAGAAGCCGAACACATGCTCGATCACCGCGCGGTTATACCAGCTACGGTCGAACAGCACCATTTCGCTCCCGGCGGGCAGGCGCTCGACATAGCGCTGAAAGAACCATTCGCGCGTCTGCCGGTCGGTCGGGCGCGGCAAGGCTTCGATGCGCACAACGCGTTGATTTGTCACCTCGGTGATGCGATTGATCGCGCCGGATTTGCCCGCAGTGTCGCGCCCTTCGAAGATGACGATCACCCGCTGCCCGGTGCCTTCGATCCAGTGTTGCAGCTTGACCAGTTCGAATTGCAGCGGCTTGAGTTCGTCCAGATAGTCGGATTTCGGCATCCAGCGCGGATAGGGGTAGCTGCCCGCCAGCGTGTCGCGCTTGCGCGCGCGCTCAACCGTTTCGCGGATGTCTGCGGGGGCGCGGGTGTTCAGATACTCCGACACCTGCCCGGCAAAGGGCATGGGGAACTCATTCATGACGCGGTCCTTGGCTGTGATCCCACCAGAAAAGGCGCAAATCGCGTCAGGCGCAAGTCTTTCGCTGTTCAGAAGGCTGGAGCGGGCAGCGGGAGCCGAACCGGGTTTTCAGGGCATTTCAGCATGTTGCAGAAAACCCTATAAATAACGGTATCTTGCGGTTTACCCTTGTTCATGGCCTTTCATTGCCTTACCTTACAGAACATGACTAAGGGCAGATACAAGGTAAGGGTCTGGACATGCCACCGCGCGCCAAGGAACTGACACCAGCACAGATAAAGAACCTGAAGCACCCCGGCGGGGAAAAACCCGTCAAGGTTGCCGTGGGTGGCGTGTCCGGGCTTTATGTCCAGATCACCCCGAACAATTACAAGTCATGGGTGTTGCGCACCCGTTACGGGGAATGGGCCGAAACCAAGCTGGCAGATGGCACGATCCAGCGGGGGCGCAAGAAGCGCGAAATCGGCCTGGGGCCATATCCCGACATTCTGCCCGGTGCTGCGCGTGACAAGGCCAGAGAGGCCAAGGCCAAGCTGGAAGCGGGGATTGACCCTATAGCCGAGAGGAAGGCCACACAGGCGGCGCTAATCGCGGCGGCGCGCAGGGGCATGACCTTTGCCGAGGCTTGGGAAAAATTCGCAGCGGAAAAGATCAAGGAATTTTCGACAGATCGTTACCGGGAACAATGGCAGCGCACAGTTGAGATTTACGCCTTGCCCGATCTGGGCCGCATGGCAGTGCAGGACATAGACTTGCAAGACGTGTTGCGCGTGCTGAAACCGCTATGGGATGAAAAGACCGTCACGGCGGTAAAGGTGCGCGAGAGGCTGGAAAAGGTGCTGGCCTATGCCACAGTGCAGGGCTACCGCACAGGCGACAATCCCGCGCGCTGGCGTGGCAATCTTGACATGGTGTTGCCAGCGCCGGGGAAGGTTAGCGGCGCTGAGAATTATCCAGCGTTGCAGCTTGATGACGTGGCGCGCTGGTGGCAGGCGCTACAGGGGCGCGATGGCATGGGGGCCAAGGCGCTGGCCTTCCAAGCCCTGACCGCGACACGATCCGGCGCGATCCGCTTTGCATCATGGGATGAAATCGACCTAGCCGCGAAGGTCTGGACGATCCAGCCGGGGCGGCAATCGAGCAAGATACCTGCCAATGAGAGCGCAAAACGCATTCCCCTGACAGAACCCATGATTGCCCTGCTGGAAAGCCTGCCAAGGCTGGACGGATCGAACCTTGTTTTCTGGGCCGCACGCGGCGGGGCGCTTTCCGATGCGACTATGGGCAAGGTCATGCGCATGATCCATCAAGCCGATCTGAAAGCAGGCGGGAAAGGATATGTTGACGCCAAGACAGGGGAACAGGCTGTTCCGCATGGGCTTAGATCATCATTCCGAACATGGGTAGCAGAGCGCACCAGCTTTGACGGGGATATGGCCGAGGTTGCCTTGTTCCACAAAGTTGGCAGCAAGGTTGCGCAGGCATACAATCGCGCGGATCAGGTAGAAAAGCGGCGTCACATGATGGCCGCATGGGGCGATTTTCTGCAAGGGAAAGAGCCTGCCAAGGTGGTGCAGATGGGGGCGCGGGCATGAGTGAACTTGTAGAAATTGCGACAGTGTTTAAGGTGATATTTGAAAAGCGGCCATTGCCACAATTACCGCAGTATGATGACCAGCCGCCACTCGATTGGATGGCGGAGTGTGCCAAGCGCGAAAACCACGTTCTAGCCGTTATATGTGATGAGTTGCAGGCCACGGGAAAAGCGGCTGTTTTAATTTCAGGCGGGCAGCGTGTTGACTTACCTGCAAGTGATCTGCGCCAAGCACCTGCACACCACTTGGCCAGATATAGTATTTTGATGACCGCGCCTTGGGCATTGCGGGAATATGCCAAGTATGAGCGGGCCGTGGTTTTCATTCCACAGACGGTAAAAGATCGTGCAATAAGGACTGCGACTGAGGAACTGGGGGCAGCGGCGGGGCGGGGCAGACCGGGCAAGATTGAGGCCACACAGGCAGCATACTATGCACGCTTCCCCGATGGTCACGAAGCCGCAGGGATACCACTTAAAGCCGTCCCTAGTGCGCTTGGCATGAAGGTTAGTGCGCGGACAATTTCGCGGGCCATTAACGGGATAAAGCGACAAAAATAGCGGCAAAATACATTTTCGTTTCTGCCTTTCTGTCATTTTGCAAAGGCGCGCAAGATGCTCTTAATGGGTTGCTATCACCTTGTTTCATGAAAGGCCGATAGCAATGCAGACACAACCCGAACTATCCCGCGCGGCATATGAGATCACACATTCTGCGCAAACATTCCTGACAGGGCCACAGGTTCAAGCCCGTTACCAGAAATCACACGTCACGATCTGGCGATGGGTGCGCGATCCGGCCCTTGCTTTTCCGCAACCTATCCAGATTAACCGCCTGAATTATTGGCGCTTGTCCGATCTGGAAGCGTGGGAAGCCGCGCAGGCCGAGAAAACCGCAGCATAAAGAAACCCGCCCGCAGGCAGCGCGGACGGGCTTTTGTATTCATCGAGCGGGCAACTTGATGACGCAAAGATAGCACGTTGCAGCGCCTTGGGCAAATTCCGAGGCTATCAGATGCAGCACCAAACAAACTTCAAAACGCATGAAATGCGAATGCGGGCCGAATGGGCGCAGGCGCTATGCTACGCAATTTCAGAATGTCACCCCGATGATGCAAAGCAGATCATAACGGTTGCGCTTGACGAGATGGCGGCAGGCTATCCGCCGATGCGTGATCCTTTCTGCAATATCCGCGATGACGCGGAATGGTGGTCAGATTGCGCGCACCCGGCGGAACTTGAATGCTATTTCTCCAGCGCCTTGAAGCGCTTGGGCAATCGCGCACTTGGGATAAAGGCACGCAAGCGCCTGTTTGTTGCCTTGTGGCAGTCATTCCCTATCGCAGATCGACAGGCTTTCTTGAGCCGCGTAGATGCGCAGGGGCAGTTTTGCAAGGGGGGCGAATAATGGTTTATCAGGCCAGCCCTATAAAACGAAACCGCGCCACAAAAGCCGAAATGGAGACGCGCGCGCAATTCCTGATCGAGTATGCGCGGGATCAAAGCCCTGTCACTGTCCGGCAGCTTTTCTATGCCGCAACCGTCCGAGACCTAATCGAGAAATCAGAAAGCGGATATAACAAGGTTCAAGCGCAGGTGCTGGCCTTGAGGCGCGAGGGCCGCTTGCCATATCGCTGCATTGCAGACGCCACCAGATACATGCGCAAGCCTCAGACCTATGACGGATGGCAGGCGGCGCTACAGGATACCGCGCTGCTATACCGCAAAGCCCTTTGGGCGGATACCGGCCTTGAGGTGCAGGTATGGGTTGAAAAAAGCGCATTGGCTGGCGTGATCTATCCCGTCACTTCTGAATATGATGTGCCGCTAATGCCGACAGGGGGCTACACATCCGAGACCTTCGCTTATGGTGCTGTTGCCGATCTTCAAGGCACTGGCCGCAAGCTGGTGGTGCATTCCCTTTACGACTTTGACCGTAGCGGCAGGGACGCCACCGAATCCTTGCGCGAAAAGGTGCACAGATTTGGCCGTGAATTGCGCGTTCAAGTCGAATTCAATGTTCTGGGCCTGACCGCAAAGCAGGTTGACGACTTGGCGCTACCTACGCGACCGCCCAAGCGCAACACCACAGCCGATAGGGCCTGGCCTTATCCCTTCGCTGCTGAATTGGACGCTATCCCGCCGGATACGCTGCGCAGCATGGTGCGCGATGCAATCGAGCGTCACTTGCCAGATGGGCAGTTGCAACACCTGAAAACAGTTGAGGAGGCCGAGCGCGATCTTCTGATGCGATTTATTGAGGAGACATCGGCATGAATGCACATGACCCTTTTGACAGCCTGCCACCCTTGACACCCGATGACGCATATCAAGAGGAATTCAGCGCACCGCAAAGGTCATCGGTTTTCTTTGCCGCGTCCGATCTTGAAGGCCAGCCGATACCCGCGCGGCAATGGCTTGTTGATGGCCTTATTCCTTCTGGCACCGTCACACTTTTGGGCGGGGATGGTGGCACAGGCAAAAGCCTGCTGGCCTTGCAGCTTGCCGCTTCCACAGCATTGGCGCGCGCATGGCTTGGATTGCCCACGGCATCGGGCAGGGCGATGTATATCAGCGCCGAGGATGACCGCGACGAACTGCATAGGCGCATTGCCGATATATGCCGCGCAGAGGGCGCTACACCCGCCGACCTTGACCGCCTGACCCTTCGCAGCCTTGCGGGCGAGGACGCGCTACTAGCTACGCAGAACGGGCGCGCAGGCGCATTGCAGGCATCGGCGCTATACCGTGAACTTGACGCCAAGCTACGCGAGGATGCGCCCGCGCTGGTGGTGCTGGATACCCTGGCCGATCTTTTCCCCGGCAATGAAAATGACAGAACGCAGGCGCGGCAATTCATCGGCATGTTGCGGGGCTTGGCGATCAAGCATGAATGCGCAGTCGTGATGCTGGCGCACCCGTCTTTGTCCGGTCTGAATAGTGGCAGCGGAACAAGCGGTTCAACGGGCTGGAACAATTCAGTGCGAAGCCGCCTGTATTTGGAGCGCGTCAAAGATGAAGGATATGAAGCCGACCCGGATGCACGCATTCTGCGCACCATGAAAGCAAACTATGGCCGCACAGGGGGCGAAATATCCCTCAAGTGGCGGGAAGGTGTTTTCGTGGCAGATGCACCAGTCACAGGGCTGGACAGGATGGCCGCAACCGCCAAAGCCGAGCGCGTCTTTCTCAAGCTGATGCGCACGTTCACCGATGAAGGCCGCACCGTAAACCATGCAGGCGGGGCAACCTATGCGCCCACAGTCTTTGCAAAACACCCCGATGCAGAGAAATGCACAAAACAGGCATTGCGCGGCGCTATGGATAAGCTGCTATCCGATGGGAAAATAGGCATTGAAAAGCAAGGTTCACCGTCAAAGCAACGTCAATTTCTGGTGCTGAAATGACCTTCCAAAGTCCCTTCCAACCCCTTTCGAAAGTGGGTTCCAAAGTCCCTTCCAACCCCCTGCCATACCCCCTTCCAACCCCTGTGCTCTATTATCCCCATACCCCTATGCGCTGCGCACCCCCTTGGAAGGGAGCGCGCGCAATGGATTGCAGGCCAGATGACGCTTGCACGGCGATTATATCAGGCCAGCCCGTTAAACAGTTTCAGGCTTTCGGATGGTGGTTTTTGTCGGCGTTATATCCAGCCGCGAAAATCGACCCTTTGACCGTGGTTTTCTGCGCAGATCGAGAGAAACGGCGGTTCGGTTCCTGATGTGGCAACCGATTTAACAAAATGAAATAAAGAATACAGGCGCTTATCCTGTTATCCTTAGCCATACTGCCCTAAAACCTGCCCTTATTTGGTTCAACATGCCCAAAGCAAGCCCAAACCTATCCAAGCCAAAGCCGCAAGGTGCAACCCGTATGGGGACGCAAGGCACGATCCTGCAAGGTGTGGACATGCGCACACATGGGGGGCGGCGGTTCAAGGAACTATGCGCCGATCTGGTGGGCCACCTATGCGACAGCCCGACAGCGCCACAGTTGGCAATCATCCGGCGCGCGGCGGCGCTGGCAGTCTGGTGCGAACAGGCCGAGGCCGAACAGGCGCAAGGCGGGGATTTTGACGTTGCCAGCTACACCACGGCGGCAAACACAATGCGGCGCTTGCTTTCCGATCTGGGGCTTGAACGCAAAGCGCGTGACGTGACACCCGATCTGCAATCCTACATCCGGGGGCGCGCGGCCAATGGTTGATTGCATCGCGCCACCACAAGCCCGGATCACGGTTGCGCCTGCTGGTCATCATCTCGCCTTGACGATTGCCAGCGTCCGGCCAGCCATATGCACCTTGTCGCCTTCTCAGGCTCAGGCATTGGCGCGCGATCTGCTGGACGTTGCAGGCGGATCACCGGGCGATCTTGTGACACTTCGCGGGATGACCTTGCACCTATGGCGTAGCGGGATCGAGACAGGCCGCGTGACCCTGACCACAGGCGCGGCGCTTGCCCTGCTGGCCGATCTTGCAACGGCGATCAGGGGGGCGGCATGATCGACATACGCCAAGCCATGACAGACCCGGCATTGTTCGGGCCGATCTTCGGGGGCGATACCTTCACAAGCTGGCGGGCCTTGCTTTCGGGCTTCACCGGGCTGGAACTGGACGCCACCGAACTGGACACGTTCAAAGCACTGACAGGACGCCAGAGCGCACCACAGGGGGCCTTTGCAGAACTTTGGCTAGCCATAGGGCGGCGGGGCGGCAAGAGCCATGCAGCGGCGTTTCTGGCCGTGTATCTGGGCTGTTTCTTTGACTACAGCGACAGGCTTGCACCGGGCGAGGTTGCCACCGTGATGGTCATCGCGGCGGATCGAAAGCAAGCGCGCGCGGCAATGCGTTATGCGTCCGGGCTGGTGAATTCTAACCCGATGTTGCGGCGCATGGTGCAGCGCGAGAATTCGGAACAGATCGAACTGACTAACCGTTGCGTCATCGAGATCACCACGGCGTCACATCGCAGCGTCCGGGGCTATACGCTGGCCGCGTGTATCTGCGATGAAATCGCCTTCTGGACAGTTGACGGGGCATCGCCTGACAAGGAAATCATCGCGGCGATCCGGCCAGCTTTGGCGACCTTGGGGGGCAAGCTGATTGCGTTATCCAGCCCATACGCCAAGCGGGGCGTTTTGTGGAATACGTTCAAGCGCGCTTATGCGGATGACGGGGAAAGCCGCGTTCTGGTGGCGCGTGCACCTTCGCGGATGATGAACCCGACATTGCCGCAACGTGTCATTGATGACGCCATGCGCGACGATCCAGAGGCGGCGCGGGCCGAGTATCTGGCAGAGTTTCGCAGCGACATATCCAGCTTTGTTGACCCTGAATTGATAGCCGATTGCACCCGTCCGAAGCCGCGCGAATTGCCGCGTGTTGCGGGCGTTCAATACCTGGCCTTTGTGGATCCTGCTGGTGGTGGTGCTGATGAATTCACATTGGCAATCGGCCACCGGGAAGGTGACGCGGCTGTTATTGATTTGGTGCAGGGGCGCAAGGGATCACCCGCCGGGATCGTTGCAGAATATGTGGACGTATTGAGCCGCTACGGTATCAAGCGCGTGATGGGCGACCGATACGCGGGCCGATGGCCGGGGGATGAATTCCGCAAGCATGGCATCGCCTATGACGTGTCGGAACTGGACCGCAGCGCGCTTTATCTTGAAACGCTGGCGGCGCTGAATTCGGGGCGTGTTGAATTGCCACCTTGCGAGATCGTGGCGAGGCAGTTTGCGGGGCTGGAACGGCGCACCAGTCGCAGCGGCAAAGACCAGATCGACCATGCACCCGGCGGGCATGATGACCGTGCAAACGCTGTTGCGGGCGTTGTGGCGATGGCATCGAAAAAGAGCGGCTATGATCTGACTGGCGCGCTTTAACCTTAGAACGAAAGGAAACTGACACATGGCAAAAATTGGCATACGAGCGGCGCTATCCAGCGACAGCCGCGACACAGTGCGGGCCGCTATCGAGGCCGCGACACAGGCCGCGCCTGATCTGGAAGCCCGCGCAAAGGCACTTGAAGCGGAAAGCCTGAACCCGGCCTTGTCGGATGCACAGGCCGCTAAGGCACGCGCTGACCACGATGCAGCGCGCTTTCAAGCCGAACGCATGGCGGCGGCCCTGACAGCCCTGCAAGAGCGCGACGCGGCCTTGGCGGCGGCAGAGTCCGAGGCGGCCCGACAAGCCCGCTACAGCGCCGCACAGGCAACGCTACAGGCCGCACTTGCCCGGCACGCGGCGGAATGGGACGCGCACGCGATGGCACTGGCCGGGCTGGTGCTGGAAATCGAGCGGGCCAAGGCCGCCGCCGATGCGGCGAACGCTGATTTACCCGCCGATGCGCTGCGCCTGACATTGCCCGCCGCGCTGGTGGAAATCCGCACGCAAGCCCGCCGCCTTCGCACGGCGGACGGGGCGCGCGTTCTGGCCGATTGGCCGCAACATGACGGCGGCGCGGGATGCGTGCCACTGACTGCAATCAACGGAGGTAAAGCGGCATGAAACATGAAGCCGACGACACAATCTTGAAGGATGGCGAAGCGCTGCGCGTGTCCGTTTATATGATGGACGCGGCGGCCCGACGCGAACCACACCCCGACGCCCGGCAAGTGCTGGACGATTCCAGCCCGGCAATGGCCGACGCCCGCGAGCGCACCCGCTTGTCGCTGGCATGGCGCGGCGATGCGACGGGGGCGGAAATTCAAGCCGAGGCCCGCCGCCGCTTGCAGACACGACAGGCCGACGCCGCCGCATTGGCCCGGCATGAAGCGGCGCACGATGCTTATAGCGATGCGTTGCAACGGGCTTGGCAGCGATAAGAGGTTGCCACGGGCTTTCCTTTCGGCCCGTGGCATAGGCGGCGCGATTCTTGCACCCCGCGCCGCCGCTTTTTCAGGTGAGAAACCCGGATGCAGAACCCGGAACTAGCCTTGTGGCGCACAGTGCTGGCCTTGGCCTTGCGCGATGATGACGCGGCGCGATGGATCAGGACACAGGACGCGGCCACCGTTTGCGCGCTGGCAGGTGTAGAGCGTGACGCGGTTGCACGGGCCTTGCGGGCTGGATTGCCACGATTCGGCAAGCGCGCGGCGTGATTTTAGACATTTTTCTAAGGGCAGATTGAAGGGCAGTGTCGAATTATGCCCTTGTAAATTTCCCTTTATATTCAACGCATTAATGGAAAATTTGGAGCGGGCAGCGGGAATCGAACCCGCACCAAGAGCTTGGAAGGCTCGTGTGATACCATTTCACCATGCCCGCGCTGTGCCCAAGCGTTAGCCCAAGGGGCAGGGCGGGTCAAGCGGCTGCGCCTAGACCTGCACCGGCAGCACCGGCTGATCACCCACGCCGAAGACACGCTTGTAGCGCGCGATCTGCTCGGGCGGACCCATCGCCTTGGCGGGGTTGTCCGACAGCTTGACGGTGGGGCGCCCATTCGCCGCCGCTGCCTTGCACACCAGACTGAAGGGCGCCAGCCCGTCATCGGGCGCGAAACCGCGGAAATCATTGGTCAGCAGCGTCCCCCAGCCGAAGCTCAGCTTCACCTGCCCTGCAAATCGCGCATGCAGCGCGCAGATCTGGTCCACATCCAGCCCATCGGAAAAGATGATCAGCTTGTCGCGCGGGTCTTGCCCGCGCGCGCGCCACCAGTCGATCACCTGCTCGCCCATCGCGAACGGGTCGCCCGAATCGATGCGCACGCCGGTCCAGCCATCCAGCCAGTCGGGTGCATGGGCCAGCAGCCCCGCCGTGCCGAATGTGTCGGGCAGGATGATGCGCAGATTGCCCGAATGCTCGGCCTGCCAGTCTTCCAGCACGCGGTAGGGGGCTTGCGCCAGCGCGGCATCATCCTCGGCCAGGGCAGCATAGACCATCGGCAGTTCATGCGCGTTGGTGCCAATCGCCTCGACCTCGCGGCGCATGGCGATCAGACAGTTCGAGGTGCCGACAAACCCCTCCCCCAGCCCTTCGATCATGGCCTGAACGCACCAGTCCTGCCACAGGAAGCTGTGACGCCGCCTTGTGCCGAAATCGGCAATCCGCACCCCCGAAAGCCCCTGAAGCGTCTTGATCTTGCCCCATAGCCGGGTCATCGCGCGGGCATAAAGCACCTGCAATTCAAACCGCTTCATCTGATCCAGCACCGCACGCGAGCGCAGCTCCATCAGCACGGCCAGCGCCGGGATTTCCCACAGCATCGCCTCGCACCAGCGCCCTTCAAAGGTCAGCTCATACTGATCGCCCACGCGCTCCAGATGATAGGGCGGCAGGCGAAAGCCCTCGAACCATTTCATGAAATCGGGGCGGAACATCTGGCGCTTGCCATAGAATGTGTTGCCGCGCAGAAAGGTCGATTCGCCGCGCGACAGCGACAGGGCGCGGATATGGTCAAGCTGGGCGCGCAACTCGCCCTCATCAATCAGCTTTGCCAGCGGAACATCCTGCGCACGGTTGATCAGTTGAAACGTCACCCGCGTGTCGAAATGACTGGTAAAGACCGACTGGCACATCAGCAGCTTGTAGAAATCGGTATCGATCAGGGATCGCACGATCGGATCAAGCTTCCAGCGGTGGTTATAGACGCGTGTGGCAATATCCATCCGCCCGGACCTCTTCTCTCTATCTGTGCCCCAAGCCCGCGCCCCCGCTGGAACGGCGCGCAAGGGTGGGTGGGTGGGCGCGCCGTTCCAGCGGGGGCGCGGGCGCCTATATGATCACGACACCCGCATCGCGCATCGCCTGCATCTGCGCCGCCATCGACCCGTCCAGATCGATGCCGCGGCATAATTCGCTCAGCACCCGCACCTCAAAGCCCAGCCGCACCGCATCCAGCGCCGACCAGGCCACGCAGAAATCCGTGGCCAGCCCGACAAGATCAAGCGCCGTCAGATCGCGGCTGCGCAGATAGCCCTCCAGCCCGGTGGGGGTGCGCTGGTCATTTTCGAAAAACGCCGAATAGCTGTCGATATCACGCCGAAACCCCTTGCGCAGGATCAGATCGGCGCGGGTGGTGTCCAGATCGGTGTGAAACGCCGCGCCGCTGCTGCCCTGCACGCAATGATCGGGCCACAGCACTTGCCGCCCATAGGGCATGTCGACGCTGTCAAAAGGCGCGCGCCCCGGATGCTGGCTGGCAAAGCTCGAATGCCCCGCCGGGTGCCAGTCCTGCGTCACGATCACGGCCTCTGCCTCATGCATCCGCGCATTGATGCCAGGGGCGATCTGGTCGCCTTCGGCCACGGCCAGCGCGCCGCCGGGGCAGAAATCATTCTGCATATCGATGACGATCAAGGCGCGTGTCATGCCGCTCCTCCGTTGCTGCACGCATAAGGGCTAGGCCGCAAGGGCGCGCACGTCAATGCCCGCGTGCTCTTGCGAAAGCGCCCCTCGCGCCCTAAACGAAGCCCATGCTGACCGTTGCCGCACTCTATCATTTCACCCGATTCGATGACCCCGCCGCTTTGCGCGCACCCCTGCTGGCGCTGGCGCAGCGCCACGGGGTGAAAGGCTCGCTGCTGCTGGCGCGCGAAGGCATCAACGGCACCATCGCCGGCAGCCGCGCGGGCATTGACGCGGTGCTGGCGCATATCCGCACCCTGCCCGGCTGCGCCGATCTGGACTGGAAGGAAAGCCCTGCCCCCGAAATGCCCTTTGGCCGCATGAAGGTGCGCCTGAAACGCGAGATCGTGACAATGGGCCAGCCCGATATCGATCCGCGCGCGCAGGTGGGCCATTATGTCGCCCCCGCCGACTGGAACGCGTTGATCAGCGCCCCCGATGTCGCGGTGATCGACACGCGCAATGATTATGAGATTGCCATCGGCACATTCCAGGGCGCAATCGACCCCGGCACGCGCAGCTTTCGCGAATTTCCGCAATGGTGGCAGGAAAACCGCCACCGCTTTCACAACAAGCGCATCGCGATGTTCTGCACTGGCGGCATACGCTGCGAAAAATCAACCAATTACCTGCTGGGTCAGGGGGTAGAGGATGTCTATCACCTCAAAGGCGGCATCCTGAAATATCTTGAAGAAGTGCCGCATGATCAAAGCCTGTGGCACGGGGCGTGCTTCGTGTTCGATCAGCGCGTTTCCGTGGAACACGGGCTGAAACCGGGGCCGCATGTGATGTGCCATGCCTGCCGCCGCCCGCTCTGGCCCGAAGACAAGACGCGCGCGGAATATGAAGAAGGCGTGCAATGCCATCATTGCGTCGATGAATTCACGCCAGAGCGCCGCGCCGCCTTTCGCGAACGCCAGCGCCAGATCGCACTGGCCGAAGCCCGCGGCACCCGCCATCTGGGCGCAAGCTGACAGGGGCGCGGGCGGGCGGCGCGTGATTTTGCCGCTTGAGCGCGCCGCTGGCCCAATCGCGCCCTGATAGCAAAATTTTGCAAGGACATCGGCGGCTTGACCGGCTAGGCTGGCCGATATTGGCAATATGGAAATCAGGGTTGGGTGTGGTGATGCGATTGATCAAGGCGCTTGTGGCTGTGGTGTCGGGGCTGGCCCTGCTGGTGATCCTTGCGCTGTTTCTGATCCCCACCCAGCGCATTGCCCAGATCGCCGCGCAACAGTTTGAGGCCGCCACCGGGCGCAGCCTGACCATTGCCGGCGATGTCAGCCCCAGCTTCTACCCGGTGATCGGGGCCAGCGCCGAACAGATCAGCATCAGCAATGCGCCCTGGGCCGGGGATGACCCGCTTCTGCACGCCGCGCGCATGGAGGTCGGGCTTGATCTGGCCGCGCTGATCCGCGGCGATATCCAGATCGAGCGGGTAATCCTGCAAGCGCCGACGCTGGATCTGCGCCGCAATGCGCAAGGTCAGGGCAATTGGGAATTCGACCGCGCCCGCGCAGCAACCGCCAGCCCTGCCCCGGATCAGGGCACGCCACCGGATACACCCGCGCGCCAGGTCTCGCTGGCGCTGGCGCAGATCGAAAATGGCCGCCTGCGCTTTCGCGATGATGGCGCGCAGACCGATCTGACGCTGGACGCGCTGGCAGCCGAGTTGCGCCTGCCCGCGCTGGCTGGCCCCGCCACGCTGTCGGGCACGGCGCGCATCAATGGCCAGCCGCTGGCGCTGTCGGCGCAGGTGGCGAATGCGCAAGGCTTCCTGTCGGGCGCCGTCACCGCGCTGACGCTGGAGGGCCGGATTGCCGGGGCGGAATTTGCCTTTGACGGCCGCGCCGGTCTGGAAAACCTGACCGCCGAAGGCCGCGCCCGCGCCGATATCCCCGCGCTTCGCCCGCTGATGCAGGCGCTTGGCACATCTGGCGACGAACTGGACGCGATCTATCTGCCGCTGGGCTTTCAGGGACAGGTGACACGCACGGGCGATGGCGCGCTTTACGCCCGCGAAGCCAGCCTGCGCGCCGGGGGGCTGCGGCTGAACGGGGCCGCGGATCTGACCCAAGGCAGCGCGCGCCCCATGCTGCGCGGGCAGTTTTCCGGCGATGTGATCGATCTGCGCAGCGCCAATGGCAGCAGCGGGGCCGGGGCGGCGGGGGCTGGCAGCACCGGGCCACAAGGCTGGCCGCGCGAACGCATCGATGCCGACGCGCTGGGGCTGGTCGATGCCGATATCGGCCTGACGCTGGCCGGGGTGCGAATGGATGGCGTGACCCTGGGCGCAACCCGGCTGGGCGTCAGCATCGACAATGCCCGCGCGGTGGTCGATATCCAGGATGCCGCACTGTTCGGCGGCAGGCTTTCGGGGCAATTCGTGGCCAATAACCGAGCGGGCCTGTCGGTACGCGCCGATCTGCGCGCGCGCAATATCGCGCTGCTGCCGCTGCTGACCGAACTTGCCGATTACCGCCGCCTGCAAGGCAATGCCAATATCGACATCAATCTCTTAGGTGTAGGCAATTCGGTTCATGCGATCATGAACAGCCTGCGCGGCGATGGCGCGATCCGTTTCGATCAGGGCGAAATCATCGGCCTCGATCTGGCGGGCATGCTGCGCAATCTTGACCTCTCTTATATGGGCGAGGGCACGCGCACCGTCTATGACAGCATCACCGGCAGTTTCGCAGTGCAGGACGGCGTTTTGCGCAATGACGATCTGCGCCTGACCGCGTCGCGGCTGTCGGTGACAGGGCGCGGCAACGTGGGCATCGGCGCGCGCAACCTAGATTACCGCATCGTTCCTGTGGCGCTGCGCGGCGCGGATGAAGAATTGCTGCGCGTGCCGCTGATGATCACCGGCCCCTGGGAAGAACCCCGCTTCCGGCTGGATATGGAAGCGCTGGCGCGCGAACAGCTGCGCATCGAACAGGAACGGCTCGAAGACATCGCCCGCGAGGAAGCCCAGCGCCTCGAAGAACGCGCGCGGCGCGAAGCCGCCGACCGGCTGGAACGCGAATTGGGCGTCGAACGCGAAGAGGGTGAACGCATCGAGGACACGCTGCGCCGCGGGGTCGAAGAAGAGCTGGGCCGCCGATTGCGCGGCTTTCTGGGCGGGGATTGAGAGGCACGCCTGCGCGCGCCGCAGAGCCGCCCGACCGCCCCCAGGGGCAGGCACGCCTCATGCTTCGGCACCCTTGCCAAGGTCATCCCTGATCAGCTTGCGCCAGATGAAACCTTTCCTCCGCCCTGACTTCATCTTGCCAGAAATACTCTCGCCGAAGGCAGGGCAAGGGCGATGCAGGCAGGGCGTGCAGGGGCGGGCGGGTGGGCACGGCCTGCGGGCGCTTCTCCTCTTTGGCGCAATGACGCATGGACAAGTGCTGTAATCGTGGCATATCTGAACCCATGACGCAGGATGCAGATATCATCATTGTGGGCGGCGGGCTGAACGGCCCGGTGCTGGGCCTGGCCTTGGCGCAGGGCGGGTTGCGGGTGGTGGTGGTCGATGCCCTGGCGCGCGCGCCGCGCGAAGCCGACAGCTTCGATGGCCGCGCCTATGCGCTGGCGCTTGCCTCGGTGCGGGTGCTGGCGGGCGTCGGGTTATGGGCCGATATCGCCGATGACGCGCAGCCCATCCTTGAAATCAAGGCCAGCGATGGCCGCCCCGGCGAAGGCGCCGCGCCGTTTTTTCTGCATTTCGATCATGCCGAGATCGAGGAAGGCCCGATGGGCCATATGCTCGAAGACCGCTATCTGCGCCGCGCGCTGCTGCACGCAATGGACGCCAGCCCCGGTATCACCCAGATTTCAGGCGATGCGGTGGTCGCGCAGGATGTGGATGACACCGGCATCAGCGTGACGCTGGCCAGCGGCACGCGCTTGCGCGCGCGCCTTCTGGCAGGCTGTGACGGGCGCGACAGCCCCACCGCGCAGCGCGCGGGCATTGCCCGCAGCGGCTGGGAATATGGCCAGACCGGGCTGGTCTGCGCGGTGGCGCATGCGCTGCCCCATCATGGCTGCGCGCATCAGTTCTTCATGCCCTCCGGCCCGCTGGCGATCTTGCCGCTTCCCGGCAACCGCTCCAGCATTGTCTGGAGCGAGCGGACCGAGGAGGCCGCGCGCATCCACGCCCTTGATGACGCCGCCTATCTGGACAAGTTGCGCCCCCGTTTTGGCGATTTTCTGGGGCCGATCACGCTTGAAGGCAAGCGCTTCGCCTATCCGCTGCGGCTGACACTTGCCAACAGCTTCATCGGTCCCCGGCTGGTGCTGGTGGGCGACGCCGCGCATGGCATGCACCCGATTGCCGGGCAGGGCTTCAATTTCGGGCTGCGCGATATCGCCGCGCTGGCGGAAGTTCTGATTCATTCCGCCCGGCGCGGCGAGGATATCGCCAGCCCGCTGGTGCTGGCGCGCTATCAGCAATGGCGCCGCTTCGACACAATGATGATGGCCGTGGGCACCGACAGCGTGAACCGGCTCTTTTCCAATGATAATTCCGCGCTGCGGCTGATCCGCGATCTGGGCATGGGGGTGGTCTCGGCGCTGCCCGCACTGCGCCGCGCCTGTATTCGTGAAGCCGCGGGGCTGAGCGGCGATCTGCCCCGGCTGATGCGCGGCCTGCCGATCTGAATTGCGCTACACCGTCTTCGCAATCGCTTCGGCCAGAACCGCCACGGTCTGGTCATTCAGCCCGGCCATATTCACCCGCCCGTCCCCCAGCATATAGATGCCATGATCGGCGCGCAGCCGTTCGATCTGCGTTCCGGGCAAGGGCAGCAGCGAAAACATGCCCCGCTGCGCGGCGATGAAGCCGAACCGGTCGGTGCCCAGCGCTGCGCGCAGCGCGCGGGCCAGATCGGCGCGGTTCTGCACCACGCGCCGGCGCATCGCCTCCAGCTCGGCCTGCCAGTTATGGCGCAGCGCCGGGTCGTTCAGAATGGTGCTGACCACGCGCCCGCCATGATCGGGCGGGAAGGCAAAGCTCTTGCGGTTCAGCCCGGCCAGATTGGCCGCCATGATGTCGCGCCTTGCCTCTGGCGTGATCGTCATCGCCAGCCCCACCCGGTCGCGGTAAAGGCCGAAATTCTTCGAACAACTGGCCGCAACCAGAATTTCGGGCAGCCGCGCGGCCAGATGGCGCAAGCCCCCCGCATCCGCGTCCAGCCCCTCGCCCAGCCCCTGATAGGCCATGTCGATGAAGGGCACCGCGCCCGCGCGCTCCAGCATTCCCGCCAGTTCGGCCCAGTCGCCCTCGGCCAGGTCAACCCCGGTGGGGTTGTGGCAGCAGCCATGCAGCAACACCACATCGCCCGCCCCCGCCTGCCCCAGATCGGCGAACAGCCCCGCGCGGTCAAGCGCGCCGCTCTCGGCCTCCAGATAGCGATATTGCCGCATCTCCAGCCCCGCAGCCGCAATCAGCGGCGCATGGTTGGGCCAGGTCTGGGCGCTGACCCAGATCACGGCATCCGGGCGCGCCAGCCGGATCAATTCGCAGATCTGGCGCACCGCCGCCGTGCCGCCCGGCGTGCCCACTGCCGCCACCCGCCCCGAAGGCACCGCACCACCCAGCAGCAGCCGTTCCATCACCTCCAGAAAGGCGCTGTCACCGGCCAGCGACAGATAGCTCTTGCTGTTCTGGGTCTCGATGATATGCGCCTCGGCCTGCTTGACGGCCTGCATCACCGGGGTGCGGCCCGCCGCATCGCGATAGACCCCCACGCCAAGGTCGATCTTGCCCATGCGCGGATCCGCGGCATAGGCCTGCATCAGGGCAATAATGCCATCGGGCCGGGGTTTGGGCAGGGTTTCGAACATCGGATTTACCGCCTTGTTGTGTCGTTTATGTCATCTGATCAGAATCACGCGCGCGCCTGCATGTGAAACCCTGCATGTGAAACCCCGGCCCGCTGCGCGCAGCGGGCCGCGCCCGCAAGGCGTGCAGGGGCGGGCGGGTGGGTGCGCCTTGCGGGCGCTTCTGCCCTAGCACGGGGCCGCCTGCCAGTCGCGCGCCAGCACGCGGCGGCGCTTTTCCTGCCCCACCGGCACGAAACCCTGTTGCTGATACTTGATCAGCGCGCGCGGATGATCCAGCGTGCAGGTATTGACGCCCATCTTCTGCACCCCCTCGCGCGCCCAGCCGGTCAGGATCGCCGTGCGCAGCATCCATGTGCCCAGCCCGCGCCCCACCATCTCCGGCACCAGCCCGAACAGATCCAGCTCGCACTGCCCCGGCATCCGCCAGTCAAGGATGAAGAACCCCTGCGGCCAGCCCTGATTGATCAGCGAATAAAGTGCCACATCAGAATCGGACAGCCACGCTGCCAGATCATCATCCGCGCGGGCGTGCAGATCGGTCCAGGCATAATCACGCCCCACCGCATCATAAAGCGCGCGGAAATACCACACTGGCGGCGCCTCTGCCCTGATCAGCGCACCGCTCAGCCCCGTCGGGCTGTGCGGCCAGTCATAGCCGGGGTGTTCGGTCATTTCCAGAAAGGTGACCGTATAGCTGACGCTTGCCCCTGCACTGTGCCGTGTCATCCGGTTTCGACCTGCAATTCCGGGAACATCCCCCATTCCGCCCATGATCCGTCATAAAGCGCATGATCGCGATGGCCCAGCACCTCCAGCGCAAGGCTCAGCACTGCCGCGGTCACGCCCGAGCCACAGCTTGTGATCACCGGGCGGCCCAGATCGACCCCGGCCACTTCAAACGCCGCGCGCAGCGCCGCACCGCGCAGCATGGTGCCATCGGCCTGCAAAAGCCGCGCATAATGCAGGTTGATCGACCCCGGAATATGGCCCGCCCGCAGCCCCTCGCGCGGCTCTGGCGCATCGCCGCGAAAGCGTTCGGGGCTGCGCGCATCGACGATCTGCCAGTCGCGCAGCTTGACCGCAGCCGCCACCTGGCTGACATCGCGCACCAGATGCGCCTGTCGCTGCACCGTGATGTGACGCTCGCGCAGGACGGGGGGCATATCCTCGACCGCGCGCCCTTCGGCCAGCCATTTCGGCAAGCCGCCATCCAGCACCGCCACATCGCTCTTGCCCATCAGCCGAAACAGCCACCAGACCCGCGCGGCGGAAAACAGCCCTGCCCCGTCATAGATCACCACCTGATGTCCGTCGCCCACGCCCGTGGCGCGCATCCGCGACATGAATTTTTCCACTGGCGGGGCCATATGCGGCAGGCTGGATCGGTGATCGCTGATTTCCTCGATATCGAAGAAACGCGCATTGGGGATATGCGCGGCCTCATATTCGGCGCGCGCATCGCGTCCGGCATCGGGCATGTACCAGCTTGCATCCAGAATGCGCAGATCGGGGTCGTTCAGATGGGCGGCCAGCCATTCGGTCGAAACCAGCGTCTTCGGATCATCAGCCATGACATTCCCCTGCAATCGATGCTTTCAAAACACCTAACGAGGCCAGCCCATCCTTGCAAGCATGATGCGGGCAGAATGATCCGGGGGCTTTCCCTGTGCGCATCTGTGGCGTATTCAGCCGCCCATGACCGACGAGTTGACCCGCCTTTATGACAGCAAGGTCGAACAGGGGCAGTTGCGCCCCGATGCCGCGCAGCGCGGCGCGCTGCCGCTGTTTCAGCCGATTCTTGATCATCTGCGGCGCCCTGCCCCCAAACCGGGGCTGATGGGGCTTCTGGGCCGGCGCAAGCCCGACCCGCCGCCGGGGCTTTACCTGTGGGGCGGGGTCGGGCGCGGCAAATCCATGCTGATGGATCTGTTTGTCGCCCATCTGGGCGATCTGCCCAACCGCCGCGTGCATTTCCACGCCTTCATGCAGGAAATCCATCACGGCATGCACAAGGCCCGCGCCAGCGGGGTCGAGGATGCGCTGACCCCGGTGGCCGAAGCCGTCGCCGCCGATCTGCGCCTGCTGGCCTTTGACGAGATTCAGATCACCGACATTACCGACGCCATGATCGTGGGGCGGCTGTTTGAAAAGCTGATGGCGGCAGGGGTGGCGATTGTCACCACCTCGAACCGCCCGCCCGATGATCTCTACAAGGACGGGCTGAACCGGGCGCTGTTTCTGCCCTTCATCGAGATGCTCAAGACCCGCATGGTGGTGCATGAGATAGAATCCGAAACCGATTACCGCCAGCACCGGCTGGCAGGCGCGCAGGTCTGGTTCAGCCCGGTCGATGCCGAGGCGCGCAACCAGATGGCGCGCATCTGGGATGAACTGACCGGCCATGACCCCGGCCAGCCTTTGCGGCTGCAACTGAAGGGGCGCGAGGTGGTGGTGCCGCGCAGCCATGCCGGGGTCGGGCGCGCGGGGTTCTGGGATCTCTGCGGCCAGCCGCTGGGACCGGGCGATTATCTGGCCATTGCTGACGCGCTGCGGGTGCTGATGATCGATGACATCCCCTATCTGACGGCGTCGAATTACAACGAGGCCAGGCGCTTCGTCACGCTGATTGATGCGCTCTATGAGGCCCGCCTGCGGCTGATCGCCTCTGCCGCCGCCGCACCCGAACGGCTCTATACCGAAGGCGAGGGCAGCTTCGAGTTCCAGCGCACCGCCAGCCGCCTGCGCGAGATGCAGGGCGCGGATTGGGGCAGCCAGGGCGCAGACCTATAACCCATTCCCCGCCAGCCCGACCCAAACGAAAACCCGTTTATGGCCCCGCTTCATCTTGCCAGAAATACTCTCGCCAAAGGCACGGGCCGCAAGGCCCGTCCAGCTGTCAGACCGGGCCGATGCAATGCAGGCAGTGCCCTTTCCAGCCTATAGGCCATGGCCCTGCCAGAACCTGGTCAGAGTTGTCCCCGTTCAGCTTGCGCCAGATGAAACCCATCATCCGCGCGCCCCGACTTCATCTTGCGCCAAATACTCTCACCGAAGGTAGCGGGCCGGAAGGCCCGCATCCCCGCGCAGACCGGGCCAAGGCGCTGCAGCCAGCGTCCTGCCCAAGCTGCAATGCAGACAACTGCTCAAGCCTGGTCGAGACACATTACAGGAATGATATCATGACCTTGTCGCCGGACCATCCGGCCTGTTGCGGCCAGCAACAGGCCGCGCCCGCAAGGGGTGCGGGGTCGGGTGGGTGGGTGCCCCTTGCGGGCGCCTTGTCACAGCGCCGCAGGTTTCGCCTAAGGTCGGCCCGCGAAATCCCGGATTTCTGCGACAAAGCGATCCGCTTCGCTCAGGAAGAGCGCATGGCCCGAGCGCGCGAAGATTGCGTGCCGCTTGCCTTCGGGCGCCTCGACCGCGTCAACCCATTCGACCACCAGTTCCACCGGGGTATTCAGATCCCGCGCGCCAGAGATCAGCAGCATCGGCACCGGCATCAGCGCCACCTCTTCCAACAGATCGCGGGCGCGATAATCGGGCCACATCGGCCCGCTGCCCCGCCCTGCCCCGTCAAGCCAGCGCCACAGATCGCCCAGGCTGTATTCCGGCGCAAGGGCCAGCATCGCCGCCAGCCGCCATGACGGCACATTCATGCCGCCCTGATAGCCCTCCAGCATTTGCATCATCTGCACATAGGCGGCATGTTCCAGCAGCGCCTGCGGCGTTGCCTGCTCCAGCCAGCGCAGATGCGCCGCGCGCCCCTGCGCGGCAATCAGCGGGGCCAGCCGCGCAAGCGTCACCTCGATGCCGCGCGCCGTGCTGACCTGCTGGCCAACCCCGATATAGCCCGCATAATCTTCCGGCCAGCGCGCCACCAGCCGCGCGCCCA
>JAFIEF010000088.1 GCA_020832655.1 Paracoccaceae bacterium
CATCTTGCAGAGAAAATTCTACTTTTGCAGCCCCTTAATTTCGGGGGGGATTACCCTCCCACTGCTCGAGAGCATGGGATTGGCCTCGCCAAAGGTCGTTCGGCGTGGCGTCCAAAGATGACGCACTTCGGAAGACATCGATTGGCTTGGTTGGTTTCGACTGTGCCGAGGGACGGCTGAGCTTATTGAAGTCAAAAAGAGACATTGGCCTACCACCTGCGTTTCCTCAAGAACACCGCTAGCCGCGAGCAGAGTCAAGGTCACACCGTCGTCATAGTTGTGTTGGGCAAGCGTGTCTTGCTGCGTTTCGGTAGAACGGCAGCTTCGGCGGCATGCTCCTGGAGCGCTGAGAGGCAGCTCTGGGCCGGGCATGCTGCTGCACCTGCGAGGCTATCCGTCTTGCTGCACCGAGTCCCGTGGGTCCGCAATGGCCTCGAAGCCGTCCTTGGATATTTTGTGCAACCACCCCCTACCCCTCATCCCGCCAGCGATTGACCAGCGGGTAGCGGCGGTCCAGCCAGAAGGCGCGGTCGGTCAGGCGCGGGCCGGGGGCGGATTGGTGGCGCTTCCATTCCGAGATCGCGACCAGATGCTCGACCCGCTTGACGGTATCGCGCTCAAATCCCTGCGCGACCAGATCGGCGATGCTGACGTCACGCTCTACCAGCGCTTCCAGAATGGCATCGAGCACCTCATAGGGCGGCAGGCTGTCCTGATCGCGCTGATCGGGGCGCAGTTCCGCCGAAGGGGGCTTGTCGATGATGCGCGGCGCGATCACTTCGCCCCCCGGCCCTTGCATCCAGTCGCGGTGGTTCGCGTTGCGCCAGCGGCAGGTGTCGAAGACGCGGGTTTTGTACAGATCCTTGATCGGGTTATAGCCGCCATTCATGTCGCCATAGATGGTGGCATAGCCCACGGCGAGTTCCGATTTGTTGCCGGTGGACAACAAAAGCGCGCCGGTCTTGTTGGAAATCGCCATCAGCAGCGTGCCGCGAATGCGCGACTGGATGTTTTCCTCGGTCACGTCCCTGTTGCGCCCTGCGAATACGGGGGCCAGCGCGCCCTCGATGGCGGCGCGGGAAGCTTCGATGCTGACATGATCCAGCCTGCAACCCAGCCGCCGCGCCAGATCGGCGGCATCGTCAAGGCTGCCCTGGGCAGTGTATTCCGATGGCAGCATCACGCAATGCACATTTTCGGCCCCGATTGCGTCGGCAGCGATCACCGCCACCAGCGCCGAATCGATCCCCCCCGACAGCCCCAGCACCACGCGCGCAAACCCCGATTTGTGCAGATAGTCGCGCAAGCCCAGGACCATCGCGTGGTAATCCTGTTCCCAGGCATCGGGCAGGGGTGCGCGCGGGCCGGGGTCGGCGCGCCAGCCATCGGCCCCACGCGTGAAATCGACCGAGGCAAGCGCTTCGTGATGCGCGGGCAGTTGCAGCGCCAGTTGCCCGCCGGGGTTCAGAACGAAGCTTGCGCCGTCAAAGACCTGATCATCCTGCCCGCCGACAAGGTTCAGATAAACCAGCGGCAGCCCGGTCTCGACCACGCGGGCGACCATATGCGTCATGCGCGTGTCGTGGCGGTGGCGCGCATAGGGCGAGCCATTGGGCACCAGCAGCAGTTCCGCGCCCGATTCCGCCTGCGCCTCTGCCACATCCTCGAACCAGGCATCTTCGCAAATCGGCGTGCCGATGCGCAGCGGACCGGCGGCATAGGGACCGCAGATTTCCGAAGGTGCAAAGAGGCGCTTTTCGTCGAACACGCTGCTATTGGGCAGGTGATGCTTGCGGATGATGGCGCGGATCTGCCCGCCCCCCAGCACCGCCCATGCGTTGTAAAGCGCGCCGTCAATGACAAGCGGCGCGCCGACCCCGATCAGCGGGCCATCGGCGCAGTCCGTCGCAAGCTGCGTCAGGGCTGCGCGGATATCTTGCTGAAACGCCGCGCGCCAGACCAGATCCTGCGTCTGATAGCCCGACAGGAACATCTCTGGCAGGGCGAGCATATCGGCGGCTTCGGATTTCGCATGCGCCCAGGCATCGCGGGCCTTGGCGGCATTTCCCGCGATATCCCCAAGCGTGGGGTTCAATTGCGCAAGGGTCAGGCGAAAGCGGTCGGACATGGGCGGCCTTTGGCAATGGGGCTTTCGCCGTCACATATCATGCTGGACGCCAGAGGAAAGCGTGAAGCTTGCATTCGCGCCGGGGCGATGTTTCACGTGAAACACTAACACCATGATAATAAATATAAATTTTTGATTTCGGCGGCGTACGGCGGGTTTGTGGAGCTGCGCAACAGCCCGGAAATTGACCAGAGTCACCGCAGGCGACAACCCGCGTCCGCCCGCCCCCCAAGGAGGGCGCGGGTTGTCTGGCCCGTGCCTTAACGGTTAGTCGTTTGCGATTGGGCAGGCTTAGAAAAGCGCAATACCCAAACCAACCAGCCAACCCAAAACTGCCATGATTTGCGACAGCGGCCTGATCTGGGTTTGATGGCTTGACACCGTCGATGAAGTCGACGCCTCGGCGATCTTTTCCTGTGCCAGCTTGTACGCCGTCTCTGCCGCGCTCATCCCCAAACCCCTTGCCTGCAATACCGCGCAGCTTGGCCCGGCGGGGCGCATCGCGGAAGGGGTGGGGGCAGGAAAGCGCTTGCAAGCCATAACGCCCCTGACTTAGGCTTCGGGGCGGATAAGACAGGGGGAAATCGTCATGCCGTTTCAAAAGGTCTCGGGCCTTGCACTGGCCGCCGGGCTTGGCCTTGCCCTGACGCTGCCCGCCTTCGCGCAGGTGGATGGGGTCATGACCCGCCAATATGAGGATGGCGGTGTGTATGAGGGCGAGTTCCGCGACGGGGTGCAGCATGGCACCGGCACCTACCGGCTGCCCAACGGGTTCGAATATTCCGGCAACTGGGTCGAGGGCGAGATCAGCGGCGAGGGGGTGGCGCGCTACCCGTCCGGCGCGGTCTATGAAGGCGAATTCAGCATGGGCCGACCGCATGGTCAGGGCAAGATGACCTTTGCCGATGGATCGAGCTATGAGGGCGCGTGGGTTGACGGCGCGATCGAGGGCGAAGGCGTGCGCGTCTTCGACAATGGCTCTGTCTATGAAGGCACGTTCATGGCTGGCCAGCCGCATGGGCAGGGGGTGCTGAACCGCCCCGACGGGTTCCGCTATGAGGGCGAGTGGGTTGACGGGGTGCGGCAGGGGCGCGGACAGATCACCTACCCCGATGGCGCGGTCTATGAAGGCCAGATGCAGGCCGATCTGCGCCACGGCACCGGCACGCTGACGCGCCCGGACGGGTTGCGCTATGAAGGCGGCTGGGTCGAGGGCGAGTTGTCGGGCGAAGGCGTGCTGACGCAACCCAATGGCGATGTGCATCACGGGGAATTCCGCGACGGGGTGCGGCATGGCCCGGCGCGGGTCAAACAGGCCGACGGGCTGGTCTTTGAAGGTGAATTCGTCAATGACCAACGCGAAGGGTCGGGCAGTCTGACCGGGCCGGACGGGTATCTTTACGAAGGCACATGGGTCGCGGGCCGGATTGAGGGTCAGGGGCGGCTGGTGCAGCCCGACGGGTCGGAATATGTCGGCCAGTTCCGTAACGGGCTGCCCGATGGCGAGGGCCGGATCACCTATGCCGATGGCTCCAGCTATGAAGGAGAGTGGCGCGAGGGGCAGTTCCACGGCGAGGGTCGCGCGGTCTATGAAGATGGCTCTGTCTATGAAGGGCCATTCGCGCGCGGGCTGGCAGAAGGCGCGGGCGAGATGCGCTTTGCCGATGGGCGTATCTATCGCGGCACGTTCCTGGGCGGCGAGATGCATGGACAGGGCGAGATGAGCTATCCTGACGGGTCGGTCTATGTGGGCGAATTCGCCGAAGGGGCGCGCGAAGGGCAGGGCCGGATCGAACTGGCCGATGGCTTCATCTATGAAGGCGAATGGGCTGCGGGTCAGATAGAGGGCACCGGCATTGCCACCTATGACACGGGCGATGTCTATGAAGGCGAGTTCCGCGATGGCCGCCGCCACGGGGCAGGCGTTTTGCGCTATGCCAGCGGCGAGGTATTGAGCGGCGATTGGGAAGATGGCCGCATGATCATTCGCGACGAGGATTGACCCGCTGGTCGGAGTGTGCGAGCGGCGCGGGCGGTGGGTGCATTGCGCGCATCGGCAGTCGCGCCGCGCCGTCTTTCCTTTGCGCCATCATGTTCAGGGTGCGCAGGACCGCAAACCGCTAAAGCAATTTCAGAAAACGTTGACAGACTTTTTCGCTTGCGCGGATCTTCGGTTCGGTTCGAAATTGTGACAAAACAAAAGGTTGAAGCGTTGAAGGCGATTCAGCGAAAAGCCGAAACGCTTTGTCGAGCAAATGCTTCAGTTGCGCAAGCTGGCCTCTGGGTGTGACAGCAGGCGGGTGACCTGACCGCTTTGTTCCAGCGTGTCAGAGCGCAGGGCCAGAACCACGACAATGACCAGGCTTGCCACTGCTGCGCTGACCACCAGCCTTTCGGTCATGGGCATCCCGTCTTCGGTATCCGGCTCTGTGCTGAAGGCTTTGCGTTCTGGCATCTGCATCCTCGGATGACTGCGACCTTCGACGCTGCTTCTGTCGCAACCGGCTGGGGCAGCAATGTGGCAAAAGCCGGTCGGCAAGGCGGGCAATGGCTCAAGTTTTATCGGACCCTGGATGGGCTGCGCGTTGCGTAAGTAACCCGGCGACAGTTTCGGGGCTATTTTTGGACCTGGATCAAGGAAACTCGCGCGGGAACAAGACGCGCTGCGCGGCTTCTCGCGCGCCTTCTGCCGCCCGCAACGCCCCGCCAGGGCTGACGGCGCTCGCCCCGCCCCTGCGTCACCCCTCCTGCCACAACCCCTCAAGCTGCTGGCGGTGGAAGATGCGCGCGGTGTCGGGGTCGGCGACGGGGGGCAGAAGCCCCAATGCCGCGGCGTGCTGAAAGAAGCCCTGCGCGGGCAGATCGCCGCCCAGCCGCGACACCACCTGTGCTGCGCGCAGTGCGTGCCCCAGGGCGGCGTCCTCGGTCATCGTGGCTTCCAGCGCAGCGGTCAGCCGGGCGATGCGCCCCGGCCCCGACAGTCCCAGCCGGGCGGCAAGCGCGCCATAGGTGACAAGCGCGCGCCTGCGGGCCAGATCGGCCAGCGCCGCGTCCAGCCCGTCTGTTGCGTCAGCTTTCGGTGCTGTCACTGGTCGCGCCATCGCCATCGGCATCGTCATCGGCGGTGGCCTCTTCCGCGGCTTCGGCGATGCGCGCGACCGACACTACCTGTTCCCCGTTAGAGGTGTTGAACACCCGCACCCCGCCCGCAGAGCGCGAGCGGAAGGAAATTCCCTGCACCGGCACGCGGATCGACTGGCCGCGCGATGTGGCCAGCATGATCTGGTCGCTGTCGTCAACCGGGAAGCAGGCCACCAATGCGCCGCCGCGCATGGCGCGGTCCATCGCCGCAACCCCCATGCCGCCGCGCCCGCGCACCGGGTAGTTATGGCTGGAGGAGAGCTTGCCGGTGCCGCCTGCGGTGATGGTCAGGATCAGATCCTCGGCCGCCGACATTTCGGCATAGCGTTCGGGCGACAGCGCGCCTTCGGTTGCGTCTTCTTCGTCATCGCCTTCATCTTCGGTGACACCGGCCATCGCGCGGCGCATCTTCAGATAGGTGGCGCGTTCTTCGGGGCTGGCCTCGAAATGGCGGATCACCGCCATGCTGACGACGCTGTCGCCTTCGCCCAGCCGCACCCCGCGCACGCCGGTTGAATCGCGCCCCTTGAACACCCGCACATCGGTCGTGCGGAAGCGGATTGCGCGGCCAGAGGCCGTGACCAGCATCACATCATCATCTTCATCACAGATGCGGGCATTCACAAGGCTGACGCCTTCGGGCAGCTTCATTGCGATCTTGCCATTGCGCATGACATTGGTGAAATCCGACAGCGCATTGCGCCGCA
>JAFIEF010000025.1 GCA_020832655.1 Paracoccaceae bacterium
GATCATGCCCGTCCTGGCCCATCTTGACCACCAGCATACGCGGGCGGCGGCCCTCTGCCTCGGCGAAGCGGTCAATCTCTGCCTGAATCGCGGCAAAGCCGTCATCGCCTTCATAGGCGGCGCCATAGACCCCGGCCAGCGTCTTGACCTCGGCGCGGTGGCGCCCAAAGATTTTTTCCATAGCCATGCTGATCTCTCCGACAGAGGCCCGCGCGCGGGCGGCTTCGACCGCTGCTTCCAGCAGATTGCCGCCCTCGCGGGCGCGGCGGGTCAGTTCGTCCAGCGCGGCATCACAAGCCGCCTGGTCGCGGCTGGCGCGGATGCGTTCCAGTCGTGCGATCTGGGCATCACGCACCTTGACATTGTCGATATCGAGAATGTCGATCGGGTCTTCCTTTTCCTTGCGATACTTGTTGACCCCGACAATCACTTCCTCGCCGCGGTCGATCATCGCCTGACGGCGGGCGGCGGTTTCCTCGATGCGCAGCTTGGGCATGCCCGAGGCCACGGCCTTGGTCATTCCGCCCATCTCCTCGACCTCTTGCATCAGCACCCAGGCCGCTTCGGCCAGATCATGGGTCAGCTTTTCAATGTAGTAGCTGCCCGCCAGCGGATCGACGACTTTGGTCACGCCGGTTTCTTCCTGCAACACAAGCTGGGTGTTGCGCGCGATGCGCGCGCTGAATTCAGTGGGCAGCGCGATGGCTTCATCCAGCGCATTGGTGTGCAGTGACTGGGTGCCGCCCAGAACCGCGCTCATTGCTTCATAGGCCGTGCGGATGACGTTGTTGTAGGGATCCTGTTCCTGCAAGCTGACGCCTGATGTCTGGCAATGGGTACGCAGCATGCTGGATTTCGGATCTTTCGGATTGAACTCTTCCATCACCCGCGACCACAACAGCCTTGCAGCGCGCAGTTTCGCGATTTCCATGAAGAAATTCATCCCTATGGCGAAGAAGAAGCTCAGCCGCCCGGCAAAGCGGTCGACATCCATGCCGCGCGCAATCGCCGCGCGCACATATTCGCGCCCATCGGCCAGGGTGAAGGCCAGTTCCTGCACCAGATTGGCCCCGGCTTCCTGCATGTGATAGCCGGAAATCGAGATCGAGTTGAATTTCGGCATCTTTTCCGAGGTGTATTCGATGATATCGGCAATGATCCGCATCGAAGGTTCAGGCGGATAGATATAGGTGTTGCGGACCATGAATTCCTTCAGGATGTCATTCTGAATGGTGCCCGACAACAGCTTGCGATCCACGCCCTGTTCTTCGCCGGTGACGATGAAACTGGCCAGAATCGGGATTACCGCGCCATTCATCGTCATCGACACGCTGACCTTTTCCAGCGGGATGCCGTCAAAGAGGATCTTCATATCCTCGACCGAATCAATCGCCACCCCGGCCTTGCCGACATCGCCCAGAACGCGCGGATGGTCGCTGTCATAGCCGCGATGCGTGGCCAGATCGAACGCCACGGAAACCCCCTGCTGCCCTGCGGCCAGAGCCTTGCGGTAGAAGGCGTTGCTCTCCTCGGCCGTAGAAAAGCCCGCATATTGCCGGATCGTCCAGGGGCGACCGGTATACATGGTGGCGCGCACCCCGCGCGTGAACGGGGTCTGGCCCGGCAGGCTTCCAAGATGGTCCAGCCCGTCAAGATCTTCGGCCGTATAGAGCGGCTGAACCGCGATCCCTTCAAGGGTGTTCCAGCTCAGGCTGTCAACCGGGCGCGATTTCAGTTCCTTCGCGGCAAGTTCGGCCCATTCTTGCTTGGCTGTGCTCATGGCTGGTCCTTTCTGTGCTCACAGGGCCGGAAAAATCCGTCACCTATGGTGTTTTCCGCAATTTTGCGCCTATATGCTGTCCATGCAGGAGGCATCATGAAACCGATCTTCGCGTTTGTTTTCGCATTGCTTTTTCCGCTGTCGCTGTTGGCCAGCGATGGGCAGGATACCGCCATCGACACCGCAGAGGCCCAGGGGCTGGCAGAGGATGCCCCCGCGACCGAGCCAATGCCCGACCCCGATGAGGAATTGCTGTTTCTGGATGCGCGCGAGATCGATGTGCGCGATTTCATCTGGGAACGGCGGCTGATCGTGGTCATGGCGGACACGCCCGATGATCCGCAATTCACCCGCCAACTGGCGGCCTTGCGCGACCGCGCTGACGAATTTGTCGAACGTGACGCCGTGGTGATTTTCGACGCCCATCCAGAAGATCGCAGCCCGTTGCGCCAGGTCATGCGCCCGCGCGGCTTCATGACCGCGATCATCGACAAGGATGGCGAGGTCAAGGCGCGCAGACCCGCTGTGCGCTCGGGGCGCGAATTGATGGCGGTGATCGACCGCTTCCCGACCCGCCGGCAGGAAGTGCTGGAGCGTCTGCCCGCCGGTCGGTGAACTGGCGTGACCTTGCGGTGGCTTGCGCCAAGCCTTTTCGTCAGGGGGCTGCCGCCCCCGTCAGCCCCTTGGCGGGGCTGACCCCCCCGCGGATATTTGGACAAGGATGAAAGGATCATTGGAAATAGCCGATCCTTTCCGCCCATCGCGATATCAGCCACCAGCCAGGGCCGAAGGTGCCCACCAGCCAGAACACAAGCGCGGTGCCAGGGTCGAGCAGCCCGAGCAGGACCGCAGCTGTCATGACCGCGCCGACACCATAGACAAGACCCCCGCCGACCGCCACGAATTCCAGCCCCAGCCGGATACGGCTAAGCAGCGGGAACAGCCCGTGAAATAGTGCCATTCCCCCCAGCGGCGGCATCAGCAGCAATACCCAATAGCCGTCGCGCACGCCGTCGATAAGCTGTGACAGGATGATCCAGGCCAGCACCAGCCCGGCAAAGAAACACAGCAGATAGACCACAAACAGCCGCAGGGGGGTGCGTTTCATCATTCAAACTCCATGATCACGTCATCGACCGCCAGCGAGGCTCCGGCCTGAACCTTGATGCTGGCCACCACCCCCTTGCGTTCGGCGCGCAGGATGTTTTCCATCTTCATGGCTTCAACCGTGGCGAGCGCCTGACCTTCAAAGACTTCCTGACCTTCTTCCACGGTGATCGAAACCACCATGCCCGGCATCGGGCAGAGCAGGAATTTCGAAGTGTCGGGGGGCAGTTTTTCGGGCATCAGCTGCGCCAGCTCGGCCTGACGCGGCGCGAAGATCTGTGTTTTCAGATCCGCCCCGCGCAGGCGCAGCCGATAACCGCCGGGAAGCTTTCCGACCTTCATCACCAGCGGCGAGTCGTTGACCATCAGCCGCGCCAGCGGTTGGCCCGGCAGCCAGTCCGAGGTGACGCGGAACTGCTGGCCGGCCAGCGTGACAGTCGCGCCCTCGCGGTCGGCGGCGATGGATGCCTTCAGGCTTTCGCCTTGCAGATTGATCACCCAATCCGTGCCTACGACGCGTTCATGATTGTCCATCCGCCCCGATATGCGCGCGCGCCGGATCTCGGCCACGCGATTCATCGCGCAAGCCGCAGCCGCGACGCGGTGCAGCAGGTCGCGCGGCAGTTCCGCGCCCGCGAATCCTTCGGGGTATTCCTCGGCGATGAAGGCGGTGGTGATATCGCCCGAGACAAAACGCGGATGATCCATCACGGCCGACAGGAAGGGCAGGTTGTGGCCGATACCCTCTACCTCGAACTCATCAAGCGCAAGGCGCATCTCATCGATGGCCTGACGGCGGGTCGGTGCCCAGCTGCACAGCTTGGCGATCATCGGGTCGTAATACATGCTGATCTCGCCGCCCTCATAGACGCCGGTATCATTGCGCACCGCGCGCGCCGCTTCGGCGATTTCGGCAGGCGGGCGATAGCGGGTCAAACGCCCGATCGAGGGCAGGAAGTTGCGATAGGGGTCTTCAGCATAAAGCCGCGATTCAATCGCCCAGCCATTGATCTTCAGATCAGCCTGCGCGAAGGGCAGCTTTTCGCCTGCGGCCACGCGGATCATCTGTTCTACCAGATCAACCCCGGTGATCAGTTCGGTGACGGGGTGTTCCACCTGCAACCGCGTGTTCATTTCCAGAAAGTAGAAATTCTTGTCGCCATCGACGATGAATTCCACCGTGCCCGCCGATGTGTAGCCCACCGCCTGAGACAGCGCGACGGCCTGTTCGCCCATCGCCTTGCGCGTGGCTTCGTCAAGGAAGGGTGAGGGCGCTTCCTCGATCACCTTCTGGTTGCGGCGCTGGATCGAGCATTCCCGCTCATGGAGATAGACGCAATTGCCGTGCTGGTCAGCCAGAACCTGAATCTCGATATGGCGCGGTTGGGTGACGAATTTCTCGATGAAGATGCGGTCATCGCCGAAGCTCGACGCGGCCTCGTTCTTCGAGGACTGAAAGCCTTCGCGCGCCTCGTCATCATTCCAGGCAATGCGCATGCCCTTGCCGCCGCCCCCGGCGCTGGCCTTGATCATCACCGGATAGCCGATTTCGCGGCTGATCTTCACCGCCTCATCGGCATCGGAAATCAGGCCCATATAGCCCGGAACCGTGCTGACGCCTGCTTCGGCGGCGAGTTTCTTCGAGGTGATCTTGTCGCCCATCGCCTCTATCGCACCGGCAGGCGGCCCGACGAAAGCGACACCCTCGGCGGCCAGCGCCTTGGCGAATTTCATGTTTTCCGACAGGAAGCCATAGCCGGGATGCACGGCTTCAGCCCCGGTCTGGCGGATCGCGTCCATGATCTTGTCGATCACGATATAGGATTGGTTGGCGGGCGGTGGCCCGATATGGACGGCTTCATCGGCCATCTGCACATGCAGCGCATTGCGATCCGCGTCGGAATAGACGGCGACAGTCTTGATACCCATCTTGCGGGCCGTCTTGATGACGCGGCAGGCGATTTCACCGCGATTGGCGATCAGAATCTTGGAAAACATGCGCACTCCTTGAGGCTACAGATGGGGGTGAGGGACGAATGAGCGATCATTCGCCCCCCGATATGTCGAAGGCGAATTCGGATGACCCGTCGAAAAGCTGGGGGAAGCCGACCTGCGCCGCGCGCATATCAATGCGCAGCAGGGCGTCATAGCTGGCCGGGTCGAACGGGTCTTCGGCGGCAACAATCTCGCGGCCGAACAACCAAGACAGTCGCCCGGCATCCAGATTGCCGCGCTCGAAAGGCGCATCGCCGAAATGTGCAATCAGCGCGCCCAGAAAAGCTTCATCCGCGCGCCGGTCAATCGCGCGCCGGTCGGCATAGCGTTTGCGCGCCTGCAAGGGCGTGACGCCCTTGGGGTTGGCGCGGCGGATGGTGAACTGGAAATCCGTGCCCGGCAGTCGACCGGGAAAGCCGCGATGCTTCAACATGGCTGCACCTGTGTCGACAGGGTTGCCAGGGCGCATCGTGGCTGTCGGGCAGGCGCGAAACGCCCCTGCCCGATGATAGGCTTATTTGCCCTTGACCGAAACCGGCTCGACAATGACCGGTTCGGGAACCGGCTCTGGCGCGGGCCTGTGCTTTGCGCAGGCACCCAGAGCGGAAACCGCGACGACAGCAGCGATAAGCGAGAGTTTGGACATACGTCCCTCCTGTCCGTTTTGTTGGCACTGATTGCGGCAACAGCATCCCCGCCTTGCCGATCAGACACGCAGAACCACCTGCGCTTGAACAGAACGCTATCGCAAAAGGACGGGCTTGACCACAGGTTTTGCAGCCAAGAAAACAGGCTGCAGTACGAATTCCGCACTGCAGCGCTGGTCTGGAATTGCCGTATCGATACCAGCGCATTGGCTGGTATCAGACGGCGGGAAATGTCAGTATTTGCCCTTGGTCGAGACCGGCTCGACATAGATCGGGGCTGCCACCGGCTCCATCGGTGCGGGGCGCTTGTGCTTTTCGCACGCACCCAGAACGAAAACCGCCGACGCTGCGGCGACCAAAGCGATCTTGGACATGATCTTCTCCTGCTCGTATGAGGCAGCGGCGTTATTTTTTTCTGGCGCGGCTGCCAAGTCGTTAAGGCATGCAACAGCGCATGCGTGCCGAAGATACCGCGTTGCAGGGCAGCTGGCCACTGAAAAGCAGCGACAACGCATGAATGTGGCGCTTGTGCATCATCAGGCGTGGAAAGCGGTGTTTCAGTCATGATACTCTTCATCATCAAGGGCGCAGCCATCATCGGCAAACAGGAAGCTTTCGAAGAACTGGATCACGTCCGGGTCTCGTGTGCCGAATTCGAGCGGGGCACTCATCATGGTGATGATGGCCCCCTCCCAGCCCTGCGATTGCGGCAATTCCTCTGGTGCGAACAGGCTGCGGATCTGGGTGTTGCACAGCCACAGCATGTCATCGAACACCTCGAACACGTTATTGGCATAGGCGCTGCCGGGATAGGACAGCTCTTGAACGATATAGCGCGGGCGGATCATGGACTGATCCTCGTCCCAGACATGGTCAAAAAGCTCGGCCGTATGCCCAGAGGGCATCTGGATGATGCTGACGGGGAGCTGCCCCTCTGACTGTGCAAATGCCTGACCGCAGGAAAGCCCCGCGGTTATTGCAACTGCAAACATGCCTGCCCGATAGCCCAACACGCCCCCCTTACAGTGGAATATTGTCGTGTTTCTTCCACGGCATCCTGGCCTTCTTGTTGCGCAGCGATGCAAAGGCGCGCGCCACGCGCTTGCGCGTTGAGTGCGGCATGATCACCTCGTCGATGAAGCCTTTCTCGGCGGCAACAAAGGGGTTGGCGAAGCGGTCCTCGTAATCCTTGGTGCGCGCGGCAATCTTTTCCTGCTCGCCAAGTTCCGAGCGATACAGGATTTCAACCGCGCCCTTCGCCCCCATCACCGCGACTTCGGATGTCGGCCAGGCATAGTTGAAGTCACCTTGCAAATGCTTCGAGGCCATCACCACATACGCGCCGCCATAGGCCTTGCGGGTGATCACGGTCACTTTCGGCACGGTCGCTTCGCCATAAGCAAACAGCAGCTTCGCGCCATGCTTGATCACCCCGCCATATTCCTGCCCGGTTCCCGGCAGGAAGCCCGGCACATCGACAAAGGTCAGGATCGGGATTTCAAAGGCGTCACAAAAGCGCACGAAACGCGCGGCCTTGCGCGAGCTGTCAATGTCCAGACACCCCGCCAGCACCATTGGCTGATTGGCAACGACGCCCACAGTCTGGCCTTCCAGCCGAATGAAGCCGGTAATGATATTCTTGGCGAAGTCGGCCTGAATTTCATAGAAATCCGCCTCATCCGCGACCTTGTGGATCAACTCCTTCATGTCATAGGGGGTGTTGGGGTTGTCCGGGATCAGTGTGTCAAGGCTGGCCTCCAGGCGCTGCGGATCATCGAAGAACGGGCGCACAGGCGGTTTTTCACGGTTGTTCTTGGGCAGCAAATCCACCAGTCGGCGCACCTCGATCAGCGCCTCGACATCATTTTCGAAGGCCGCATCCGCGACCGAGGATTTGCGCGTATGGGTGGTGGCGCCGCCCAGTTCTTCGGCGGTGACGATCTCATTGGTGACGGTCTTGACCACATCGGGGCCGGTGACGAACATGTAGCTGCTGTCCTTCACCATGAAGATGAAGTCGGTCATTGCCGGGGAATAAACCGCGCCGCCCGCGCATGGCCCCATGATCACGCTGATCTGCGGCACCACGCCCGAAGCCATGATGTTGCGCTGGAACACCTCGCCATAGGCGGCAAGGCTGGACACACCTTCCTGAATACGTGCACCACCCGAATCGTTCAGCCCGATGATCGGCGCGCCATTCTGGATTGCCATATCCATGATCTTGCAGATCTTCTGGCCGTGGGTTTCCGACACCGACCCGCCCATAACAGTGAAATCCTGGCTGAACACATAGACCTGACGGCCATTGATGGTGCCCCAGCCCGTGATCACCCCGTCGCCATAGGGGCGGGTATCCTGCATGCCGAAATCGGTGCAGCGATGCGCGACGAACATGTCGAACTCTTCAAAGCTGCCTTCATCGAGCAGCAATTCGAGCCTTTCACGCGCAGTAAGTTTGCCTTTCGAATGCTGTGCGTCGATGCGATTCTGCCCGCCCCCGAGCCGCGCCTGATCGCGCTGGTTCTCAAGCTGCTGCAAGATATCCTTCATGCTGTCCCCCTTCGGCTGCGGCTGTTGCGTCGCATTGCGTTTGGGCGACATTATTGTGTCATGGATGGCGTGAAAAGCAGAATCCAGCCAATTTGCAAAGCCTATCAATGCTGGGGCGGCAAATTTGCAAAATATGCCGTTGCTTGACATTCCGGCGCGGCTCATGTTTTTGCACATGTGAACAATCTGACCGGGCATCGCCGCCTTCCCCGGTCTTTTCCAAGGCGTATTTCTGTGCCACTTCCGACCCCGCCCGCAGCGCCGCGCTTTCCTGACCGGCACACACCGCCTCATGTCGCGACGCTGGTCGCGCAGGCATCGCTGGCAGCAATGGCGATGAACATCTTTCTGCCATCGTTGCCATCGATGACCACTTACTTCGGCACGGACTACGCGGTGATGCAGCTTTCAGTGTCGCTGTATCTGGCGGTCAATGCGGTGTTGCAGCTTTTCATCGGCGCGATTTCCGACCGCTTCGGGCGCAGGCCAGTGATGCTGGCGGCATTGCTGGGCTTCATTCTGGCAACCATCGGCACCTTGCTGGCCACATCGGCGGGAATGTTTCTGGTGTTTCGAATGATGCAGGCTGTGGTGGTGACCGCGATCGTGCTGAGTCGCGCCGCGATCCGCGATGTGCTGGATGACGCCGCAGCGGCGGCGCGGATTGGCTATGTCACAATGGGCATGGCCATTGTCCCAATGGTTGCCCCCGCGCTTGGCGGGCTGCTGGACGAGGCGTTCGGCTGGCGCGGCAGCTTCGTGGTGATGTTGCTGGTCGGGTTGGCGGTGTTATGGCTAAGCTGGGCCGATATGGGTGAAACCCGCCGCGAGACCGGCATGACCATGCGCGCAACCTTCGCCGAATTGCCCGAACTGATCCGCGCACGCCGCTTCTGGGGCTACTGCGCCACGGCGACATTGGCTTCGGGCGCATTCTTTGCCTATCTGGGCGGGGTTCCCTATGTCGGGACACAGGTTTTCGGGCTGTCCCCTGCGCTGTTGGGGCTGTATTTCGGCGCGCCCGCCATCGGATATGCTGCGGGCAATTTCCTGTCGGGCCGCTACACAGTGCGCATCGGGATCAACCGGATGATCCTATGGGGCTGTCTGCTGGGTTGTGGGGCCATGCTGCTATTGGCCGGGCTGCATTTGCTGGATTGGCTTAGCGTGTCAGTCTTCTTCGGCTGCTTCATCTTCATGGGGCTGGGCAACGGAATTCTGCTGCCATCGGCGACAGCGGGCATGATGTCGGTGCGTCCGCATCTGGCAGGATCTGCCAGTGGGATCGGCGGGGCGATCATGATCGGCGGCGGTGCTGCATTGTCGGCACTCGCCGGGGCGTTGCTAACACCCGAAAGCGGTGCCGGCCCGTTGATCTGGCTGATGGTTGCGACAACGGCTTTGTCTATCGCGCCGATCCTGTATGTTGTTCGACGCGAAAAGCAGATTGGCCCTTGACGCTGCAGGGCAGCTTTGCAAATCCTTGATGCAGGGTTAGCAAACTGTTTTCGGTCCAATGCCTCCACAGAAACTTTATGCCGGGGCCAAACTACGCGAGACCCGGCTGCAACTGAACCTGACGCAAAAGGATTTTGCCGCGCGGCTGGGCGTGTCGCTGCCCTATCTGAACCAGATGGAAAATAACAACCGCCCGTTATCGACCTCGGTCGTGCTGGCGCTGGCGCGCGAATTCGGCATGGATGTAACCGAGCTTTCGGCAGGCGACAGCGAGCGGCTGGTCTCTGACCTGCGCGAGGCGCTGGCCGACCCGCTTTTTGCCGCCGCCCCGCCTGCCCTGCCGGATCTGCGGCTGGTGGCGGCCAATGCGCCGGGCGTGGCGCGCGCCTTCCTGCATCTGCATCGCGCCTATCGGCAGGGGCAGGAACAGCTTGCCTCGCTGGACGAGGCGCTGGGACGCGATGACAGCAGCCTGCGCCTGTCCCCCTGGGAAGAGGTGCGCGACTTCTTCCACTATTGCGACAACTATATCGATGCGGTGGACCGGGCGGCCGAACATTTCGCGTCCCGTGCCGCCCCCGGCACCGATCTGCACGCCCATGCGGCCCAGCTTCTGGCAAGTCACAAGGTGACGCTGCGCCTGGTGCCGGGCAATGATCTGCGCCGCTACGATCCCGACAACCGTATTCTGGAACTCTCGGCCAAGGCCAACCCTGCGACGCAAAGCTTCCAGTTGATGCATCAATTGGCGCTTGTCACGCAGGCCGAATTGCTGGAGGCCACGTTGGATCTGGCGCGCTTTCAGTCGCCAGAGGCGCGCGCCATCGCCAAGATCGGGTTGGCGAATTACTTTGCGGGCGCAACCATGCTGCCCTATCGCCGCTTCCTGTCGGCCGCGCAGGCCTGCCGGCATGATCTGGAAACGCTGGCCGAACAATTTGGTGCCTCGATCGAGCAGGTGGCGCACCGGCTATCTACCCTGCAACGGCCCGGTGCCAAGGGGGTGCCCTTCTTCTTCGTCCGGGTCGATCAGGCCGGGACCATCACCAAGCGCCATTCGGCCACGCGGCTGCAATTCGCCCGCTATGGCGGGGCATGCCCGTTATGGAATGTGCACCGCGCCTTTGAAACGCCGGGACGGTTCCTGCGCCAGCTGGCCGAGACACCGGACGGGGTGCGCTATTTCTGTCTGGCGCTGGCCGTGTCCAAGGGCGGGGGCGCGTATCATGCGCCGGTGCGCCGCTATGCTATCGGGCTGGGTTGCGAAATCGACCACGCGCAAGCGCTGGTCTATGCCGATGGCATGGATTCGGGGCGCGATGCGGCATTTGACCCGATCGGCATTTCCTGCCGCATCTGCGAGCGCGACGCCTGCCACCAGCGTTCTGTGCCGCCGCTGGAACGCCATTTGCGCGTTGATCATGACCATCGCGGGCTGTTGCCCTACAGCATCGAATAACTGCCCCGCTGCGCAGGCGGCAGACGGCGCGGCTCAGAATTCTTCGTCCGGGGTGGTGCCCCAGATATCGGTTTTTCTGACCCAGCCGCGATTGCCCTCGACTTCCAGGCGGCACCAGTCGATTTGACAACTGCGTATGCGCGCAATGACACCATGTTCAAGCTTTGCCACTAGCGCCGAATTCGCATCCGGGCGCAGATGCATCGGCGCCATCGCGGCCTGCACAAGGGCCGAACGCACCCCCGAAAGCAGCGCGTAATGCATCCAGCCACCCTGCCCTTCGGCGTCCTCGACGCGGCGCCAATGCTCGTATTCGGCAGTTACCCGCAACGGCAGATCGCGCCGGGTGAACACCCAATCGATACGGTGCATCATATCCGGTCCGCGCCGGACATTGCCTTCGCTGGCCTTCAGCGACACATAGCGCGGCAGCGGCAGATTGGTGACCGGCCCACGTTCCAGCGCCAGCGCGATATGTGGAACACAGACAAGAAGCGCTGCAATTGCAGCGACAAGGGATCCTCGCATCATGTCTTACCTGCTCTGCCCTTATCGGGCCGTCTTTGCCTGCTTGTTGCCGGTCCCTTTCCGGGCCGGGAAACGCTGCGGCTGCAAAGTCGCTTGCAGCCCGTCACGTTCCGTTGCACTTTGCCACAAGACCCATGCTTTGCAAAGAGGTGAGAGCCAGACATGCCCACACAACGCCTGAGTGTTGTCGTCACGCGACGCCTGCCGGAAGTGGTTGAAACCCGGCTGAAGGAACTGTTCGATGTCGAATTGCGCGAAGATGACACGCCCCTGTCGCGCGAAGAGCTTGGGCAGGCCATACGCCGCGCCGATGTTCTGGTGCCCACCATCACCGACGATATCGATGCCAGCCTTCTCAGCACTGCGGGCGACAGGTTGAAGCTGATTGCCAATTACGGGGCGGGGGTCGATCATATCGATGTGCATTCCGCCCGCCAGCGCGGGATACTGGTGTCCAACACGCCCGGCGTCGTCACCGAGGACACGGCCGATATGGCCATCGCGCTGATGCTGGCGGTCACGCGCAAGATCCCGCAAGGGCTGGCGGAAATGCAGGCGGGTAACTGGAAAGGCTGGTCGCCGATGGCCCATCTGGGCACGCGCATCGGCGGCAAGCGGCTGGGCATTCTGGGCATGGGCCGGATCGGGCAGGCCGTGGCGCGGCGCGCGCGCGCCTTCGGCATGCAGATCCACTATCACAACCGCCGCCGCCTGCGCCCCGAAATCGAAGAGGCGCTGGAAGCCAGCTACTGGGAAAGCCTTGATCAGATGGTGGCGCGGATGGATGTGATCTCGGTCAATTGCCCGCATACGCCCTCGACCTTTCATCTGCTCAATGCGCGGCGGCTGAAACTGCTCAAACCCACGGCGGTGCTCGTGAATACCTCGCGCGGGGAAGTGATCGACGAAAACGCGCTGACACGCGGGTTGCGCGCGGGCGAGATCGCGGGCGCGGGGCTGGATGTGTTCGAGAAGGGCCACAACATCAACCCGCGGCTGCGCGAATTACCCAATGTGGTGCTGTTGCCGCATATGGGGTCGGCCACGCTGGAAGGCCGGATCGAGATGGGCGAGAAGGTGATCATCAATATCAAGACCTTCGCCGATGGCCACCGCCCGCCCGATCAGGTCGTGCCAGCAATGCTGTAGACCGGCGTCCCCCGCTCAGGGCCGCAGAAAGCGCGCGCCGCCGCCTGCGCTCATCTGGCGGGGGGTGTCCGCTTCGCCCTCGCTGTGGCGGATGAAGCGTTGATCATTGCGCGCCAGCGCCATGCGCAGCACCGACAGTTTCTGATCCAGCACCACCCCGAAAGATACATTGGCAGGCTGCCCGTCAATGCGTGCCTCTCCCTTGGCCGAGACGACCGAAACGATCTGCGCCCGCCCGCCAATGACCGAAAACACCGGCGCGCCCGAAGATCCGAAATCGACCGAGCAGGACATGATCAGCACATCATCGGCCTTCTTGCCCAGAAGATTGCAGGCTTCCTGCAGCGCCGGGGCTTCGGACCGGCCCCGCGCATAGGACACCACGCCAACACGTTCACCCGCGCGGGGGCGGTCATGCACGGCCAGCGGCTGCACATTCTGGCTGCTGATCGGCTGGGCCAGTTCCAGCAGCGCCAGATCATGCGCAATGTTTTCAGTGGAAATGCCGGTGCCGGGCCGATAGCCGGGATGGATGGCCGAGCGCTGTACCCGCCCCTGCGCGGCGGCCTGCCCGTTCCGCAACCCGGCGCGAAAGTTGATGTCCTCATCGCGGAAACGCGCGCCGGTGTTGCGATCATACAGGCAATGCGCGGCTGTCAGCACCAGATTTTCGGCAATCAGCGTGCCCGTGCAAAACCCGTTCCGACCCAGATCAACCCGCCCCACGGCCTCCCAGCCGCGGATTTGCGCGCCATCTTCCAGCATCCGGAAAGGATCTGCTGCCGGGCTATTGGCAAGCGCGATGCCCGCCTGCGACAGACACAAAAGAAGCACAATCCTGACCATCCAGCGCATGGGCAAACACCCTTCTAGTCATCACCAACCCCCAAGCTGATCACATGACAAGATGGCACCATGATGGCGAAAAATGACAGCGGTCGGGGCGCGACTCAGGCGGTTTCGGCGATATCCAGCGCGCGCGGGCGCGGCCCGCCTGTGGCCCAATCCAGCAACTCGACCGTATGCACCACCGGAATGCCGGTGCCGGATCCGATCTGGATCATACAGCCGATATTGCCTGCCGCGATGATATCGGGCGATTTGGCTTCCAGTGTCTGGACCTTGCGATCCTTCAACTGTTTCGAAATCTCTGGCTGCATCAGGTTATAGGTGCCGGCCGAGCCGCAGCACAGATGGCTGTCGCGCGGTTCCACCACCTCGAATCCCGCGCGTTTGAGCAGGTCTTTCGGATAGGTCTTGATCTGCTGGCCATGCTGCAGCGAACATGCGGCATGATAGGCCACCTTCAGCTTCTGTTCGGCCCCTTGCGGCAGATCAAGTTTCATCAGCACTTCACTGACATCCATTGCAATTTCGGCAACCGCGCCCGCCTCTTGCGCCAGTGCTTCATTGCGGAACATATGCCCGTAATCCTTCACCGTGGTGCCGCAGCCGCTGGTGTTGATGACAATCGCATCCAGCCCCGGCCCCTGCATCTCGGCCCACCAGGCGCGAATATTGCGCGCCGCCGTGGCATGGCTCTCGGCGGTCTTGCCCATGTGATGGGTCAGTGCGCCGCAACAGCCCTGCCCTTGGGCAATCACCACCTCGCAGCCCAGACGGCGCAGCAGCCGGATGGTCGCGTCATTGATATCGGTGTTCAGCGCGCGCTGCGCGCAGCCCGTCATCAGCGCCACACGCATCTTCTTTTCGCCAATGGTCGCGAAAACCTGCGGGTCGTCATTGCGGCTGACCGGAGGGATCTGTTTGGGTGCCATCTCCAGCATGGCGCGCAGCCGCGCATCGGGCATCAGCCGCGCAAAGGGCCGCCCCAGCCTGGCGCCCATCAGCGCCAGCCGGAACCGGGTGGGATAGGGCAGGATTTTCGCCAATGTCCAGCGCAGCATCCGCTCGAAGAACGGGCGCTTATAGGTCGCCTCGATATACTCGCGCGCATGATCGACCAGATGCATGTAATGCACACCTGATGGGCAGGTGGTCATGCAGGCCAGACAGGACAGGCAGCGGTCGATATGCTTGACCGTCTTTTCATCCGCCGGGCGGCCTTTTTCCAGCATATCCTTGATCAGATAGATGCGCCCGCGCGGGCTGTCCAGCTCATCGCCCAGCACCTGATAGGTGGGGCATGTGGCGGTGCAGAACCCGCAATGCACACAACTGCGCAACACTTCGTTCGAGCGCGCGATGGCTGGATCTGTCAATTGTTCCACTGTGAATCTGGTTTGCATGGTCTTATCCCATCAGGCCGGGGTTCAGGATCCCGCGCGGGTCGAATCTGGCCCGCAAGCCCTGCGCCAGTGCGGCGACAGCGGCGGGTTCGGGCTGGAACACGGGCAGGCGCGCGCGCGTGGCCTCGGATGCCCGGATCAGCGTCGCATGGCCGCTGAAACTGCCCATATCAGCACGCAAATCGCGCCCTTCATCGCACAGCGCCCAGATCAGCCCGCCGCCCCAATCCATCACCACCGGACAATAGGCGCGCGCCACCAGTTCGGGCGCGTCAGAGGGCTTGACCGAGATGCGCCACACATCCCCCCCCTGCCCTGCAAAGGCGCGCAGATCGCGGATATCGCGCCAGAACCCGGCGCTGTCCGCGCCCTCCAGCACCTCCCATGCGCCGCCCAGCGCCTCGCGCAGCTTGTCGCGCCGGTAACCCACCTGCTGCGCAAATCCCTCGATCCGCAAGCCCACGCGCCCGTCAGCGCGCCGCGCCGCGCCCGAAACCTCATAAGGCGTGCCAAGCGCTCGCGACATCAGCGCAACCGCCTCGGCTGCGGGCATCGCGTCGCTCAGCAGCGTCGCCTGCGCCTCGGGCACCGGCAGCAGCTTGAAGGAACATTCGCTCAGCACCCCCAGCGTGCCCCAGCTTCCCGCCATCAGCTTGACCAGATCATAGCCGGTGACATTCTTCATCACCCGGCCCCCATTTTTGACAATCGTTCCCGACCCATCGACGAAGCGCACCCCGATCAGGCTGTCACGGCAGGCACCTGCCTGCACACGCCGCGGACCGGATGCATTGGCCGCCACCATCCCGCCAATACTCGGCGTGCCGGATAAGCCCAGAAGCGCGCGCATATCGGCAGGTTCAAAGGGCAGGCGCTGTCCTTCACTTGCCAACACCTCCTCAACCTCGGCCAGAGGCGTTCCGGCCCGCGCCACCAGAGTCAGCGCACCGGGTTCATAAAGCGAAATCCCCGACATCGCCCCGGTTTCCAGCACCTCGCCCGCCACCGGCCGGCCCACACCGCGCGTGCCGCCCCCGATGATACGCAACGCGCCATCCGCCCCGCGGATGATCTCGGACAGGTCTTGCTCATTTTCCGGGCGCAGCACGCGAACCTCTCTATCTGCCCGTCATGGGCTTCATCTTGCCAAAAATACTCTGGGGGTGAATGGGGTCGCAGGCCCCGGAGGGGGCAACGCCCCCTTATGCCGCCGCGCGGCGCGCGGCACTGACATCAAGCGGAAATACCTTGGCGGGGTTCAGAAGCCAGCGCGGGTCGAACACATCCTTGATGCGCATCTGCGCCTCCATATCCTCGGGCGTGAACTGCACGCTCATCAGATCGCGCTTCTCGATCCCCACACCATGCTCGCCGGTCAGGCAGCCGCCTGCCTCGACACAGAGCTTAAGGATATCCGCGCCAAACGCCTCGCACAGTTCCAGATCGCCGGGCTTGTTGGCATCAAACAGGATCAGCGGATGCATGTTGCCATCACCGGCATGAAACACATTGGCCACATCCAGCCCGTATTCGCGCGACATCTCGCCGATGCGACGCAGCACGAAAGGCAGGCTGGAGACCGGGATGGTGCCGTCAAGGCAAATATAATCATTGATCTGCCCCATCGCGCCGAAGGCCGATTTGCGGCCCAGCCAGATCTTCTGCGATTCCTTCTCGGACTGGCTTTCGCGCAGCTCTACCGGGTCATGCTTGCGCGCGATCTGCTTGATCAGCCCCAATTGTTCGTCAATCTCGGCGTCGGACCCTTCCACCTCGACGATCAGCAGCGCCTCGCAATCTGGATAGCCCGCATGCGCGAAATCCTCGCAGGCACGGATGCAGGGGCGGTCCATGAATTCGATCGCCACAGGCAGCACCCCCGCCTTGATGATGTCGGACACGCAGGCGCCCGCCACCTCATTGCTGTCAAAGCCAATCAGCACCGGGCGCGCGCCTTCGGGCTTGGGCAGGATACGCAGCGTGGCCTCGGTCACAATGCCAAGCTGCCCTTCAGAGCCGCAGACCACGCCCAGCAGATCATAGCCCGCCGCATCCAGATGCGCACCGCCCAGTTCGACCACCGTGCCATCCATCTGCACCAGCGTCACGCCCAGCAGGTTGTTGGTTGTCACCCCGTATTTCAGGCAATGCGCGCCGCCCGAATTCATGCCGATATTGCCTGCAATCGCACAGGCCAGCTGGCTGGAGGGATCGGGCGCATAGAAGAACCCGTCGCTTTCAACCTCGCCGGTCACGGACAGGTTGGTGATGCCGGTCTGGACGCGAATGATGCGGTCGGGGTAGTTCACTTCCAGCACCTCGCGCAGCCGCGCCACACCGATGATGATCGAATCCTCGGTCGGCAATGCCCCGCCCGCCAGCGAGGTGCCGGACCCGCGCGGCACCACGCGCACGCCTTCCTCGTGACAGATACGCAGGATCGCCGCGACCTCTGCGGTCGAGGACGGCAGCGTCACCGCCATCGGGATGCAGCGATAGACCGTCAAGGCATCGCATTCATAGGCGCGGCATTCGGCTTCATCGGTGATCAGCGCCTCTGGCGGCACCACAGCGGCAAGACGCGTCACTATGCGGTCACGCTTGGCCAGCACTGTGGCATCCGGTTGCGGCATTTCCATGAGTGACCTCCCTCTTGTATTGGTAAAATAATATTACCAATTCTGAAAAAAGCAAGGGGTTTATGCAGACGTAATTGCACGCAGCGCCAGCATCGCCGCAATCGCCCACATGATCAGACCGATAGCAAGTTCAACCACCAGCCAGGCGCGCGGGCGCGAGAGCATGGGCGCAAGCCATCTTGCGCCATAGCCAAGCGTCGCAAAGAATGCGAAAGAAGCCAGGATCGCACCGCTGCCAAACCCCCACTGCCAAGGGGCATAGTGCATCGACAGCGCACCCAGAAGTGCCACAGTGTCCAGATAGACATGCGGATTAAGCCAGGTGAATGCCAGACATAGTGTCACCACCCGCGACAGCGGCATTGCCGCCATTTGCGCAGGCATCAGCGCCGCCCCGCCCTGCCATGCCGCCCTGAACCGCAAGGTTCCGTAACCCAGCAGAAACGCCACCCCGCCCCACAGCATCACGGTCTCAAACCCCGGAAAGCCGCGCGCCAGCCATTCGGCACCCGCCACACCGGCGCCAACCAGCAATGCGTCCGAAATGGCGCAGATCAGAACCACAATGCCCACATGCTCGCGCCGCAAGCCCTGCCGCAACACAAAGGCGTTCTGCGCGCCAATCGCCGCGATCAGGCCCAGACCCGCGACAAAGCCTGCCACCACACTGCCCAGCATATCCACCCCAACATCATCAACGAAAGATCAATGATGCAGCGGCCCGACGCTGTCAATCAGCCCCTCGAGCCGCGTCTATTGCGCCGCGACAGGGGCCGGATCGACCATCGCCACGATATCCATCATGATCTGGTTGAGCTGGAAATCCTTGGGGGTATAGACCTGCGCCACGCCCATCGCGCGCAGGCGTCTGGCATCCTCTTCAGGGATGATCCCGCCCACGATCACCGGTATATCGCCCAGACCTTCGGCGCGCATCAGGCGCATCAGCTCTTCCATCAGCGGCATATGGCTGCCCGACAGAATCGACAGCCCGACCACATGCGCGCCCTGGTCGCGCACTGCGGCGACAATCTCGCCCGGTGTCAGGCGGATGCCTTCGTAATGGATATCCATGCCGCAATCGCGCGCGCGCGCGGCAATTTGTTCGGCGCCGTTGGAATGCCCGTCCAGCCCTGGCTTGCCGACCACAAATTTCAGCCGTCGCCCCAGCTTGCTGCTGACCGCATCGACCGCCTCGCGCACCGGGTCCAGCCCCTCGGTGCGGTTCGAAGGCGCGCGGCTGACGCCAGTGGGGGCGCGATACTGCCCGAAAGCCGCGCGCACGGTTTCACCCCATTCGCCGGTCGTGGCCCCGACCTTCGCTGCGGCAATCGAGGCGGGCATGACATTGACACCCGAGCGCGCGGCCGCGCGCAGATCGGCCAGCGCCTGCTTCACTGCCGCTTCATCGCGCGCAGCGCGCCATGCTTGCAGCCGTGCGACCTGATCGGCCTCGGCCTCGGGGTCGCACACCATGATCGCGTCTTCCCCGGTGGTCAGGGGCGAGGGTTCGGTGGTGGTGAATTTGTTCACCCCCACAACCACCGTATCGCCCGACTCGATGCCCGAAATGCGCTCGGCATTGGCCTCGACAAGTCGCGATTTCATGTATTCGATGGCTTTGACCGCGCCCCCCATATCATCGATACGCGCCAGTTCCTCGCGCGCGCCAGCCATCAGTTCGGCAACCTTGCGGTCCACGGCGGGGTTGTTGTCGAACAGATCATCGAATTCCAGAAGGTCGGTTTCGAACGCCAGCACCTGTTGCAGCCGCAGCGACCATTGCTGATCCCACGGGCGCGGCAGTCCAAGGGCTTCATTCCACGCCGGAAGCTGCAAGGCGCGGCAGCGGGCTTTCTTCGACAGCGTCACCGCCAGCGCCTCGATCAGGATACGGTAGACGTTGTTTTCCGGCTGCTGCTCGGTCAGGCCAAGACTGTTGACCTGCACCCCATAGCGGAAGCGGCGGTATTTCGCATCCTCGATCCCGTAGCGTTCACGGCAGATCTCGTCCCACAGATCGACGAAAGCGCGCATCTTGCACAGTTCGGTGACAAAACGGATGCCCGCATTCACAAAGAATGAAATCCGCCCGACCATCTGCGGGAAATGTTCGGTCGGCACCTTGGTCTTCAGATCATCCAGCACCGCGCAGGCCGTAGCCAGCGCGAAGGCCAGTTCCTGCTGTGGCGTCGCGCCCGCTTCCTGCAAATGATAGGAACACACATTCATCGGGTTCCATTTCGGCAGATGCTCGCGTGTATAGGCCGCAACATCGGTGATCATGCGCAGGCTGGGTTCGGGCGGGCAGATATATGTCCCGCGCGACAGATATTCCTTGATCAGATCATTCTGCACCGTGCCGTTGAGCTTGCTGACATCCGCGCCCTGCTCCTCGGCCGCGGCAATATACAGTGCCAGCAACCACGGTGCGGTGGCGTTAATGGTCATAGAGGTGTTCATCTGCTCCAGCGGGATCTGGTCGAACAGCATCCGCATATCGCCCAGATGGCAGATCGGCACACCGACCTTGCCGACCTCGCCCTTGGCAAGTTCATGGTCGCTGTCATAGCCGGTCTGGGTGGGCAGGTCGAAAGCCACCGACAAGCCGGTCTGCCCCTTGGACAGGTTGGTGCGGTAAAGCGCGTTAGAGGCGCGGGCCGTCGAATGGCCCGCATAGGTGCGAAACAGCCAGGGCTTGTCTTTGGCGGGGCGGGATGCAGTATCGCTCATCTTGGGCCTTTCGCTCGCTCGGCAATCCATAGCGGCGCGCAGAAACGACGCGCAACTTTCTTACCGAAACAAGTGATTCAGGCGCAAGAAAATGTCAAGCCAAAATCGCTGCGATGCGGCGAAACCCCGCGTCCTGCCCCTTGGGCAATGTTGCCAGAAGGATCATCAAGTTGTGGCTGGCATCTTCCCCGATCAGCTTGCGCCAGACGAAACCTTCATCCGCGCCTCACTTTCATCTTGCCCCAAATACTCTCGCCGAAGGCAACGGGCCGGAAGGCCCGCTTCCCTGGGCAGACAGGACCAAGGCGCTGCAGCCAGCGCCCTGCCCAAGCCGCAATGCAGCCAACTGCTTAGCTTGGTCGAGTGTCACTATGGCTTTGCTGTGCGCCGCGCTGCGGGCAATCACGGCGCACCTCACGGTTGCGCAACCCGGTCGCAACCAGCATGCAGCGATCACGCGCTTCGTAGTAATAGCCGCGCGCATACCACATCACCGCGCGGTCAATATCGCCATCGGCGACCAGCCACGCGCCTTTCAGATAGCGCCCGGCATAGGTCAGGTTGATCTCTGGGTTCAGCAGGTCTTCAGGCGTGCCCTGAAACCCCATCTGCCGGGCAGTCTGCGGCAAGATCTGCATCAGCCCCCAATAAGGACCATTGCGGGCATGGGCGCGGTAATCGCTCTCGCGCTGGATGACGCGGTGCAAAAGCGCCTCGGGCAGATCATGCTTGGCTGCATAGCGCTGGATCAGCGCGCGCATTTGCGGGGTTTCACCGGGGTAAAGCTGCGCATTGCTGGCTGCGGTGCGCGATGTCTCTACCGAGGCGGGCGCGCCACATGCCCCAAGCAGAGCCAGGAGCAGAAATGAAAACAACAGGCGGGGTGTCATGGGTCAGGCTTGTCCGGTTCTGGCGGGAATGACGCCCAGCGCATCAAGTGCGGCGTCAAATTCCGATCTGGGGGTCATATGGGTGGCTTTCAGCGCGTCAAAGCGTTCGCGCAGGCGCGCTTTTTCGGCGCCCTTGCAATCATTCCAGGGGCGGCCTTGCAGCCCCATCTCGATCACATAATAGGCAATGAAATGCGGCCTGTGGCCGTTTTGCAAAAGCCGCGCATAGGCGGCATCGGTGCCTAAGCTGCGCAAATCTTCGGCGCTGGCGATTCCGACCTTGGCGAAAGCCGCTTCCATTGCGGGGCCAAGATTGCGGATGGTGGAAATCGGTGTCGGCATTGGCATCAGTTCCGGCACGCGCCCCAACTGGCGCAGTGCGAACTATAGGTCAGCCGCGGGGGTTGCGCAATCGCGCGGCCGGTCTTAGATCAGCGCCCAGTCGGTAAAGCGCACAGTTGGGCGGTTTGCCGCCGCATTTCGCGGATGGCCGGGGCGCGAATCCGCGCTAAGTTGCGGCGCGGTGCCGGGGCGCTTGAAGGTCACGCGGGGCTTGGCGGCGCTGGGGCGGTCCGGGGACATGGGTTTACTCCGTCACAAAGATGTCATGCCATCCACTGCGCCAGAGGAATATGGCCCAATTCGGGCAATTTACGGGCTGTTAACGCAAACCCGGATGGTTTGCGCCCGAAATGCCACAGATTGCGCGCAACCTGCCCTCAGACCAGCGCGCCATGCCGGTCAATCGCAGTCCTGCCGCCCAGATAGGGATGCAGCGCTTCTGGCAGATCGACCCCGCCATCTTCGCGCTGGCCGTTTTCCATCACTGCGATCAGGCAGCGCCCGACTGCGACGCCAGAGCCGTTGAGGGTATGCAGAAACTCCGGCTTGGCCCCGTCTTCGGGGCGGAAGCGCGCATTCATCCGCCGCGCCTGAAAATCGCCACAGACCGACACGCTGGAAATCTCGCGATACGCCCCCTGCCCCGGCAGCCAGACTTCGATGTCATGGGTCTTTTGCGCGCCAAAGCCGATATCACCGGTGCAAAGCACAATGGTCCGGTAGGGCAGGCCCAGCCGCTCCAGCACGGTTTCGGCGCAGCGCGTCATGCGTTCATGTTCGGCCAGACTGTCCTCGGGCCGGGTCAGCGAGACCATCTCGACCTTTTCGAACTGGTGCTGGCGCAGCATGCCCGTGGTGTCCTTGCCTGCGCTGCCCGCCTCGGAGCGAAAACACAGCGTATGCGCACAAAAGCGCAGCGGCAGGGTCGCGCCATCGAGGATTTCGCCCGCCGCGAAATTGGTCAGCGTGACCTCTGATGTCGGGATCAGCCACCAGCCATTGGTGGTCTGATAGCTGTCTTCGCCAAATTTCGGCAACTGGCCGGTGCCATACATCGCCTCATCACGCACCAGAACCGGGCTGTTGACTTCGCTCAGGCCATGCTCATCAACATGCAGATCGGTCATGAATTGCGCCAACGCACGATGAACCCGCGCTACGGCGCCGCGCAGCACCACAAAGCGCGAGCCGGACAGCTTGGCCGCAGTCGCAAAATCCATATTCGGGGCCACGCCCTTGATCTGGTAATGCTCGACCGGCGTGAAATCGAAATCGCGCGGGCTGCCCCAGCGCTTCAGTTCGACATTGTCGTTTTCATCGGCCCCATCGGGTACATCGGCCAACGGCTGATTGGGCAGGGTTTCCAGAATTTCCCGTACCCGCGCATCGCCCTTGCGCGCCTCTTCTTCCAGCGCTGCGATTTCGGATTTCTTTTCGGCCACCAGAGCGCGCAGACGTTCGAACTCTGCCTCATCCCCCCTGGCCCTGGCCGCCCCCACCTGTTTTGACGCGGCATTCTGGGCGGCCTTGGCGGTCTCTGATTGCGAAATCGCGCCTCTGCGCGCCTGATCCAGAGCCAGAATCTCCTCTGCCCGAGGCTCCAGCCCCCTTCGGGCAAGGGCGGCATCGAAAGCAGCAGGGTTGTCACGGATGGCGCGGATATCGTGCATGGAACCTCTCAGCGGGTGCAGTCGAACACAGAATCGAGCCATCTTATGCCGCATCCACGCGCCAAGTGGTAGGGGGTGCCCCAGCGTCAGCCCCACGCTTGCGCGATTGACCTTCGGACACCGGCTGAATACCTTGGTGACAGTCGATGCCGATCAGGAGCCTGCGCATGGATGGCAACTCGATCGCCCAAGCTGCGGGCGACAAGGCCTCCGACGACCCCGCACCGCAAGGGGGGCTGTTTGACGCCCCGGTGTTCACCGACCCTTCGGCGCGCGCATTGTCGCAAGTTGGCGTGATTGATGTCGGGTCGAACTCTGTCCGGCTTGTGGTGTTTGACGGTGCGGCGCGCAGCCCGGCCTATTTCTTCAATGAAAAGGTGCTGTGCGGGCTGGGGCGCGGGCTGGTCAATACCGGGCGGCTGAACCCCGAAGGCTGCGAACGCGCGCTGGCAACGCTGCGCCGTTTTGCGCTGCTGGCACAGGGCATGGCGCTGAGCAATCTGACAATGGTCGGTACTGCGGCAATGCGCGAGGCGGCGGACGGCCCGGAATTCGTAGCCAGAATAGAGTCCGAAACCGGGCTGCGCATGCGCGTGATCGATGGCGCCGAGGAAGCGCGTCTTTCAGCGCAAGGCGTGCTGACCGGCTGGCCAGAGGCCGACGGGTTGGTGTGCGATATAGGCGGGTCTTCAATGGAACTCGCGGTAATTGGCGAGCGCAAGGTACATCAGACCGTCACATCGCCATTGGGGCCATTCCGGCTGCAACAGATCGCGGGCGGCAAGAAGGGCTTGCGCAAGCATATCGGCGACACGCTGAAAGCCCTGCGCGACAAGGTCGGGGATCATCATGATTCGCTGTATCTGGTTGGGGGATCATGGCGCGCCATTGCACGGCTGGACATGGAGCGGCGCGGCTACCCGCTGAAGGTTCTGCATGAATATGCCATGACCCCGAAATCCATCCGCAAGACAATCGACTGGGTCGAAACTCAGGATCTGGCGGAATTGCGCCGCCGCACGGGCATTTCAACAGAACGCATGTCGCTGGTGCCGCTGGCGGCGCAGGTGCTGCGCCAGCTTGTGCATGTGTTCAGCCCAGGGACGATCTATGTTTCCAGCTACGGCATCCGCGAGGGCATTTTGTATGAACAGATGCCCGATGATCTGCGCGCACGCGATCCGCTGATCGAAGCATGCCACTTCATGGAGCATTCCGGCGCCCGCCTGCCCGGTTTCGGCAAGCAGCTTTACGGCTTCGTGTTGCCGCTCTATCGCAGCCAACCCGAAAGCCGCCTGCGGCTGATCCGCGCGGCCTGCCTGCTGCATGATGTCAACTGGCGCGCGCACCCTGATTACCGTGCGGATGCGTGTTTCGATACCACCACCCGCGCCAATCTGGGCGGGCTGGACCATCAGGGAAGGGTATTTCTGGGCATTGCGCTGATGTATCGCTACAAGACCAATGGCATGCGCCCTCGGATCAAGGAAATCGCCGGGTTGCTGTCGGAGAAGGATTTTGCCGAGGCGAAGATACTGGGCCGTGCCCTGCGCTTCGGGTCGATGTTCTCTATGGATCGTCCCGGCCATGCGGGCGAGTTGCGCCACTACCCCAAGAAGCATGTTCTTGAACTGATCCTGAAGCGTGAGTTGAAGGATCTGTTCACCGAAGTGGCCGAGCAACGCTTCAATGCGCTGGCCGAGCAGTTGGGGGCCACCACCAAGGTCCGGGTGGGGCGCGATTACAACTCGAAAGGGGCCGCTTCCAAGTCCGGCTCTGGCTGATCCTCTGGCGGTTGCGGGGGCAATTCGACGGGCTGCCTGCGCCGGATCAGGATATCGCCATTGGGCAGGATTTCGGGCGGGTGATACTGCGCCATCCCGCGCAAGCTGTCCCAGAAGCGTTCGATCTCTGGTTCCAGCTGCTCCAACTGGCGTTCCAGATTGCGCAGATGCGGGGCAGTTTCGTCGGCAAAGCCACGCAGCAGGCGTTCAAACAGATCGGCCAGCGGTTCGGGGGGGACGATCTGCTGTTCCTCGGAAGGCGGTGCGGGCTGTTGCGCCGCGACCGGCAAGGACAGCATCGCGGCCAAGGCTGTCACGGTAATCACATGCATGGCCGGACTGTAGCAGCAGCTTCCGGCCGCGCCAAGCAACCACGCCCCCTTGTCACCTGAAAATGAAGACCGCGCCACGACATGGTCATCCCCTGATCCGGGACAATGGCCATTGGCACTGTGCCGGGGCGTTGCGGCCCGGACACGCGATCTTCAGGCTTGCATTCCGGGGGCGGGAATGCGATCTCGCGCCAGATTTTATCTTTCGCAGGTGTCCGCCCTTGTCCATCCGGCTTGCTGTCGTCTCGACCACCAAGGATACCGATGCTGTGTTGCGGGCCATGACCCGGCAAAGCGGCGACAGCGTGAAGGTCGTGCTGCATTTCGGAGAGAAGACAGCCCAGTTTCGTGCCTCAAGCATGTCGCGCATGAAAGCCAGCATGGGCGCCGAAGGGCATATCATGCGCGACAGCCCCTATGATGGCGGGGCCGAGATCGCCTTTCGTTCGGATGATTACTGGCGCCAGCGCGACGAGTTCGTGGACCACATGACGCGCAACAGCGCGATGTTCAAGCACAAGTCGCACCCGCTGGAAGCGCTGGATGAGTATCACAGCTATTTCCATGTTCTGTACGACACTATCGCGCGCCAGATGCGCGAACGGCGCGTAACCCATGTGCTGCTGTTTTCCGTGCCGCATCTGGGCTATGATACGGCGCTTTATCATCTGGCAAAGGCGATGGGCTTGCCGGTGCTCATGGTGTCGCAGAGCTTGTTTTCGAACCTGTTCTTTTCGGCAAGCGATGTGGGCGCAATGGGGCTTTTCCCGCCTGAAACCGATGCGCGCCCTTGGCCCATCGCCAGGGGAGAACAGCCGCAGCTGTTCTACATGAAAGGGGTCAAGCAAGAACGCGAGGAAGGGGGCACGCTTAGTGCTGCCGCGATTGGCGAGTTGGTGACGTTCCTGGCGCTGAAGGCGCGATGGCGCGCGCTCAATCCGGTCTATGTCTGGCGGTTGGTGGCCCATATGCGCCGCGTTTATGGCCGCTTCCCGCGGTGGCGTGATCCGTTCGCGTCGTTTTTTCATGAAAGCGCACTGGCCTATTTTGATCAGCTTGCGCGCTTCGAGGATCAGGAAATCGACCTGTCCACCCCCTATGTCTATGTGCCGCTCCAGATGCAGCCCGAGATGACCACCTCGTCGCTTGGCGGGCGCTTCCGCGATCAGGCCTACATGATCGAGCGTCTGGCCGACATGCTGCCCGCCGGCATCCGCATCCTGGTCAAGGAAAACCCCAAGCAAGGCGGATATATGCGCGGGCCGATGTTCTTTCACCGGCTCAAGCGCATTGCGTCGGTGCAGTTCCTGCCGTCCTGGGCCAATACGCATGCCCTGACCGCAAAAGCCGAATTCGTGGCGACGATCACCGGCACTGTGGGCTGGGAGGCGCTTTGCATGGGCAAGCCCGTGCTGGTTTTTGGCGGGGCGTGGTATCGCGCCTTTCCCGGCGCGGTCGAATGGCACGAGGATTTGCAGTTTGCTGATATTGCCCGCGTTCAGGTCGATCACGCCAAGCTTGAACAGGTCGTGGGCGCGCTGGTTGCGCGCTGCCATCCGGGCGTGGTTGATCGCGATTATGTCGAGATCGTTCAGGGTTATTCCGCAGCCGAAAACACGTCTGTTGTCGCCACGCAGCTGCTGGGCTTGCTGCGCGGCGAAATCGCCCTGACCTTTCGCGAATGATTGCCTTCGCGCCAGGGGCCGGGAACTGGGCAATCTCTGCCGACCCTGCATGCCTTTGGCGGGGCAGGCCTGCAACGCCTTGACGTAGAGGGCATTTCGGCGCATAGGCGTCCTTGTCTTCAGCGGTCTGATCCGCCTCAGGGAATACTGCATCATGCTTCATTTCGCACAGTGCTGTCCCATGCCGTTGGGCGGTATCGAAACATGATCGTGGCAATCATTCCCGCGCGCGGCGGCAGCAAGCGCATTCCGCGCAAGAATATCCGCCCTTTTGCCGGGTGCCCGATGATCGCGCATAGTATCAAGGCCGCGCAAAAGTCCGGGGTGTTCGATGCGGTAATCGTATCAACCGATGATCTGGAAATCGCCGAAGTCGCGCGCGCGCACGGGGCCGAGGTGCCCTTCATGCGCCCGCCGGAATTGTCGGATGACCATGCGACCTCTGTCGCGGTGATTGCTCACGCGGTGGACTGGCTGCACGCCGCAGGTCGGAACCCGGTCGAGGTCTGCTGTCTTTATGCCACGGCCCCCTTTGTGCGCCCGCAAGATTTGCGTGACGGGCTGGCAAGATTGCGCGATTGCGATGCCCCTTACTGCTTTCCGGTCACGACCTTCGCCTTTCCGATCCAGCGCGCGCTGGTCCGCGATGAACATGGCGGGGTAAGCATGCTGCACCCCGAGCATGAAATAACGCGCTCACAGGATCTGGTGGAACATGTGCATGATGCCGGCCAGTTCTATTGGGGACAGGCACAGGCATGGCGGAGCGGGATGCCAATCTACACGCCCCGATCCCGTACCATAGTAATGCCACGCTACCTTGTGCAGGATATCGACACGCAGGAAGACTGGCAGCGCGCCGAATTGATGCACCACGCCTTGTCACAGCTGCCAGCGAAGGACTGACCGATGACGCAATACAAGACCGAGCAGGAAGAATTCTGGGCTGGCCAGTTCGGAACCGACTACATCCAGCGCAATCAGGGCGCGCCGTTGCTGGCGTCCAACCTTGCTTTCTTTTCGAAGGCGCTGGCATCGGCGCAGGGGATCGGCAGTTGCGTCGAATTCGGCGCGAATATCGGCATGAACCTGCGCGCGCTGCGCCTGTTGCACCCGTCAATGGCCCTGCACGGGCTGGAAATCAATGCCACCGCTGCCGCCGAACTGGCGCAGTTTCTTGGCTCCGCGAATGTGCAGCAAGGCTCCATTCTGGAACTGGAACCGCCCGTCTGCGATCTGGCGCTGATCAAGGGGGTATTGATCCACATGAACCCAGATGTACTGCCACAGGTTTATGACAAGCTGGTGGCGGCAACCCGGCGCTGGCTGCTGGTGGCGGAATACTACAACCCCGCCCCGGTCGCGATTCCGTACCGCAACCATGCCGAGCGACTGTTCAAGCGCGATTTCGCGGGCGAGATCATGGATCGCCATCCGTCGATGAAACTGGTCGATTATGGTTTCGCCTATCGGCGCGACCCGAACTTCCCGCAAGATGACATAACCTGGTTCCTGATGGAAAAGCGCTGAGGATCTGCCATGCTGACCTATTGCAAACGCTGCGTTATGCCCAGCACCAAGCCCGACCTGCATCTGGACGCAGAGGGTATCTGCAACGCCTGCCGCGCCTATGAGCACCGCAAGACCGTCGACTGGGACGCGCGTTATGTCGAGTTGCAGGACATTCTGGAACGCTACCGCAAACGCGACGGCAGCAACTGGGACTGCATCGTGCCGGTGAGTGGCGGCAAGGACAGCACCTATCAGGTGGTGCGCATGCTGCAGATGGGGCTGAACCCGCTTTGCGTGACCTCGACCACCTGCGAGCTATCCGATATCGGTCGCGCGAATATAGAGAATTTGAAGCGGCTCGGGGTGGATTACATCGAAGTCTCTCCCAACCCGCTGATCCGCGCGAAGCTGAACCGTGTGGGGCTGAAGCAGGTGGGTGACATTTCCTGGCCCGAGCATGTCGGGATTTTCACAATCCCGGTGCGCGCCGCAGTGCAGTTCAATGTGCCGCTGATCATCTGGGGCGAAAACTCGCAGAACGAATATGGCGGCCCGGCCGCTGCGGCTGGCAACAATGTTCTGAACCGCCGCTGGCTGGAAGAATTCGGCGGCCTTCTGGGCATGCGCGTGACCGATCTGGTCGGCCAGGAAGGGATCGAGCAGAAGCATCTGCTGAACTACACCTACCCTACCGACGAAGAGCTTGCCCGCGTTGGCGTGACCGGGCTTTTCCTTGGGCACTATATTCCGTGGGACGGGCTGTCGAACGCGCTGATCGCAGGGGCGAACGGGTTCCGCAGCTATGAAGGCACTGTGGAAGGGTCGATGGTGAATTACGAAAACCTCGACAATTACCAGACCGGCATCCACGACTATTTCAAGTTCCTGAAATTCGGCTTTGGCCGCGCAACCGATATTGCCTGCCTGCATATCCGGCGCGGCCGACTGACCCGCCAGGACGGTCTGGATGCGGTGCGCAAGCTTGATGGACGGTTCCCCTGGACTTATCTGGGCAAGCCGCTGGCGGACATCCTTGCGCCGCTAGACATGTCAGTTGAAGAGTTCGTGGCCATTTGCGACCGCTTCACCAACAAGAAGCTGTTCAAGCGCCACGCCGATGGCAGCCTGCTCAAGGATCGCGACGGCAACCTGACCAAGCTCAACTATGACAACCGTTGACCCCTGATGCGCGTCGCGGTCATTGATTACGGCACCGGCAATCTGGGTTCGATGCTGCGCGCATTGGAAGAACTGGGCGCGCAGCCAAGCCTTGCAACCGCCCCCGACCAACTGGCGCGGGCTGATCGGCTGATCCTGCCTGGCGTCGGCAATTTCAGCGATTGCATGAACGCATTGACCGTAGGCGGCTGGACCGACGCGCTGCGCGATGCCGTCGCCGAACGCGGCCTGCCGTTGCTTGGGGTCTGTGTCGGGATGCAGCTTCTGGCCAGTCACGGCACCGAAGGCGCCGCCTCAGGCGCGATGACACAGGGGCTGGGTTTCATTCGCGGTGCGGTCAGCCATCTGCGCATGCAGGGCTGCACCGAACGTCTGCCGCATGTGGGCTGGAATGCGCTGCACCCCACCGGGGACGACCCCTTGCTGGCCGGCATCCCGGCTGGGACGCATTTCTATTTCGTGCACAGCTTCGCCTTCATGGCCGAAGACCCGGCATCGGTCATTGCCACGGCCAGCCACGGCGTGTCCTTTGCTGCCGCTATCCGGCGCGGGCATGTCTGGGGTACGCAGTTCCACCCAGAGAAATCCTCGCGCGCGGGCTTCAGGCTGCTGCGCAATTTTCTGGGGGACTTGCCATGCTGAGCACGCGTGTCATCCCCACACTTCTGTGGAAGCAGGTCGGGCTGGTCAAGGGCGCGGGTTTCGACAGCTGGCGGCGCGTCGGGCCGGTGCTGCCCGCGATCCGCGTCTATAACCAGCGCGAGGTCGATGAACTGATCCTGCTTGATATCACCGCGCAGGAAACCGGCGATGACCCTGATTACGATTCCATCGTCGATTATGGGCAGGATTGCTTTGTGCCGCTCACCTATGGCGGAGGGGTGCGCAACATCACGCAGGTCGGGCCGCTGCTGCGGGCGGGCGCGGACAAGGTCAGCGTCAACACTGCCGCCTATGACACACCGGAACTGATTACCCAGATCGCACAGCGCCACGGCAGCCAATGCGTCGTTGTCAGCATCGATGTGCGAACAACTGCGTCCGGCCAGTGGACATGCTTCAGCCATGCCGGCAGTCGCGACACCGGACAGGATGCCGTCGCCTGGGCACGCGAGGCCGAAGATCGCGGCGCGGGCGAGATCCTGATCACCTCGATCGAACGGGACGGCACCTATCAGGGCTATGATCTGGCGCTGATCGCCGCCATCGCCGAGGCGGTGACGATCCCGGTCATCGCCTCGGGCGGGGCGGGAAGTTACCAGCATATGGTCGATGCGATCCTTCAGGGCGGCGCATCGGCAGTGGCTGCGGCAAGCATCTTCCATTTCACCGAACTGACACCCAGAGGCGCGAAAGACGCATTGGCGGATGCAGGCATTCCAGTGCGCCCGCCCTTTGTCGAGACTTCTTCGGGATGACGCTGCTTGTAAAGGCAGCAGTTCTGGACAGGGGCCAGCCTCTGGGCTAGAGCGTGCGGAACCGACAAAACGGCGGCCAGCCCGCCCCTGAAAAAGGCGCAGAGATGCTTACAGGCGCAACCATCCTTCTGACCGGCGGCACCGGATCCTTCGGTTCGGCCTTTGTCCCGATGACATTGGAGCGCTACAAGCCGCGCCGGATCATCATCTATTCGCGTGACGAGATGAAGCAATGGGAAATGGCCAAGATCTATGGCCAGCACCCCGAAGTGCGTTTCTTCATCGGCGATGTGCGCGACCGCGAGCGCCTTTATCGGGCGATGGACGGGGTCGATTATGTGGTCCATGCAGCCGCCACCAAGATCGTGCCCACCGCCGAATACAACCCCTTCGAATGCGTCAAGACCAACATCAATGGCGCCATGAACGTGATTGATGCCTGTATCGACAAAGGCGTGAAGCGCTGCGTTGCGCTGTCCACGGACAAGGCCTCAAGTCCGGTCAATCTTTATGGTGCCACCAAGCTTGCCTCGGACAAGCTGTTCGTCGCGGGCAATTCCTATTCAGGTGCTGACAAGTGTCGCTTTTCGGTTGTCCGCTATGGCAATGTGATGGGCTCTCGCGGGTCGGTGATCCCGTTCTTCCTGCAACTGCGCGAAACCGGCGTGCTGCCCATCACCGACGCCCGCATGACCCGTTTCATGATTACGCTGGAACAGGGGGTGGAACTGGTCTGGCACGCGCTTGAAGACATGGTCGGCGGCGAGATCTATGTGCGCAAGATCCCGTCGATGAACATCCTTGATATTGCCCGCGCCGTGGCCCCCGAAGCGCGCCACGACATCATCGGCATTCGACCGGGTGAGAAACTGCATGAGCAGATGATCGGCGCAGAGGATGCCGGACACACCTATGAATATGACGCGTATTTCAAGATCATCCCGGCGATTCACAACTGGTCAAGCGACCCGGTGCGGATCAAGAATGGGCGCAAGGTCGCGTCGGATTATTCCTATGCCTCGGACAATAACCCCGAATGGATGTGTATCGAGACCCTGCAGCACTGGATCGCGCAGAATGCGCACAAGATCGGAAAATTCTGAATGATCCCCTATGGCCGACAGGACATCTCTTTGGATGATATCCGCGCGGTCGAGGCGGTACTGCGCTCGGATTTCCTGACCCAGGGACCGGCGGTTCCCGCTTTTGAAGCGGCCATCGCGAAACGGACCGGCGCGGCCCATGCAGTCGCCGTCAATTCGGCGACATCCGCCTTGCACATTGCCTGCATGGCACTGGATCTGGGTCCGGGCGATTTGCTGTGGACAGTGCCGAATACCTTTGTCGCATCGGCCAATGTCGGGCTTTACTGCGATGCAGATGTCGATTTTGTCGATATCGACCCTGACACATATCTGATGTGCCCCGACGCGCTGGAAATGAAGTTGCGGCACGCAGGACGGGCCGGACGCCTGCCCAAGGTGATCATCCCGGTTCATTTTGCGGGCCAGACGGCGGATATGACCCGGATCGGCGCATTGGCGCGCACCCACGGCATCCGCGTGATCGAGGATGCGTCCCATTCGATCGGCGCAAGCTACAAGGGCGCGCCTGTCGGGGCATGCAGCGCAAGTGACATCACGGTGTTTTCCTTCCACCCGGTCAAGATCATCACCACGGCCGAAGGCGGTTGCGCTACCACCAATAACGCCGAACTTGCGCGGCGCATGGTGCTGGCACGTTCGCACGGGGTCACACGCGACGGCGACCAGATGGTCGATGGCGCAGGTCAGGGTGGCTGGTATTATGAACAGATCGCGCTTGGCTACAACTACCGCATGACCGACATTCAGGCCGCGCTGGGCCTGTCGCAAATGGCAAGACTGGATGATTTCATCGCGCGGCGTCATGTTCTGGCGCGGCGCTATGACGCCTTGCTTGCCCAGCTTGATCTGGTGCGCCCGGTACAATCGCCCGACGGGCATTCGGCCTTGCATCTGTATCCCGTCCAGCTTGCCGCGCGCGCGCGCGTCTTTGCCGCGCTGCGCAAGGCCGGGATCGGCGTGAATGTGCATTACATTCCCGTCCATACCCACCCGTTCTGGCGCGCGCGCGGCTTTGACTGGGGCGATTTCCCGGTGGCAGAGGCTTTCTATCACAGGGCCATCAGCCTGCCACTGCATACCCGCCTGACCGAGGCCGAGCAGGATCAGGTCGTGGCCGCGCTACGCCAGGCGCTTGCAGGCTGACATTTACGCCTCGAAGGTCGGGGCGACACGGCCTTCAAGCAGGTCCAGCACGCCCTGGGCGACACTCGCCGCGTTTTCGACCGGGTCATGATCGTCGAGCATCTTGCGGTAATGGCGGTCGATGACGCCGTCATGGCAGCGCGCCAGCAGATCGCCCGCCGCGCGTTCAAGCGCCTCGTGATCCCAGCTTAGCTGCGCCACATCCTCGAAGGTCAGCCCTTCGCGATATGTGACCACACCGGGGAAACTGCGATACCACGCCTTGCCGAAGACAAGCGCGGGCTTGCCTATGCGCACGGCTTCCCATCCGACAGTGCCGGTGATGGTGGCAACAAAGGCGGCTTGGGAGGTCAGCGCATGGGTATTGGCATGCGAGGGCAGGAACTGCACCTGCGGGATGCGCTTGAGCCGGTGAAAGAACATCGGCCCACGCATATATGCACCCTGCTTGGGGTTTTCCTTGACCAGTATGCGCACATGTCGGGGCAGCATGTCTGCCAGACGCTCGATGGCGAGTGCCTGATCGGCATAGATCCCCCCCAACGAGGCAGTTGTCATTTCTGGCTGAAGTTGCAGCGGCATGTAGACATAGGGCGTGGACAGATCGATTGGCGCCGATTCCTGCGCCACCAGATGATCGAAATAGTCAAGCTGGCTGTCATGGAAGAACCGCGCGAAGGGATCGCGCCAATCGGGCAGCCCGCCATAGACCGCCGCCATCCGTGCAAGCACGTTGCGCAAATAGAAGGGGTTGAGCGCCAAGGCTGGTCGCCGCGTCAGCAGAAATGCCATCAGGTTCACCACTGCGCGCGCAGAGAGGCGACCCTTGGGCGAGGATTCCTGCTTGACCCCTTTCATGTAGAACAGATCAAGTTGCGCCTGCTTTTCGATGGGATAGGGTGTGGCATCGGCACGCTGTTGGAATGCGCCAAGCGCGGCAGGCGTGCGCATCGAAAAGAAGCGCGCCGGAAACAGCGATTGCGTCAGCACAAGCGTCTGCAACCCCATCGCCCGCGCCACCTGCCAGGCGATGGTGTCATATCCCAGATGCGGTATGTTGAAGAACAGCGCATGCGTTGCCCCGCTGTCGCGCAGCCGGGTCGCCATGACATCGGCCAGAATGTGGTAGTAATCCACATATTCCTGCATCGCATGAATGCGATGGGGCCGCAGGTCATTGTTTTCAGAGCGCCGCTCGACATGGGCGATGAATTCTTCCATATCCTGCAAATAGCCGGGCTGCTGGAACAGCACCTGCGCCGCACCAGTGAAGCGGTCTGCGTCCAGCAAATGCCCAAGGCGTCCGCGCTTGCGGTTCATGCGCGACAGCGATGTGCCCTTGAAATCCGCGTCATGGCCGCCCAGATGAAGCGCCATCTGCAGCCGCGCACCAGCCTGCGCCTGCATCTGCGCGATGATGGGCGCATTGCTTTTCGATGTGGCGACGCAGAACAGCCGGATGGTCATGCACTTGTTCCGACCATGCCCCACTCCAGCGGCTCGCCTCGACGCAGCGCGCGCGCGGCACGCCGACCCAGCACTTCGGGCAGGTAGCGCGGCAGCAACCCAAGACCGGGACGGATCGAGCGGATGTTCCGCGCGCTCAGCACCTCGCCTTCGGCAACATCAGCCACAACGTAAAGCGACCGACGGAACAGCGCATTGCCGCCCCCGATCCCGGCGCGGTCATGGCGCGGCTGCCCCAGCGCCTGATGCGCTGTGCGGCAGTCCTGCACAAGATCCGCGAATTCCGCCGGTTCCAGCGAAAACGCCGCATCCGGCCCGCCATCTGCCCGCGCAAGCGTCAGGTGCTTTTCAACCATGCACGCCCCCAGCGCCACGGCAGCAACGGCAACCGTCGATCCCGGCGAATGGTCCGAAAGGCCAATCGGAACCCCGAAGGCCGCAGCCAGTGACGCGATGGTGCTCAAGCGCATGTCTTCGACCGCTGCGGGATAGGCTGAAATGCAGTGCATAAGTGCCACCCCCCCCGCGCCCCCCTCTTGTGCGGCGCGCAATGCGTCCTCGATCTCGCCCAAGGATGCGACGCCGGTTGACATGATCACCGGCTTGCCGGTGCCGCCCACCAGCCGGATCAGAGGCGTGTCAACGATCTCGAACGACGCAATCTTGTAGGCAGGGGCATTCAGCCTTTCAAGAAACGCAACAGCGGTCGGGTCGAAGGGCGAGGAAAAACAGTGAAGCCCGCGCGCATGCGCATGCTCGAACAGCGCGCCATGCCATTCCCAGGGGGTCGATGCCTCGCGGTAAAGCTCGTGCAGCGACCGCCCGTCCCACAACCCTCCACGAATGCGAAACTCTGGCCGGTCCACATCAATCGTGATGGTATCAGCAGTATAGGTTTGCAGCTTGACGGCATCCGCGCCCGCATCGGCGGCAGCATCGATCAGCGCAAGGGCACGCTGCAACTCGCCGTTATGATTACCGGAAAGTTCGGCGATGATATAGGGCGGATGCCCCTGCCCGATCAGGCGGCCTGCGATCTGGAACGGGGTCATTGCAGCGACTCCTTCGGAAACTGGAAGGCGAATTTACGTGCGATGTCGCATTCATGCAGCGAAAACACAAGAAGCTTGCCCCCCCCATCGCGGCTTTCGATCTGCCGAAAGCCCAGATCCCTGTGCAGCGCGATCGAGCGGGGGTTCTCGGCGCGCACATCGGCGCGCAGACCGGCGCAGTCAGATCGACGAAACAATTCGGCAAGGGCCAGGGCAAGCATTCGTCGCCCTGCGCCTTTCGGCGCGTCACCGGCCCCGATATAGAAACCCCAGCGCCACCACCCATCGGCTTCGCGCCTGGCATTGACATGGCCAAGCGGGTTTCCTGCTTCGGAATATATCCACCAAACTCCGTCATCACGTCCTGCAAGCCCGTTGATCCAGTCCAGATGCGCGGGCCAGTCCAATGGTTCAGTGTTCAGGCTAGCAGCCCGGATATCCGGGCGGTTGCGCCAGTCAAACAGAAGCCGCGCATCAGCCGGGATCACAGGACGCAGCCTGCCCAGCACCGCAGCACGCACCCGCGCGCTTCCCTGCCCGTCACACAGACGTGCTGCCTGCTGCCCCATCGGCTGTGCGCGCGTCATCGCTTGTGCAATGGCCTGCTGCAAAACCAAAGGGTTTCTGGCCCCTTCAAGCGGCAGGACCCGCGCCGCGCCCGCCTGTTCCAGTGCGCGCGCCACGCCCATCTGATTTTCGGCCACCGGCACAAGCAATGCCCCCAGCCCCAGCGCGCAGCGTTCCCAACTGGTCATGCCACCAGCACCTATGCACAAATCGGCCTCTGCCATCAGCCGCGCCATGTCCTGTGTGTCGACATGCAACCGCAGTTGCGGTGCAGTGGCACAAAGCGTACGAACCTGCCCCAGAGTTTGTGCGCCGGACCCCATCACGATGTCGACCGCCTGCGCGCCGCTTCGCAACAGAGCCTGCACGATCGGAGGGACCAGCCCCGCAGCATCGGCCAACCCCATCGTCACCAGCACGCGGCGCGGGGCGGGATTCTGATTGCGTCTGGCAAGGGCTTGTGCGCGCAACTGCGCGAATTCAGGGCGCAGGGTTGCGTAGTCCGGCCCGGAAAGCGCTGCAAGCGCCGGATACCGCCTGCCCGAGCAATCCAGCCGGGTCTGATCAAGCACAAGGTCGGACCCCAATGCGCGGTCATCAAGGTCATCAATCGCCATGACACGCAACCGCCCGACAGCGGCGCGCAAGGCACCAACCCAGCGCGCATCCAATCCGTAATGATCCCAGATCAGCCAGTCCGCGCCGAAATCGCGCAGCGCGGCTGTCGTATCGCGCGCATCTGCTTGCCACGGGGCGGTCAGCCAATTGCTGTGGGCCGGACCTTCAGGGTCGGGGGTCAAGGGGCGGCCAGAGACCGGATAAAGACGGAAACCGGCGCTCTGGACCGGATCGGTCCAGAGCGAATCGCCGCGCGCCATCACAAAGGCTACCCGCGCACCTGCATCGCGCAGCGCTTGCGCAAGCGTGAGGCAGCGCATCATGTGGCCGCCACCGATCTGTCCCGACGCATCTGTGCGGAAAACGACCTTCACGCCGATCCTCGTGGTTATGGGTAGCGCAGGTTACTGGCCCCCAGAACGCAAGACAAGGCACAGCAAGGGCCGCGATCATGACGCGCGGAACCCGTTTCGGGTTCCGCGTCCGTCGATATCCGTTACCCGCAACAGAGCGCAGGCGCTACGGATCGGCAGTGATCGTTCAGATTTCGCCGCGCAGCAAGTGATCCATTGTCAGTGACGGCTGCGCGCAGCCTGCCTCGCCCACGACACGGGCGGGCACGCCTGCCATCGTCGTGCGTGGCGGCACATCATCAAGCACCACCGAACCTGCCGCGATGCGGGCACAATCGCCCACATGGATATTGCCCAGCACCTTTGCCCCTGCCCCGATCAGAACACCATTGCCGATCTTGGGGTGGCGGTCGCCATCTTCCTTGCCGGTGCCCCCAAGCGTGACCGAATGCAGCATCGAGACATTGTCGCCCACCACGGCAGTTTCGCCAATGACGATGGAATGGGCATGGTCGATCATGATGCCCTTGCCGATGCGCGCGCCCGGATGGATATCAACGCCAAACACTTCCGACACACGCATCTGCACCAGGCTGGCGAAATCCGTCCGCCCCCGCTGGCACAGCCAATGCGCGATGCGATAGGCCTGAACGGCCTGAAATCCCTTGAAATACAAAAGCGGCTTCATGAAGCGGTTGCAGGCCGGATCGCGTTCATAAGTGGCGACGATATCAGCGCGCGCGGCTTCGCCAAGGCCGGGATCATCGGCATGGGCGGTATCCATGATCTCGCGCAGGATCTGTTCCGACATCTCGGCCGAGGCGAGTTTCTGCGACAGGCGGAAGGCCAGCGCGTGCTCCAGCGTGTCATGATGCAGGATCGAGCTGTGAAACACCCCGCCCATAAGCGGTTCTTGCTCGACCGCATCGCGCGCTTCCTGACGGATACGCGACCAGACCGGATCCAGTTCTGCCAATTGGCGCATGGCTTTGCGGGTTTCCGGCATGGCTGTGTTCCTTCATGATGGCAGCGGTCGTGCGACAAGCGGGGTCGTTAACACGCCCGCTTCGATAACCTAGTCACTATAGCGCAGAAAGCAATCAATGCCCCGTCAATTTGTATAAACTGCGTCAAGGGCGCGGCGACGTGTGGGCGGTACGGCATCGGTCGGCAGGGCTGTGAAGACATGCAGCGTATTCAACTTGTGATCCCGCACCGCATGGTCGGACACCCACCCCCCCATCCCCAGATACATGCGCAACAGCGCAGGAATGCCTTGCTTGCCGTCGCGCGCATCGAACGAACCCGGCGGCAAGGGCACAGCATCGGGCGCGCGCGGCGCAGGGCGCAAGCCTTCTGGCCCCAGATGATTCGCCCGTAGCGATGCCAGTGCCGCGTGATGCCGGGCCGGATCGGCCCCCGGAAAGGATGTGCAGCCAAACAGCAGCGCAGCGCGGCTTTGCTGCACCAGTTTGCTGATGGTCGCAAACAGCACGCGCAACGCATCAAGTGCTGGCGTCGGAGTGTCAAGCTGACACAGGCGCCCCAGTTCCAACGCCCTCTGATAGCGCGCGGAGAGTGCCGTCACATCATAGAACTGTGCGGTATAGGTCGCGGCAAAATCAGCCTTGCCGCACAATATGCGCAGCCGCGCGGTGGCCAGCAATTCCTGACCCTGCGGGTGACACACCATAAGATGCGCCGAGACCGAATCAAAACCATCCCTGTCCGGCTGCGGTGTTGTGTTGGTCAGAAAGCGTGTGCCACGCAACGACTGGACCTGTAGAAGATCATCCACCGTCAGCGCGAATCTGACTTGCAGGCCACCGATCATCACACCTTGTCTTCGGGTCATCGCTGCGGGGAAACCCTCTAGCACGGACTGCGACAAGACTGGTGCCGACATGCCGGAGCACTCCGCTATGAGATGTCACCCAGACGCGCCGATCACCCGGCGCGCGGCAGTCGCTTCATCCACCCAACATCTGGCGCGGGTTGAAGCGGCCGAAATTCGACATGATCTGGCGCAGCACACTGACACCGGCCGGGCCGGTATCGGTGACACGGCGCGACAGGGCGATGACCTCGCCGTCTTCCAGCCCGAAGCGCTCGACATTGCTGACCCGATCAGAGGTATCGAACGTTATGGCCACAACCTGCCGGTCAAGTTCAACCGGGGCGCGCCAGCCTTCATGCAGCCAGTCACTCTGGACATAATACCAGCCAGTGCCGTCGATCACGCCGGTGATGCCGGGCCGCCCGATCTTTTCGGCAACGGTTTCGCGCGTGTCGCGCCCGACCTCGATCTCGGCAAGTTGCACATCATCGGGCGCGTAGCCGTGGAAGCGCTGCACAGGGCTGCAAGCGGCAATCACCAGCACCAGCAAGGGTAGAGCCAACCAGGGCTTGAAGGTCTTCATCTGCGGCATGTTCCCCTGCTTGCTGTCATCGTTTCCTGCACTGGTCCGGGCTGTGCGCGCGGCACAAAAGGCCCGATCCGGCATGATCACCGTCCAAAGGGATACAGAAGGACGGGCTGCACTTCAAGAATGGAACGCGGCGCTCTATAGTCGCGCCAGATGTAAATCAGCACGACAAGAGGATTTCGTGACAGAAAATCACCATGATGACAGCGCCATTGCCGGTTTTGGCGAGAAACTGGTTGTTGCCAGCCTGAACAAGCGCCGCAGCTATCCCTTCGATCTGCGCCCCGATGCGGCCATCCGGGCGCGCATTGCAGCGCAGCTTGACCTGCTGGAACTGCGCAAGTTGCGCTTTCATGGCAGCCTGCAGCCTATGGGGCGGCATGACTGGATGCTGGAGGCCAGCCTTGGCGCGACAGTGGTGCAGCCCTGCGCGATCACGCTTGACCCGGTTACCACCCGAATCGACGAGAAGGTCCAGCGCCGCTTCATCGCCGATCTGCCCGCGCCGGAAGGGCTGGAAGTCGAAATGCCCGAAGATGACAGCCAGGAACCGCTCGGCACGGTCATCGATATTGGTGCCATCGCGCTGGAAGCGCTTGCGCTTGCGCTGCCCGCATTCGTGCGCAAACCCGATGCTGCATTGGGCATGGAGGGCCGGATGGCAGCCGCCCCACAGGGCGCAGAGCCGCTCTCTGATGCGCGCCCCAAACCCTTTGCCGCGCTTGCGGCGCTGCGCGACAAGCTTGGCACAAAGGGAGAGGGGCAGTAGTTCCCCAACCAGACCAGGGCGGATCGGGTTTTCAGGCTTGATCATTGCAGAAAAAGCGGTATTTTCACTGCCTCATGAATTGAGGGCTTGGAAACGCGTCTTAACCCGTGTATGCCGCGCCACAAATCGCAACTCCGAAAGATGTCGCGCCTGCCTGCGCCCGCCACGGGCGATAGCGGCAGCCGCCCGCAACCCGAGGTTTGAAATGGCTGTTCAACAGAACCGCGTCACCCGTTCCCGCCGTAACATGCGCCGTGCGCATGATGCCTTGGTGGCAGCGAACCCGAATGAATGCCCGAATTGTGGCGAGTTGAAACGCCCGCATCACGTCTGCCCCTCTTGCGGCTATTACAACGACCGCGAAGTCGTTGCCGCTGCAGATGCCGTGGATCTTGACGACGACGCGGCCTGAGCGCCGTGATCTCAGCCACGCAGTGATCCATGAGTGACGCGCCGTCGCAGGGCCGCCCCGGAACGACTTCTGACCTGATTACCATCTCGGTTGACGCGATGGGCGGGGATCAGGGTCCGGCGGCGGTTGTGGGCGGCTGCGCCCTTTCGGCGCGCACCAACCCCGAGATCGCTTTCCTGTTGCATGGCGACGAAGCCATTCTTGCACCGCTCGTTCAGCGCGAGGCGGATCTGAAGGGGCGCACCGAGATCTGCCACAGTCCGGGTGTTGTCCGTATGGATGACAAGCCTGCGCAAGTGATGCGTCAGGGGCGCGACACTTCGATGTGGTCGGCAATCTCGGCATTGCGCGATGGCCGGGCAAAGGCCACGGTGTCATGCGGCAATACCGGGGCATTGATGGCCGTGGCCATGCTGCGGCTGCGCAAGCTGCCGGGGGTGCACCGTCCGGGCATTGCCTGTCTGTGGCCCTCGCGCTCGGGCACTGGCTACAACACCATGCTTGATGTGGGTGCAGATGTACGCGCAGACGAGGAATCGCTGCTGCATTACGCATTGCTGGGCACGGCCTATTATCGCAATGCCTTTGGCACTGAGCGCCCGCGTGTGGGGCTTTTGAATGTCGGCACCGAGGACCACAAGGGCCGCGCCGAGATCAAGGAAGCCGCCGGGCTGATTGCCTCCGCAGCGCATATCGGGCGCTATGAGTTCATCGGTTTTGTCGAAGGCACCGATATTCCGTCAGACAGGGTCGATGTCATCGTCACCGATGGCTTCACCGGAAATGTCGCGCTGAAAACCGCCGAAGGGACCGCAAAGCTTTTTTCCGATACGCTGCGCACTGAACTGACCCGCTCGATATGGTCGAAACTGGCCGGTGCTCTGGCCAGCGCACCGTTGCTGCGCATGAAAAAGCGGCTCGATCCGCGGCTGGCCAATGGTGGGGTGTTTCTGGGGTTGAACGGCACTGTGGTCAAATCCCACGGATCGGCAGATGCGACCGGGGTTTCAGCCGCGATCAAGCTGGCCTTCAAACTGGCACGTTCGGGCTTTCAGGACCGCATGTCCGAACGCATTTCGGATGTCTCGGATGCGCTGCATGAGCGCGTGCTGAGCAATGACATCAAGCATAATGGCAAAGATGCGGGGATCACAACCGCAGATGACGGGGCGTCCGGCATGCCCGAAAACAAGCACGATTCTGGCAAGGGAACCCAGCGCAGATGACACAGAGCAACGTAATCAGAGCCGTGATTCGGGGCACCGGGCATTACCTGCCGCAGCGCGTTTTTCCCAATTCCGAGTTCGATGCCTCGCTGAATACCTCTGATGAATGGATCGTGTCGCGCTCGGGGATCGAGCGGCGGCATTTCGCGGCAGAGGGTGAGTTTACCTCTGATATGGCGATCCATGCCGGTCGCGCGGCGCTGGAAAATGCCGGGCTTGCGCCAGAGGATATCGACGCGGTCATTGTCGCCACATCGACCCCGGATTACACCTTTCCCGCAGTTGCAACGCAGGTGCAGGCCGCGCTGGGCATCCGCCGGGGCTTTGCCTTCGATATTCAGGCCGTCTGCGCAGGGTTCGTCTTTGCGCTGGCAAATGCCACCGGGCTGGTGATGGCCGGGCAGGCAAAGCGCGTGCTGGTAATCGGGGCCGAGACATTCTCGCGCATCATGGACTGGACCGACCGGGCCAGCTGCGTGCTGTTCGGCGATGGCGCAGGCGCGCTGGTGCTGGAAGCGCAAACCGGCACCGGAATGAACACTGATCGCGGGGTGCTGGCATCGGATCTGAACTCCGACGGCCAGTATTGCGATCTGCTCTATGTTGATGGTGGCGTATCGCGCACGGGCACTGCAGGACATCTGCGGATGCAGGGGCGCGAGTTGTTCCGTCATGCTGTCGAGAAACTGGCCGCAACCGCCAATGCTGCGCTGGACAAGGCCGGTTTGCAGGCCAGCGATATCGACTGGGTGGTCCCGCATCAGGCCAATCTGCGCATCATTCGGGGCACGGCGCAGAAGCTGGGTCTGGATATGGAAAAGGTCATCGTTACAGTGCAGGATCATGGCAATACCTCGGCCGCCTCGATCCCGCTGGCGCTGTCGGTCGCCAATTCCGAAGGCCGCTTCAAACCGGGGGATCTGCTGGTGCTGGAAGCCATCGGCGGGGGGTTGAGCTGGGGCGCTGTCGTACTGCGCTGGTGACGCAGTTGGCGGGGCAGATCAAGGCCTGCCTGCAAACCCCTGATATTGACTCGGAATTCGCTTTCAAGCATGCTTCGGGTGATGCTGCCGCTCTGGCAGCGAGGAGCAGGGGAAAACATGTCCGACAAGACACTGACCAGAATGGACTTGGCCGAAGCGGTGTTTCGCGAAGTCGGCTTGTCGCGCAATGAATCCTCGGCGCTGGTGGATTCGGTCCTGCAACATATCTCTGACGCGCTGGTGCGCGGCGAGAATGTCAAGATTTCGTCCTTCGGGACATTTTCACTGCGGGACAAGAATGCGCGCATGGGACGCAACCCCAAAACTGGCGAAGAAGTGCCGATCTCGCCGCGACGGGTTTTGACCTTTCGTCCGTCACACATCATGAAAGAGCGGGTCGTTACAGGAAACCGCAACTAGGATGGTGCCCCATGCGCAAGGCTCCCGACGCGTTTCGCACCATCAGCGAAGCCGCCGAGCTTCTTGACACGCCAGCACATGTGCTGCGCTTTTGGGAAAGCAAGTTCGCGCAGCTTAAACCCGTCAAGCGTGCTGGCGGGCGGCGCTACTACCGCCGCAGCGATATCGACCTGCTGGCCGGTATCAAACTGCTGCTGCATGATCAGGGCATGACCATTCGCGGGGTCCAGAAGCTGTTGCAGGAAAAGGGCCGCCAGCATGTCGCCGGCCTTGCCCCGATCACGACCCCGGAACTGGTCGAGATCGAGGCAGGGACAGAAGCACATCTGTCTGACAGCGATGGCGCAACGCCCGAACCAGCGACAAGCACCGACAAGGTCAGGCCGGAAATGCCCGCGCCGACGCCGGGCGCACAGCCGACCGGCATGTTGCAGGCGGCGGCTGTGGATGACCCGCCGCCCGCCGCGCCGGTAGCGGCCAGCCATACACCCGAAGACGCGCCGCAAGGCACTGACGCAGACCCGCAGCCCGACCCTGCAACTGCATCCATGTCAGGCGCAGAAGATGCGACAGCATCACCAGCACCACCAGCTGCCCGTGCCATCCCGGCATCGCCACGCGCGACGACAAGGTTGGCGCATCTGATCAGGACGCAACCGGTTGCGCAGCCTGACGTCCGCAAGATTGCCCCGCTGGCAGAGCGTCTGGCTGCCTTGCTGGCGCAGATGGCGCAGCGCGCCGCAGGTGACGAGCTGCACGACTATAGTGACTCTCGACCAGGCTGAGCAGTTGGCTGCATTGCGGCTTGGGCAGGGTGCAGTCTGCATCTCTTTGGCCCTATCTGCGCAGGGATGCGGGCCTTCCGGCCCGCTGCCTTCGGTGAGAGTATTTGGCGTAAGATGAAGTCAGGGCGCGGATGATGGGTTTCATCTGGCGCAAGCTGATCGGGGACAACTCCAGGCCGGAAAGCTGTTGCGGATTGGCCGCAAAATGCGCGAATTCGCTCTTGCCCTTGGGGCCAGATCGGTTAGAAAGCGCGCAATGGTTTCGGGCTATGGCGCAGTCTGGTAGCGCGTCCGTCTGGGGGACGGAAGGTCGCAGGTTCAAGTCCTGCTAGCCCGACCA